>CAYWXF010000159.1:0-1618 GCA_964462025.1 uncultured Pseudomonas sp. | reverse complement strand
CAACCAGATTCAGGGTTTTAAATGAAAATATGGGTGGATGCCGACGCTTGTCCTGCTGTCGTTAAAGAGATTTTGTACCGCGCTGCAGAGCGCAAAGCCATTCCCCTTATTCTGGTGGCCAATCAGCCACTACGGGTGCCGCCCTCAAAAGTCATCAGCACCCTGCAGGTCGGCTCCGGCTTCGACGTTGCCGACGATGAAATCGTCAAGCGCACCGAACCGGGTGATCTCGTGATCACCAGCGATATCCCGCTCGCTGCTGAAGTCATTGAGAAAGGCGGGCAGGCACTGAGCCCGCGCGGTGAACTATTTACCAGCGACAATATCCGTGGCCGCCTGAACATCCGCGATTTCATGGATACCCTGCGTAGCAGTGGCATCCAGAGCGGCGGTCCGGCACCTTTAAGCCAGCGCGATCGCATGGCTTTTGCCAATCATCTGGACAGTATCCTCGCCCGCACCAAGTAGCTGCCTTGGTTAATAAATTTGCAAAAACCCGACTTATGGTATTTGCTTAAAGAGACGCAACTCAACAAGGAGCACACTATGTTACGTTGGGCACTAATTTTTCTGGTTATCGCACTTATCGCGGCGGTGCTGGGTTTCGGCGGTATTGCCGGAGCAGCAGCTGAGATTGCCAAGATAATCTTCTATATATTCCTTATTCTACTCGTTGTTTCTCTGGTTTTCGGCGCTTTGAGAGGGCGCGGTCCGCGAATGTAGATATAGTTCGACTGAACGAATCCACTAAAAAGTGCCTGCATTCCAGGCGCTTTTTTTTTGCACTCTGGTTTTTGCACTCTGCTTAACACAGCGAAATCCCTGGCCACTGCTATACTGAAGTTATCGGATGAGGAGGAGTACTGATGAACTATTTAATAAAGTTGGCACTTTTGGCGTTAACGTTCAGCCTGGCAGCTTGTACAAGCCAACCGGACTACCGCGCTGCCAGTGACGGCGGCTATGGCTACAGCGAAACCAAGCTGACTGATACCCAGTACCGGGTAAGTTTTAAGGCGCGCGGTACCGATAAGTCGCAGGCAATGAACTATGCCATGTTGCGCGCAGCTGAGGTCACCATACAGGAAGGCTACGACTGGTTTCTGATTGTGCATCGCGACACCCTGGTGGACCGGGAACGCGTAACGAATCCAAGTCTGGGATATATGACATCACGTGATATGGTGAGATATTGTGGCGTTGCCGGATGTTATGTGCGTAGCTATCCGCGCACAGCATTTTCAGCCGGGATCCATCTTGGGGGCCAGACCGATAGTGACATCGAAGTGGTACTGGAAATTAAAATGGGCAGCGGTCCCATCCCGGATACCGACTACAGCTTCAACGCTGAAGAAGTCGTAAATAACTTACGGCCTAAAACCGAACAGGAATAATTTTAAACACGTGAAACGCCGGCTACTGCCGGCGTTTTTTTATTTCCAGCCACCCAGCAGCGCGCCGGCCACACCAAAGTAAACCGTGATATAACCGCCGTGGATGAAGATGTAACGCCAACTACGCTGCTCAAACAGCGCTATAATCGCGAAAATCATGGTAGCCCAGCCCAGTCCGGCCAGCACCCCTGCGGTTAAGCCCCACTGCCAGTCGGTGCCCGGTG
>CAYWXF010000158.1:0-1635 GCA_964462025.1 uncultured Pseudomonas sp. | reverse complement strand
TATGTGCCTGATTTCAGCCTCCGTAACAGCCTGGTGACCAACCAGGAATGGCTGGAGTTTATGGCTGACGGCGGTTATCAGCGCCCTAAGCTGTGGCTCTCGGACGGCTGGGCACGCTGTCAGCGCGAAAACTGGCAGGCCCCCTTATACTGGCGGCAAACTGAAGACCAATGGCAGGCGCTTACGCTGCACGGCTATCAGCAAGTCGACCCGTTGCAGCCGGTATGCCATATCAGCTATTACGAAGCGGATGCTTTTGCCCGCTGGGCCGGTTACCGGTTGCCTACCGAGATGGAGTGGGAAGTCGCGGCGCGCAATAAAACCATCGACGGCAACTTTTCAGAATCCGGCCGCTGGCATCCACAACCCGCAGCCGATAAGGGCTTAACCCAACTTTACGGCGATGTCTGGGAATGGACGCAAAGTCCGTTTTTGCCGTACCACGGCTTTAAGCCGCCCGGCGGCGCGCTAGCCGAATACAACGGTAAATTTATGGCCAACCAATGGGTATTACGAGGGGGCTCCTGCGCGACCGCCAAAGATCAGCTACGGCCAACCTACCGCAACTTTTTTTACGCGCACCAGCGCTGGCAATTCAGTGGCCTGAGACTGGCCAGATAAACAACTTTAAATGGACGAGGTAAAGCAGTATGTCAGACCCGGTGAGCACTACGCTGCCAGAAACAGAGCGTGAAGATAAGGAATTTCTAGACGACGTTATTGCCGGCCTTCAGCGTCAGCCGAAACAGCTCGCGCCCAAATACTTCTATGATGAACAGGGGTCGCGGTATTTTGATCAGATTTGTCAGTTAGACGAGTACTATCCCTACCGCACTGAGCTCAAGTTATTGCCAAAGGTAGCAAAAGATCTCAACGACTATTTCCGCCAGCAGACCGGCGACGGCATTCATGTCATTGAGTTTGGAGCGGGCTCTTTGCATAAGATTAAACCCTTGCTGGAACATCTGGAGCAGATCGAAGAGTTTACCGCTATCGATATCTCCGGGGCGCATCTGCAAAGCGCCTGTGAAGAGCTGAAAAGCTATTTCCCGGCACTAACTATTCACGGGGTGGAAGGCGATTTCACCAAGCCTTTTCCGCTAAAACCAGACGGCCGGGTGCATCTTGGCTTCTTTCCCGGATCAACCATAGGCAATCTGGCGCCGGCTGAGGCCGTCGAATTTCTTGCCAACGCACAGCAAACCTTAGGCCCGGACAGTTACATGCTGCTGGGAGTCGACACCAAGAAAGACGAGCGACTACTTCATCAGGCTTATAACGACAGTGAAGGGGTCACCGCCAAATTTAACAAGAATGTTCTGGTGCGGATCAATCGTGAGCTGGGTGGTAATTTTGACCTGGACGGGTTCCGCCATGAGGCCTGGTATAACGATGAGAAAGGCCGGGTCGAAATGCACCTGCGCAGTGTTCGCGATCAGCGCGTGACCCTGGATGAACAGGTGTTTGACTTTGCCGAAGGCGAAACCATTCACACCGAAAACTCCTACAAGTACCATCCGCAGGAGTTTGAAGATTTGGCGGCAAAGGCCGGATGGCACGCTGAAAAATGGTGGCTGGCGGACGACCAGATGTTCTCAGTGACCTTATTGCGCAGCGATAAATAAAAGCGCGCCG
>CAYWXF010000157.1:761-1694 GCA_964462025.1 uncultured Pseudomonas sp. | reverse complement strand
CTGGGTAAAACTTTCAAACAGGTGATGCAATTCTTCCACTAATCGCTGGTTGGTAAGCGCCACCGCGGCTTGGGAGGCCAGCGACTGGGTCAGATCAATATCGTCATCGGGGAACGGCACCGGCCGGCCCGGATGCTGGCCTTGTTTATTTATTAGCTGTAGCGCAGCAATGACTTCGTTCTCATGATTTTTTAGCGGCACCACCAGCACCGACTGGGTGCGGTAACCAGTTTTCTGGTCAAAGACCCGGGTGCCGGCAAAATCAAAACCATCGGCATCATAAGCGTCATCCACTACCACAGTCTTTTCATGCAGCACAGCATGGGCCACAACGAGCTTGTCATTCGGCTGCTGATTGTCAAGGTAGAGGGGCAGGGGCTTAAAGTTTTCGGTTAACCGCTTACCGCTGCCGCCAAAATGGATGTTCAGGGTGTCATTCTGCACCAGCGCAAACCGCAGTTGCCGGTCGTCCACCAGATAAAGTGAGCCGGCATCGGCGTCGGTCAGGGTGCGGGCGCTGCTTAAAATTAATTCGAGCAGCTTGATGTGATCGCGCTCAGCCGACAGGGCTATCCCTATTTTATTCAGATAGCGAATCCGTTCCAGCAAGTCTGAAGTGGCCATAGTTCCCGGGCCTCGTTATTTTTGCTCGTGGCGAAAAACTCCATCCCAGTCAGCGGGAGGGGGCTGTTGTAGATAATAGTCGCATCGTTCCCGAAACAGCAAGGCCAGCTGATCGTCGGGATCCAACGCCAGTACTTTAGCATAGTACGCCTGTGCCGCACTGAAATCGCCTTGTTGATAGGCCTGCCAGCCACTCTCGACGGCCTCAAGGGTAGCCGCATCGGGTTTGCCCGGTAACACCTCGAACAGGGCTACCGGCGCCTGGCGACCTTTTACCCGCACCCGGTCCACCGGGCGGATAGCCAGCTG
>CAYWXF010000157.1:0-751 GCA_964462025.1 uncultured Pseudomonas sp. | reverse complement strand
CGTGGCGTCACTGATCAGAATCGGCGTACCATAGATTTTGGTCATCCCTTCAATTCGTGAACCCAGATTCACATTATCGCCGAGCACAGTATAGGCCATGCGGAAATCAGATCCCATGTTGCCCACGTTCATCGGACCGGTATGAATGCCAATGCCCATCTGCAGCGCCGGTAAATCCTGTTGGCGGAACTGCTGGTTAGTGCTGGCCAGCGCCTGTTGCATGGCGATGGCACCCTGCACTGCATGCCAGCCATGGTCAGCATCAGGTAGCGGTGCTCCCCAGAAGGCCATTACCGCATCACCCATATACTTATCTATGGTGCCGCGGTGCTCGTGGATGGCGCGGGTGACCGGCGACAGCAACTGATTCATTACTGCGGTCAGTTGGGCCGGCGGAATCTGTTCAGCAAAGGAAGTAAAGCCGCGCACATCAGAAAACAACACAGTTAAGTGTTTAACCTGACCGGTCAGATCCTGGGCCTCAGGCCGGGCGACGATATCATTGACCAGCTCAGGCGGTACATAAAGTCCGAACTGGGCGGCCACCTGCCGCTTGGCCGCTGATTCGCGCCAGAAGTTGGCCGCCAGATGCCAGCCGGTCAGCAGCGCCAGTAACAGCATTCCCGAAGCCAAGGGCAGTACCAGCCCCTGCTGCCAGGCGTACAGATTCGCTCCCACATGGGCCAGCAACAGGCCGGTGCTGACCGCCATCAGCGCCAGCGCCGGCAGTCGTGGATAAAGCAGGGTGATC
>CAYWXF010000156.1:0-1776 GCA_964462025.1 uncultured Pseudomonas sp. | reverse complement strand
CGCTCAATTTCCGAGGTCACATCGGATATCGTCATGCCGCCCTGGGATGCCATGTAGTCAATGGCTTCTTCGCGGGTCCAGCGCTTGGCATGGATACCGGTATCCACCACCAGCCGGATCGCTCGAAACAGCTCCGCCTGCAGCCGGCCAATGTCACCGTAGGGGTCATTCTCATAAAAGCCCAGATCTGCCATCAGCTGCTCGGTATACAACGCCCAGCCTTCGGCGTGCACTGAAAACGGCATAAAGGAGCGGAAAATTGGCAGTCCGGTCATTTCCTGCTGCAGAGCCAGCTGATAATGGTGGCCTGGCACACCTTCATGTACGGTCAGGGTTTTCATACCGTATTTGGGTGTGGCCTTGATATCGTACAGGTTGGCGTAAAAACGGCCTGGCCGTGAGCCATCCAGTGCCGGCCGCTGATAGTAAGCACCAGGAGCATTTTTCTCGGCATACTGCGGCACCCGCACCACTTCCAGCCCGGCCTGCGGCTTACTGCGGAAGGCCGGATCAATATAGGTATAAATGTCATCCACAATAGCGGTGTAATCCGCCAGGATCTGCTCACGACCGGCTTCGGTATCCGGATACAGGAACTGCGGATCTTCGTTCATCTGCTGCAGCAAGGCGCCGATGCTGACATCCGCCGGATAACCCAGCTGATCAAAAATTGTGCGCATTTCAGCCTGAATACGTGCCACTTCACTCAGACCAATCTGATGCACTTCGTCAGGGTTCAGATCCGTGGTGGTATTCTGCTTCAGCATATAAGCGTAGTAGGCCTCGCCATCAGGCAGCTTCCATACCCCGGCGTCATTGGTCGCCTGCGGTGCCAGTTGCACGAAGTAATCGTGTAAACGCCGGTAAGCCGGATACACCGACACCTCCATCGCCACTTCAGCCTGCTTCAGAAAATCCTGCTGTTCGGCAGCGGTCAGCTCAGTTTGCTCCAGCTTCTTCGCGAACGACGTCACCATCATGTTGTCAGCCGCGGCCGGCTCCATAATGGTTTCCATCTGGGCAATGACCGCATCCACCACAAAGCGTGGCGGAATAACGCCTTTTTCGGTGCGGATTTGCAGATCTTCCAGCAGCTGGGAGAACTGCAGGTCAACGGCGTTCAGCCGGCTGACATAATGCTCAGCGTCGGTGGCATCGCTAACCTGATGCATGTCGGACAAAAACGAAGGCAAATTGGTATGCACTCCGCTCAGCTGGGTAATCGGGTAGCCGTGCCACTGCCAGCGCTCGCCCTCAATCATGGTGCTGAGAAAGTAATCAAAAATATCGTAGGAAATCAGATCCTGGCCGGTGCGCCCTTCGCGATCATAGGACCGGAAAGTCTCGTAGTTTTCACGCAGCTTATCCATGCGCTCAGCGCGCACCGCCGGCGACAGGTTATCCAGCTCGGCGTTATGACCACGAAAACCAAAACCCTCCAGAATCCGCAGCTGGGTCAGCAACTGCGGCGAATTCATCGCGGTATCCAGCATGGTGCGGTCGTAAAACACGCGAATGGAGAACGGCTTAAACCAAATCGCATTAATGATGAGTATGGCGCCCACAACGACCACAGTCGCTAAGCCCCGTTTAGTCCATTTCCACATAAGAAAACCCCGATAGTGACTGGCCGCAGCCGTATTATTATTATTTGTAGTGCCCGGCTTTCGATAATAACCTAATCGGCCAGTAACTTGCATCTGTGTTTTGATTCTGATTGGGCGAAAACACCGCAAATATCCGATCTCACGCTTGACTTTAAAGCCAAAAACAGGC
>CAYWXF010000155.1:0-1809 GCA_964462025.1 uncultured Pseudomonas sp. | reverse complement strand
ACTTCTTCGGTATGGATGTTGTTCATGCCGAACCAGATAGCAAAGGCTAATGGCACCAGCAGCAACGCCCATAAAAAGCCCGCGTTCTGAATCCAGGTTTCGGAGCCTGCCGGAATACTACCAATCAAGGTGCCGCTGGCTTTTTCCAGAATCATGGGCTCGCCACCGCCAACCAGGCTGAAGGCGCCGAAGGTCATGAACAGCGGCACCAGGATTTGCATGGTGGTGACACCGAAGTTACCCAGGCCAGCGTTCAGACCAAGCGCCAGACCTTGTTGTTTCTTTGGAAAGAAGAAGCTGATATTCGACATTGAGGCAGCAAAGTTACCGCCGCCGATACCGGACAGCAAAGCCATCAGCTGGAATACCCACAGCGGTGTGTTTTTATCCTGCAAGGCGAGGCCGGTACCAACCGCCGGAATCAGCAGTAAAGTGGTGGTGAGGAAAATGGTATAGCGGCCGCCGCAGAGACGAACAAAGAAGCTCGCCGGGATCCGCAGGGTAGCACCGGTCAGGCCGGCAATCGCTGACAAGGTAAACAGCTCACTGGCAGAGTAGGGAAAGCCCAGATTGAGCATCTGAACGGTAATGATGCTCCAGATCATCCAGACAGCAAAACCGCACAACAGGCTGGGGATCGAAATCCACAGGTTCCTGTTGGCAATTTTCTTGCCTTTTTGGTCCCAGAATTTTTGATCTTCCGGGTTCCATTGCTTCAGATCCGACATGGTAGAACTCCTTGAATGGTATGCTAGATTTTAAGCAAACTATGGGCGAAGCACGCGGTTGGTACAATTCACCTTGAGGGTTATAGAAATGAGTCAGGGGGTCCATTTAGGAGTACCTCTTTTTTGCCCGGCCAACCCGTAAGCGTTCTTGTATGATGGCACCCACGCTTAACGGAATGACTGGTGCGCTATGATTCAGATAACTGATCTTCAGGTTGAACAAAAAATGTGGCCCTTGCTGCGGCAGGCGTTCCGGCCGATGTTTTTGCTGGGAGCTCTGTTCAGTGCTCTCGCCATGCTGCTATGGATTCTGGTGCTGGCGGGATACATGCAGTTGCCTGTGTATGGACATGTATTGTTCTGGCATAGCCATGAAATGCTATTTGGATTTGTGGCAGCGATAGTGATCGGGTTTTTGCTGACCGCGGTGCAGAACTGGACCGGTTTACGCGCCACCCATGGTAATACCCTGATGATTCTGACCCTGGTGTGGCTGGGGGGACGACTGGCCCTGTTATTTGGCAGTTATCTGCCAGTGTGGCTGGTGGTTAGTGTGGATCTCTTGTTCCTGCCACTGGCAGCGGTGTTACTCGCTATACCGCTGATTGCGGTCAAGCAACAGCGCAACTTATTCTTCATCCCGGTTCTACTGTTACTCACTTTATGTAACGGCCTGATGCACTATGGTTTGTTATCAGGTCACTTTGATATTCAGCAAATTGGCAGTCAGAGTGCGGTATGGCTAATCACCTTGCTGATGGCCATTGTTGGCGGCCGGGTGTTACCTATGTTTACCGCCAATGGCACTATGACCGAAAAGGTACAGCCGATTGCCTGGCTGGATCGTGTCGCTTTGGGCAGTCTGTGGCTGATTTTCGTGATACAGGTGACCGCCGGCGATCGCTTTATTCCGGCGATGGGGATGGCAGCTATATTTGCGGTTTCGGCAATCGCGCTGGCGATTCGCTGTGGGCGCTGGAAGATCTGGATTACCTGGCGGGTGCCCTTGCTGTGGTCGCTGCATATTGCCTATTGGTTTATTCCGATCGGGCTGGCGTTGTTTGCACTGCGTTACCTGGGA
>CAYWXF010000154.1:0-1847 GCA_964462025.1 uncultured Pseudomonas sp. | reverse complement strand
TACTGCATATTTAACATCGCGAGCGCTACTCTGCTGCTGATTACCGCAGTTTATCACTGCCAGGGACAGTATCTTTAGCGGCAAGGTACTGATATAAAGTGTTGTTCAGGCCATAAAGCGAAATGGTGCCGGTTAACGTAAAACCTAACCTGGCTAACAGCATAGCCGAGCGCAGGTTCTCGGGTTTGGTTACCGCCAGCACAGTGCTGATTTCATCTGCGTTAACGGCGGCTGCCAGCACTGCCCGGGCCGCTTCGAGCGCATAGCCCCTGCCACAATATGCCGGCAAAAAGGCAAAGCCCAAATCAGGTAAACTGAGCTCAGGTCTTTTAAGTAAACCGCACATACCAATCGGGGTGGCCAAATCAGCCGCTGCACCCGGCGTCGCGCTTTTTAGCAGCACCTTATTCAGGCCAAAGCCGTAAGTCTGATAACTGTTAATGGGCCCGCTTGTTAAATATTTAACGGCATCGGCGGCAGTTCGCACCTGTTTATCGGCAATGTAACGAATAAAGGACTCGTCATTGAGCAGCTGCACAATAAAGTCGGCATCCTCAAGCGTAAAATGACGAATAAGCAACCGGTCAGTTTCAGCGATAATTGTCATTGTGTTTTGCTATCCTGGAGTTCTTTAGCCGGCACTGTCGTTTCTGTCAGCTCAGCCCGGTGTTTTGGCAGGTAATCAGGATAGTGCTGCTGAATAAAATCGATCATTCCCTCGCGCACATAACACCTTAAAGTCCACAGGGTACTGGAGTTTCTCGCGCTTAGCAGAAAACGGATTTGCATGGCTTTTTCACCCGCTTCAACAACCTGAACTGACTGGGTGACGCCATCCCAGTCGGGGGTAGCCTGCAGGAGCCGGCTGAACTCGCGGCGCAGTGCAGCAACAGGAATACCATAATCGACCCAGATTAACGCGCTGCCGGTCTGATCTGAGGTATTCCTTGACCAGTTCTGAAACGGGTTTTCAATAAACCATTGCAGGGGCACAATCAGCCGGCGCAAATCCCATACCCGCAGCACCACATAAGTGGCGGTGACCTCTTCCACCCAGCACCACTCGCCCTGGACATACATCGCATCATCAATCCGAAATGGCTGGGTAATCGCAATTTGCATACCTGCCAGCAGGTTGCTCAGTACCGGGCGGGCAGCAAAGCCGAGAATGATACCGCCAATCCCGGCTGAGGCCAGCAGGCTTGAGCCGACTGTGCTGACGTTTTCAAAGGTCATCAGCGCAGCCCCCACGCCGACCAGTACAATAACAATATTTAAACCACGCACAAAAAACCGGGTCTGGGTTTCTACCTTGCGGGCATGCTTCCATTCATTTTCAAAGGCGGGGTTCAGCATGACAATCACATCGCCAATGGCTGAGGTAAAACTTACCGCGGTCCAGGATAACGACATAATCAGCAGCAGCTTGGTTATGTGCTGCACCGGTGCCAGCAGCGGCAGATCTTCGGGAACGGAATTCAGCACACTGTACAGCGCTATCAGTACTAATGTCGTGCCAAGCGCCCGTGCAGAGGCGTTAAAGAAAATTCGGGTGGCCGATTCCGGCTTAAACAGCCGGGCAATTAACAAAACCAGCCCTTTATAAAAGCCAAAGGCCACTAACATGGCAACTGACGCCTGTATCGCGGCAGTCGCCCACTGCACCAGACCGTCCCTGATCAATTGCTCCATCATCTTGCCCACCCAATTGTTATCGGTTACCTGATAATCTAACAGATCATCACGACATAGCAATCCGGCCGGCCTCTGGCCTGACGTTTTGCAGCTTAGCGACCAGGCTAATAGTAAGGCCCGGCACAGCTCAGGGCGCCAGTTACTGCGGCCTG
>CAYWXF010000153.1:1531-1879 GCA_964462025.1 uncultured Pseudomonas sp. | reverse complement strand
TGGATGAGCCCCTGCTGCTAGTTACCTCGCGCTATCGCTTTTTGCTGAGCAGCGACGGTATCCATGATTTTATTCCCGAAACCCGACTGCAACAGCTTATTGCACAACAGCGGCCAGCCGCCGATATCTGCGCAGAGCTGAAAGCTGAGGCGCTGAGTAACGGCGGCCAGGATAACCTCAGTGCCATTCTGGTTGTGGTTGAAGCGGTGCCTGAGCAAAGCCTGGACGACTACAGCCAGCAACTGGTGCGCTTACCCTTTCCGCCGGCTTTAAGTGCAGGGATGAAGATTGATGGCTTGCGGGTGGTGCGGGAAATTTTTGCCAGTAGCCGTAGCCACCTGTATCTGG
>CAYWXF010000153.1:0-1521 GCA_964462025.1 uncultured Pseudomonas sp. | reverse complement strand
GAGGATGAAACCAGCGGTCAGCAACTGATTCTTAAGTGCCCGTCGATTAACTACGAAGACGATGTGCTATACATCGATCGCTTTATCCGCGAAGAGTGGATTGGCCTGCGGATCCGATCCCCGCATGTGGTGCGGGTCGTCCGCCAGCAGCGGACGCGGAATTACCTCTACTACCTGATGGAATACATCGAAGGGGAAACCCTGGAACACTGGTTTAAACGCCAGCCAAAGCCACTGAAACCGTCGGTAGCTATTGGGCTGGTGAAACAAATTGCTGCCGGCGTTGAAGCATTTCACCGGCAAGGTGCAGTGCATCAGGATCTGAAGCCCGGAAATATCATGATGGATGCAGCCGGCACCCTGAAAATTGTTGATTTTGGCTCGGTCTATGTGGCCGGGCTGGCGGAAATATACAGCCCTCTGCAGCAGGATATCGCGCTGGGAACTATTGATTATTCCGACCCGAATTATATTCTCGGGCATAACTCCGGCGAGCAGGGTGATATCTATTCGGTCGCAACCATCGCCTATGAGCTCTTTACCGGCCATCTACCTTATGGCGAGGCCATCGAGAACTGCACCACCGCCCGCGATTTTGACAAGCTACGCTACCGCAGTGCCAGCCATTATAACGGCGTGATTCCCGCCTGGTTCGATCGGGCGCTGCGTCGTGGTGTTAACCTGAATTTAAATGAGCGCTACCAAAGCCTGCAGCAACTGCTTAAAGACCTGCAGCAGCCCAACCCCGACTTTCTGCACGACGAGGTAAAGCAGGAACGCAAAACCAGTTCATTGTTATTCTGGCAGTTGCTGTCAGGGTTTTGGTTTATCACGCTGATCCTGGTTATCTGGCTGTTTTTGATCCGCCGATAGTTAGTAGCAAGCAATAAAAAAGGCGCCGAAGCGCCTTTTTTATTGTGCTGCCCGTTTACGGGTTGTAGAACTCACCGCTTTTACGCAGGTAGAAGAACCAGTTAATGACCAGGCATAGCGCATAGAATGCGGCGAAACCAATCATGGCCACTTCCGGGGTGGCGGCTTTTATCTGCTCACCAAACACCTGTGGAATGTAGAAGGCACCATAGGCGGCAACTGCTGAAGTCCACCCCAATACCGGGCCGGCCTGTTCTTTCGGGAACACTACCGCGATAGTTTTGAAGGTTGACCCATTACCTATGCCGCTGGCGGCAAACAGGCCCAGGAAAATCAGGAAGAACGGCATAAAGTACTGTTCCGGACTTTCAGACTGATAGGCCAGCTGCATGTAGTAGGCAGCACCTAACGCACAGGCGACCATCACTGCAGAGCAAATCTGGGTGACTAAGGCACCACCCCATTTATCAGATAACCAGCCGCCCAGCGGACGAATCAGGGCGCCGATAAATGGTGCGATCCAGGCGTAGGTAAGGGCACTCGGGCCATTCGGGTTGGGAGTATTGTGAGTCATCACGCCGTCAACCATTACATGGCTGTAGCCGAAGATAACCTGAATCGACAGCGGGAAGGCCGCCGCAAAGCCAA
>CAYWXF010000152.1:0-1904 GCA_964462025.1 uncultured Pseudomonas sp. | reverse complement strand
CCCAGTCCGGCCAGCACCCCTGCGGTTAAGCCCCACTGCCAGTCGGTGCCCGGTGAGGCTAGAAAGAATGCCAGGTTCAGACTGATTATCCACGAAAAGATAAAGGTTAAGCCAAACACTTTCAGCGGCTTGAACGCCTGTAGCTGCTCATCAGATATGCCCGCTGCCGCCTGCCACGGCTTTGCGAATAATACCGGAGAGTACCAGAGGCCGCCGATAACTAAATTGAGTAGTGCGGCGACAAGAACCGCCCATAAATTAATATCTATCCCATGCATTGTTATTGTCCTTATGATGTGAACTTCTCTGGTTATAGCCTATTAACGTCCAAAACTGGAAATAAATAGGTAGCCCTTCTGTATAAGATTTAATTAACCGCAATCTGCGTATAATACAATTAATTTCGCTGTCCTTGATCCAAGTCAGGAAAAATTCATGGTTAATACGATCTCGCACATACATTGTCAGAACTGCAGCATGGCTCCGCTGTGTCTGCCTAAAAATCTGAGTGAAAGCGATATGGCCAGGCTGGATACCATTATTCAGCGCCATAAGCCCCTGCACAAAAAGGATCTGTTGGTTACAGCCGATGCTCCGTTAAGGTATCTCTATGCGGTACGAAGCGGGTCACTAAAAAGTTATACCCTGGACGATCATGGTGTTGAGCAGATCATCGATTTTCACCTGCCTGGTGACCTGGTCGGCTTTGATGCCTTGGCTGAAGGCCGCCACCGCAGCTTTACCCAGGCACTTGAAACCACCATGCTCTGTGAGATACCACTGAACTCGCTGGATGACTTATCAGCACAAATGCCGGTATTACGCCGCGAACTGATGAGCATGATGAGCGTTGAGCTCTATACCAGCAAACAGTTGCTCGGCAGCCTGAATAATCGCGCTGCGGAAGCTCGCCTTGCGCACTTTCTGCTCGGTCTATCGCGACGCTTTGCCGACCGTGGTCTGTCCGGCAAATCATTCCGGTTGTCCATGACCCGTGCCGATATTGGCAATTACATCGGCTTATCTGTTGAAACCATCAGCCGGATCCTGTCGCGCCTGCAGCACGAAAATATTTTGTTAGTAGAAAATAAACTGGTCGAGATACTGGCAATGGAGCGTCTGGAAAAAATCGCAGGTTGAGCTAAGGCGATTGAGAAAGGAACAGGGCTATCGCCGTCCGTGGCAATACCCCTGTAATCAGATTACTGACAAGAACCGCAACAGGTGCCTTCGCCGTGCGCGGGAACACGCATCGCCGGTGCCGGCTGCACGAAAAGCACGGTGTTCTCAAGTTCAATGTGATCACGCAGATCGGTCACCAATTCAGTAACGCCCGCGTAGAGTGCGGTCCAGCTGCCACAAGCGCCAGCCGGCGTGTCACATTGATGTGCCAGCACCATAAGCTGCTCCAGCATGGCTTCGTGTTGCTCATGCTCTTCTTCCATCACGTTAATTGGCCCGGACGGGTAAATACCCCCGGCCAGCATCGGAAACAGAATCTGTTCTTCTTTCATCATATGGCTTTCGAGTTCCTGAAACATTTCGCTCAGGTGATCCGCCAGGCCTGCGGGAGCCTGCGGATGATCGCCATGAACCGACTCCACTTTACGTGACAGGTTAATTAGATCCGGCAACTGCTGGCGATGCTTCTGATGATAATTTTCGAGAATATGTTCAATCAGGTCCCGGACAGGTTGTTCACGCCAGTACTGCAAGCTTGCTGTGTTCATAGTGTTTACCTCATTTAGAAAAAGTAATTTTGGCTGTTCGTCCCTATCAGACAGTGCAACTTTGATGCCAGATCTACCCACTTTGATTTATATCGGCTTTTATTGGCGGATGGTAAATTACACCCTGTTTTTTCGGGTTTAAAAAACCGTAAAAGGGTAATTTCTACCATGCAT
>CAYWXF010000151.1:0-1940 GCA_964462025.1 uncultured Pseudomonas sp. | reverse complement strand
TTAGCCATTGTGAAACGGATTATCGAACGTCACCGCGGCCACATCAGTCTGGGCCGCAGCGAACAACTCGGGGGCTTAGAAGTACGGGTCGAGCTACCGGTCGGCAGCTCCGCAGGTTCAGCCGCGTAGGCGGTTGAGGCCGTTTAGCGCCGCTACCCGATAGGCTTCAGCCATGGTCGGATAGTTGAAGGTAGTGCTGACAAAGTACTCAATGGTATTGCCTTCACCTTTTTGCTCCATGATGGCCTGGCCGATGTGAATGATCTCAGCCGCCCGCTCACCAAAGCAATGAATACCCAGTACTTCTTTGGTTTCCTGATGGAACAGAATCTTCAGGCTGCCCACCGCCATATTGGAAATCTGCGCCCGCGCCAGGTGCTTAAACTGGGCCCGGCCCACTTCATAAGGAACCCGCTGCTCGGTCAACTCTTCTTCGGTTTTGCCCACGGAGCTGATTTCCGGGATGGTGTAGATACCCGTTGGAATATCGCTTTTCAGGCGCTGCGCGCAGTCGCCGGACAGCATCGCGGTGGCACAGATACGGCCCTGGTCATAGGCGGCACTTGCCAGTGACGGATAGCCGATGATATCGCCGACCGCATAGATATTTTCGGTTGATGTCTGATACAGCTTCGACACTTCAAGCTGGCCGCGGTAGTTCGGTTTCAGGCCCACTTTATCCACCTGCAGCTCTTCGATATTGCCTGAACGACCATTGGCATAGAGCAGACAGTCGGCCACGATGCGCTTGCCGGACTTGGTTTTCATGACCACATTGTCATCGGTGCCTTCGATACTTTCATACTCTTCGTTGTGGCGGATCACCACGCCACTGTTACGCAGATGATAAGACAGCGCATCGGAAATCTCGGCATCCAGGAACGACAGTAAGCGATCGCGGGTATTGATCAGATCAACCTTAACGCCCAGACCGCGAAATATACTGGCGTATTCACAGCCAACTACGCCGGCACCATAAATGATGATGCTGCGCGGCTCATGCTCCAGTGCTAACACGGTGTCGGAGTCGTAAATCCGCGCGTGGCTGAAGTCGACATCTTCCGGGTGATAAGGCCGTGAGCCGCTGGCAATCACCACCTGTTTAGTCTCGATAAACTCCTCAACACCGTCTTCCTGAGTCACCTTGATGCAGTTCTCGCTTTCAAAGCTGGCGACACCGTGAATTACGGTTACGC
Organism: uncultured Pseudomonas sp.; assembly: GCA_964462025.1. Classification (GTDB taxonomy): domain Bacteria; phylum Pseudomonadota; class Gammaproteobacteria; order Enterobacterales; family Alteromonadaceae; genus Pseudidiomarina. The sequence continues at coordinate 744 of CAYWXF010000151.1, read as the reverse complement.
CGTTGCGGTTATAAAAACTGCTGCGTAAATTGACCTGTTTGCGGATCACGCCCTGGGCGTGTTTCAGGATCTCCGCGAACGTCAGGCCGCGTTGAATGCGGTCGTTCGAAAACAGCGGGTTACTGTGGTATTCAATGAGCCGGCTTACCGAGTGCCGCAATGCTTTGGAGGGTATGGTTCCCCAATGGGTACAGCCCCCGCCGATGGAGCTGTGTTTTTCGATCATCACCACCGAGCAGCCACTCTTTGCCAGTTGCATGGCCGCGCCTTCGCCACCCGGGCCGCTGCCAATCACTACTGCGTCAAATTGTGTCTTGGTCTGGCTCATTAAGGACTCCTTTAGGTTGTGCGGTGCGGTTCTTTCCCGCTATAGTAACTAAAATCATGCATGTTGAGCCAGCTTTAAACGGATCTGTGATGGCGCGCAAACAAATTCCCGAAATACTGACCCGGCAAACCGTCGCCCGCAGCAGGCTGCTGCGCATTGAGGCGATCGACCTGCGTTTCAGCAATGGTGTTGAACGACAGTTTGAACGTATGCAGGGCAGCGGCCGTGGTGCGGTCATGATGGTGCCGTTTATGGATGACGATACCATCATGCTGGTACGTGAGTACGCCGCGGGTCTGCACAACTATCAGCTTGGTTTCCCCAAGGGCCTGATTGATGCCGGTGAAAGCCCGGAAGAGGCCGCTGTACGCGAACTGAAAGAAGAAATCGGTTTTGGCGCGCGCGAGCTTATTCCG
>CAYWXF010000150.1:0-1965 GCA_964462025.1 uncultured Pseudomonas sp. | reverse complement strand
ACCGCCTTTATGTATATGGGTAAGCTGATTGAGTATGCTGATACCAATACCTTGTTTACCACCCCGGAAAAGAAACAAACCGAAGACTACATTACCGGCCGTTACGGTTAACAGGAGCTTGCCGAGATGGATAAGTTAAACATGAGCCGGCATATTTCCGGCAAATTTAATGAAGAGCTTGAAGCGGTCCGTAACCAGGTGCTCAACATGGGCGGGCTGGTTGAACAGCAGTTGCGCGATTCGCTGTACGCTATTGAAAAGTCGGATCATGAGCTGGCGGAAAAAATCTTACAGCGCGATTTCAACATCAATGCGATGGAAGTGCAGATTGATGAAGCCTGCGTGCAGATCATCGCCAAACGTCAGCCGGCGGCCAGTGACTTACGCCTGGTGATCGCGATTTTTAAAACCATCTCTGACCTTGAGCGGATCGGTGACGAAGCGGAGCGCATTGCCCGGGTGGCACTCGAGAGCTTTAACAACGACCAGCAGCAGTTTCTGGTCAGCCTGGAGAACCTTGGTCAGCAGGTTTTGTCGATGCTGCACAACGTACTTGATGCCTTTGCCCGTATGGACCTCGACAGTGCTTATGAAGTACATCAGATGGACGCCCAGGCGGATCGCCAGTATGAAGCGCTGACCCGTCAGCTGATGACCTATATGATGGAAGATCCGCGCGGTATTCCTAAGGTCATGAATGTACTCTGGTCGGCCCGTTCGCTGGAGCGTATCGGTGACCGCTGTCAGAATATTGCCGAGTACATTATTTTCTTCGTGAAAGGCAAGGATGTCCGCCATGTTTCGGCTGAATCCATGGAACGCACAGTCAAAGGCCAGCGCACCGGCAAAGAGTAAGCCTGCTGGTAGTATGCCTTGCTAGTACAATACCCGGGCGCGGATAGTGCCCGGGATATCCCGGATTTTCGTCAGCATCCGGTCTGCCTGATTGCCCTCAATCGGCGTATCTATATCAATAACCACATAACCCACTTCGCTGTCCGTCTGCAGATATTGTCCTGATACGTTGATATTGTCGTCTGCCATGATCTGGTTGATGCGCGTCAGCATACCGGGGCGGTTTTCGTGGATGTGTAGTAAGCGCCTTGAACCCGCATGGGCCGGCAACGAAACCTCGGGGAAGTTTACCGCCGAAAGGGTCGAGCCGTTATCCGAGTAATGAACCAGCTTGCCGGCCACTTCGATGCCGATATTCTCCTGGGCTTCCTGAGTTGAGCCGCCGACATGGGGCGTGAGTATGCAGTTACTTAGGCCCTGTAGGGGTGACTCAAAACGCTCGTTGTTACTGCCTGGCTCTACCGGGAATACGTCAATCGCGGCGCCGCCCAAGTGGCCAGATTTCAGGGCCTCTGCCAGCGCGTCGATAACCACCACAGTACCACGCGATGCGTTGATAAGAATGCTGCCGGGTTTCATTCTGGCAATTTCACGGGCACCTATCAGCCACTGGGTTTGCGCTGTTTCAGGCACATGCAGGCTAATGACATCGGCCTGGCGCAATAACTCGTCAAGGGAATGCACTTGTATGGCGTTACCCAGCACCAGCTTGTTTTCGATGTCGTAAAAGCGCACCTGCATACCCAGCTGTTCGGCTAAGATGCTGAGCTGACTGCCAATATGTCCGTATCCGACTATGCCCAGTACTTTGCCGCGCGCTTCATAAGAACCTTGAGCGGCTTTGTCCCAGCCGCCCTGATGGGCAGCGGTATTTTTCTCCGGGATGCGGCGCAGCAACATGATGATTTCGGCGAGCACCAGCTCAGCGACGCTGCGGGTATTGGAAAAAGGCGCGTTGAACACAACCACGCCGTGGCGGCGCGCCGCCTGCAGATCGACCTGATTGGTACCGATACAAAAGCAGCCAACCGCGGCCAGCTTTTGCGCGGCGGCAAATACCTTCGGTGTCAGCTGGGTGCGCGAGCGAATGCCGAGAAAGTGCACATCTTT
>CAYWXF010000149.1:0-1983 GCA_964462025.1 uncultured Pseudomonas sp. | reverse complement strand
CTTATGGTAGGCAGCAACCTGCTCTTCTAATTGCTCAACGCGCTGGCGCAGACGCAGCAACAACTGTTGCTGCACGTCCATCTCTTCGCGGGTGACCACATCGAGCTTGTTCAGCTGTTGTTGCAGGATCTGCTTGATGCGTTGTTCCATGCCGTCGGCAAAGTCTTTCACACCCGATGGGATGCTATCGTTGATCTGACGGGCGATATCTTCAATTTTTTTGGCGTCCATAACCACTCCTGTTTCACTGGGCCGAATTACCTTTAAGCTTAGCAGGAGTTTGCGGTAAAATCTGCCGCTCATTCAAGCGCACCGCTAACCAGCAGGATCATGATGCAGTTAAACCCCCGACAACAGGAAGCCGTACGTGCCATCGCCGGGCCGGTGCTAGTGCTTGCTGGTGCGGGAAGCGGTAAAACCCGGGTGATCACCGAGAAAATCGCCTACCTGATCACCAAATGTGACTATCAGGCGCGCCATATCGCGGCGGTCACCTTTACCAATAAAGCCGCCCGGGAGATGAAAGAGCGGGTGGGCAAGACGCTGGGCCGGCAATATACCCGCGGCCTGACGGTATCGACCTTTCACACCCTTGGGCTCAATATCATCCGCAAGGAAGTCACGCGGCTGAATATGAAGCCGGGCTTTTCGCTGTTTGATGATCAGGACAGCTTCGCCCTGCTTAAAGCGCTGACCGAAGACGAACTCGACGGCGACAAGACCTTACTTAAGCAGCTACAGCACCAGATCAGTAACTGGAAAAATGCCATGCTGCAGCCGGATCAGGCGCTGGCGCGGGCCACCCTGCCCGACGAGCAGCTGTTCGCGGAGTTTTACCGGCGCTACCAGCAAAACATGCGCGCCTGCAACGCGCTGGATTTTGATGATTTGATTCTGCTACCCACCCTGCTGCTAAGTCAGAATCAGGATGCCCGTGAGCGCTGGCAGAAGAAGTTCCGTTACCTGCTGGTAGATGAGTATCAGGATACCAACACTAGTCAGTATCAGCTGGTGAAGCTGCTGGTGGGTGAGCGCGGCCGCTTTACCGTGGTTGGCGACGATGACCAGTCGATCTATTCCTGGCGCGGTGCCCAGCCCCAGAACCTGGCGCTGTTACAAAAAGACTTCCCTAACCTGCAGGTGATCAAGCTTGAGCAGAATTACCGCTCGCACGGACGGATCCTCAAGGCCGCTAACATCCTGATAGAAAACAACCCACACGTGTTTGAGAAAAAGCTGTTCTCGGAGATGGAATACGGTGTGCCGCTGCGGGTGATCTACGGCCGCAACGAAGAACATGAAGCCGACCGCGTGGTGGCGGAAATTGTGCGCCGGCGGTTTCTGGAACGCACACCCTACAGCCAGTTCGCGCTGCTATACCGGGGCAATCATCAGGCCCGGGTATTTGAAAAGGCCATGCTGACCAACCGTATTCCGTATCGCATCACCGGCGGCCAGAGCTTCTTTGCCCGGGCTGAGGTGAAAGACATCATGGCTTACCTGAGGCTACTGGTGAACCCGACTGACGACACCGCGCTCATCCGCATTATTAATATACCCAAGCGGGGTATTGGTCCTGGCACCGTGGAGCGTATCGGCGATCTCGCCAATGAACTGCATATCAGTTTGCTCGAAGCGGCCCAGCATCAGGCGCTGAAAACCCGGATGGGCAGCCGCGAATATCAGTCAGTACAATATTTTACCCATCTGATCAGCCAGACTGCGCGGCGCTGTGACCACCGCGAGGAAGCTCCCGCGGCCCTTTATGATCTGGTCCGCACCATCGGTTATGAAGAATGGTTGTATGAAAGCAGCCCCAGCGTCAGTGCCGCCGAGATGCGCTACAAAAATATCAACGAGCTAATCCGCTGGGTTACCGAAATGCTCAAAGGCGATGACGACCATGAGCCGCTGGATCTCGAGCAGGCAGTGGCCAAGCTGTGTCTGCGCGATATGCTGTCGCGCAATGAAGAAGACGAGCAA
>CAYWXF010000148.1:0-1989 GCA_964462025.1 uncultured Pseudomonas sp. | reverse complement strand
TAACCGCGCGCACATCGGCAAAGTCGACGTTGATCAGGCCGGTTTTGGTAATCAGCTCGGCAATGCCCTGCACCGCACCGAGCAGCACATCATTGGCCGCGCCAAACGCGTCCAGCAAACTGGTGCCTTTACCCAGAACTTTCAGCAACTTCTCGTTCGGGATGGTGATTAGAGAATCAACGAAACGACTCAGTTGCGCGATACCTTCATCGGCAACAGCCATACGCTTGCGCCCTTCGAACGGGAACGGCTTAGTGACGACCGCCACGGTCAGGATACCCAGTTCACGGGCAACTTCAGCAACCACAGGTGCAGCGCCGGTACCGGTACCACCGCCCATGCCAGCAGCGATAAAGATCATATCGGCACCAGTCAGGTGCTTTTTGATTTCTTCGCGGCTTTCTTCCGCAGCCTGGCGCCCGACTTCCGGATTGGCACCGGCACCCAGGCCTTTAGTTACATCGCTACCCAGCTGCACCGTAATGTGCGCGCCGTGATCGCGTAAAGACTGCGCATCGGTGTTAGCGACAATAAATTGCACGCCTTCAATCGACTGGCTAATCATATGTTTGACCGCGTTACCGCCGCCACCACCGACACCGACTACCTTGATTACGGCGTCGTTATCGAAATTGTCGAGTACTTCAAATACGTCTGACATTATAATTCTCCTTTTACCTGCTTATTGTACTACTTGTTGTACTACCCCAAAACACTGTTTTTAATTTTATACAGTTATTAAAATTCGCCTTTAAACCAACCGTGAACACGCTTCCATAACCCGATCACGTTGGCGGCGCCCGCTTCTTTCTGGCGGTTTTGCACATCCTGCTGGCCATAACGTAACAAACCAACAGCTGTTGCATACGTTGGATCCTGCACATAATCGCTCAGACCCTTCATGCCTAAAGGCTCGCCCAGGCGAACCGGCATCTGAAAAATTTCTTCGGCAAACTCAATCGCGCCTTCCATGCGGCCGCAGCCGCCGGTCATCACGATACCGGCAGCAATCTGCTCATCCAGCCCGCTTTGTTTAATCTCATCGCGGATTAACTCAAACAGTTCCTGATAGCGCGGCTCAACCACCTCGGCCAGAATATGGCGCTGCATAATGCGCGATGGCCGGCCGCCCACTGAAGGCACTTCGATATTGTCATCTTTGCTGACCAGCTCGCGCAGCGCACAGGCATATTTAGTCTTAATTTCTTCGGCGTGATTCAGCGGCGTACGGAAAATCTTGGCAATATCGCTGGTCACCTGGTTACCCGCCGCCGGAATCACCGCGGTATGACGTAATACGCCCTGGGTATAAATACAAATATCTATGGTGCCTGCGCCCATATCCACCAGCGCCACACCTAAATCTTTTTCATCGTCGGTCAGTACCGAATAACTCGAAGCCAGTGCCGAGAAGATCAACCGGTCGACGCTCAGTCCGCAGCGCTCCACGGCCTTCACGATGTTCTTGGCCATGTCGTTGGCACAGGTGATGATATGTACCTTGGACTCCATCCGCACCCCGGACATGCCGATTGGGCTCTTAATGCTTTCCTGGGAGTCAATCACGAACTCCTGCGGCAGCACGTGCAGAATGCGGCGTTCCTGCGCAATGGGAACTGACTTGGCCGCGTGAATTACGCTGTCGACGTCGTCCTGAGTCACCTCAGCTTCATTGATCGGCACCATGCCACTTTCGTTCTGGCACGAGATATGACGCCCGGAGATGTTCAGGTACACCGAGGCAATCCGGCAATCGGCCATCAGTTCGGCTTCTTCGACCGCCCGCTGAATCGACTGCACCACCAGGTTGAGGTCGTTGACCCCGCCTTTGTCCATGCCCCGCGCCGCGGCAGCACCAACGCCAATCACGCTGATTTCATTGTCGGCCATGACTTCGCCGATCAGGGTCACCACTTTACTGGTGCCGATATCAAGGCCTACAACCATGTTCCGTTCTGCTGCTTTTGACATCTCTGTTAGCTCTCTTTT
>CAYWXF010000147.1:0-2032 GCA_964462025.1 uncultured Pseudomonas sp. | reverse complement strand
TCGGGTACGATGTGTAGCGTGGACCGTTGATATTGTATTTGTCGATTAATGCCTGGCTCCAGGTCACTGCGCTCATTTGCCTTTCCCGTAAAACTCGAAACGTTGGGCTGAATTTTACTTGATCGGGATCAGAAAATTGATACTCATGAAGGGTTAGTTAGTTGACCCCCGTCAAGGATTGTTGTGTCAGAATTTGTTCCGCTACTTGATCCGACAGGCGATACAGGAAGCCCGGCAGCCGTTCTTTCAGTTCAATAGTGTCGAGCAGGTTTTTGATGTGCAGCCCCAGTTCGGTGTCGCCGGAAATAAGCAGTTTACGGCGGAAAAACAGGGTGTCAGGATCAACCTTATTGGAGATTAGCAGCAGCAGGGCCGGCATTTCGCCGCGCATGGTCACAGCCGGGGACTGTTCGCGTACGCTGACCTGCAGCTGGGGCCTGGCTTCATCGTCTGTAACCGATACATAGAAGCTGAAGTCCAGATCCGTCACCTGTACCCGCACCCAGCGACCCTGCAGGAACGCAAACTCGCCGCGGCGCAGTTCACTCCGCAATATCTGATTCATGGCAGCACTCATGCTCGCCGCTATGAGTGCGTCGGGCGTATAGCGCAGGCACGCTTTTGTTACCCCGGGTAACTGTTCTACTACTTTAGGAATAACCATTCTTAACCTCGGATTGAAGCCCCTGAACAAAGGTGCAGCCATTATAATAGGCATCAGTTATCTGGGTTCAGGGCACAGGTCAATAAACTCGCTGTTAAGAAGGAATACAACATGGAACTTCTCTGTCCGGCCGGTAGTATGCCGGCTTTAAAAGCGGCTATAGAGAATGGCGCCGATGCGGTCTATGTCGGCCTCAAGGACGAAACTAACGCCCGCCATTTTGCCGGCTTAAACCTCGATGAGGCCGGGCTGGCAGAAGCCGCCCGGATGGTTCACCGGCACGGTAAAAAACTACATGTCGCCATTAATACCTTCGCCCATGCCGACACCTGGGAAACCTGGCGGCGGGCGGTGGATATGGCGGCCCGGGCGGGTGCCGATGTGCTGATTCTCGCGGATCTGGCGGTGCTTGCTTATGCTGCTGAGCGCTATCCTAAGCTGGAGTTGCATTTGTCGGTACAGGCCTCGGCAACCAATGCCGCGGCCATCGACTTTTACCGGCAGTTTCGCATTCAGCGGGTGGTGTTGCCGCGGGTGCTGTCGATGAATCAGGTGCGGGCCATTGCGCGCACCACAGATATTGAACTGGAAGTTTTTGCCTTCGGCAGCCTGTGTATTATGGCGGAAGGCCGCTGCTACCTGAGTTCGTACATGACCGGTGAATCACCCAATACCGCCGGTGCCTGTTCGCCGGCGCGATTCGTGCGCTGGGATGAGACTGAAGACGGGACGTTGGAGTCGCGCCTCAATAACATCTTAATTGACCGCTTTGCTCCCGGTGAAACCGCCGGTTACCCGACCTTATGTAAAGGGCGCTTTGAGGTGGGTGGCGAAACCTATCACGCGCTGGAGGAGCCCACCAGCCTGAACACCCTGAGCCTGCTGCCCGAGCTTTATCGCGAAGGCATCGCCTCGCTGAAAATTGAAGGCCGGCAACGTAGCCCCGCCTATGTGGCGCAAATCACCCGGGTCTGGCGCCAGGCCATCGATGCCGTGATGGCGGACCCGGCTGGCTTTAGCGTCGCTCAGGACTGGGATCAGGTGCTGGCATCCTTGTCAGAAGGTAGCCAGACCACGCTTGGCGCTTATCACCGGAAATGGAAGTAACCACCATGAAATTTTCTCTGGGAGCAATTCAGTACTTCTGGCCCAAACAAGTGGTACAGAACTTTTACCGGCAGGCGGCTGACTCGGCTGTGGACATCGTTTATCTGGGCGAAACCGTCTGCAGCAAGCGCCGCGAGCTGCTCACCCCACGTCGGGCAGCGAGTACGGCTGGCGATACGCTTTGCCCAGCAGCCGGTTGGCCTCGTCGCAGCCGACGAACTGTTCCCGCTGGACATCGAATTCGAGCCGCCCCGCGGTGCG
>CAYWXF010000146.1:0-2124 GCA_964462025.1 uncultured Pseudomonas sp. | reverse complement strand
AGAAACGTACTGTGCTCTTTGTTGATGAAGTACATCGCTTTAATAAGAGCCAGCAAGATGCGTTTTTGCCGTACATCGAAGACGGCACTGTGATATTTGTTGGCGCCACCACTGAAAATCCGGCGTTTGAGCTGAACAATGCCTTACTTTCAAGAACCCGCATTTACCGCTTGCAGTCGTTAACTGATGACGATATCCGGGACGTCATCATGCAGGCGCTGAATGATAGCGAACGGGGCCTTGGCGAGCGGAAACTGCAATTGCCACAGGAAGCCATGGACTACCTGCTGCATTCGGCCGCCGGCGATGCCCGGCGCGCGCTCAATTATTTAGAGATCAGCGCCGACGCCACGGATGATAAGGTGCTGTCACTGGAACTGATTAAGAATGCCGTGGGCGGCCGCCAGGCTTCTTTTGATAAGCAGGGTGATGTGTATTTTGATTTGCTTTCAGCCTTGCATAAATCGGTGCGGGGCTCGAGCAGCGACGGGGCGCTTTACTGGTATGCGCGGATTCTTAATGGCGGCGGTGACCCACTGATTGTCGCGCGCCGGTTGCTGGCAATCGCGTCTGAAGATATTGGCAATGCCGATCCACGGGCCATGCAACTGGCGTTAAATGCCTGGGATACCTACACCCGGGTGGGGCCGGCCGAGGGTGAGCGGGCCATCGCCCAGGCGCTGATTTTTTGTGCCTGCGCCCCGAAGAGCAATGCGGTTTATCAGGCCTTTAATCAGGCTAAAAAACTTGCAGCCGAGTATCCTGATTTACCCGTCCCCAAACACCTGCGCAATGCGCCAACAAAATTGCATAAAGCTGAGGGGTACGGTGCCGATTATCGTTATGCTCATAGTTACCCGGGTGCGGTAGTGCCTGGCGAGCGTTATGTCCCCGCTGAGATCAAGGACATACGTTTGTATCAACCCAGTGATCGCGGCCTGGAGAAGCAGTTAGCTGAAAAAATTAACTGGCTGCGGCAACAAGATGCGGCCAGTGACTGGCAGCGTGGTGATGATGAATAACTTGCTGTGGGTTGCAGCCGGTGGCGCGCTGGGGGCGATGGCTCGCTATGGCATGAGCCTGTGGTTGGTTACCGGTGTCGGCAAAGCATTCCCTTTGAGCACCTTAATCGTTAACATATCAGGGTCGTTTCTACTGGCTGTATTGTTTGTCTGGCAACAGCAGCACCCGCTACCCAATCAGCAGGCGTGGTTGTTTCTGGGCGTTGGTTTACTGGGTGCCTTTACCACTTTTTCAACCTTCTCGCTGGAAGTGGTATTGCTGGCACAGGCCGGAGACTATCTCAAGGCCGCCCTGCATGCCGGTCTGAACCTTGTATGTTGCCTGGCCGCAGTAGCGCTTGCGCTGTGGCTAAAACCTTATTATTTATGGATCTGGGATTAACATGTTAGACGCTAAGTTATTTCGTAGTGAACTCGGTGATACCGCCGCTCGTCTTAAACACACCCGTAATTATCAACTGGACGTTGAGCGGCTTGAATTACTCGAGCAACAGCGCAAAGACATCCAGGTACGCACTGAAGCCTTGCAGGCTGAGCGTAATTCGCGCTCCAAAGTGATTGGGCAGGCGAAGGCGAAGGGCGATGATATAGGTCCGTTGGTTGCTGAAGTCGATGAACTGAACGTGCAGCTTGATGTGGCGAAGCGCGAACTGGCAGAAGTGCAGGATGAGCTGCATGCCATCATCTCCGGCGTACCTAATTTACCAGACGAAAGCGTACCGGTTGGTGCTGATGAAGACGACAACCAGGAAGTCAGCCGCTGGGGTGACTGCCGGCAGTTTGAATTCGAGCCGAAAGACCACGTGGATGTCGCCAACAGCTTTGCTAACGGTATGAACTTTGATCAGGGTGCCAAGTTAGCCGGCGCCCGGTTTGTGGTTCTGCAGGGCCAGATAGCGCGCCTGCACCGCGCCTTAGCACAGTTTATGCTGGACCTGCATGTATCTGAACACGGTTATACCGAAGCTTATGTGCCTTATCTGGTCAATCACGATACCTTGTTTGGCACCGGTCAGTTGCCGAAGTTTGGCGAAGATCTGTTTCACGTGCAGGGCGCTACCGAAAACCAGGTTGCGCTGTCACTGATCCCCACGGCGGAAGT
>CAYWXF010000145.1:1166-2143 GCA_964462025.1 uncultured Pseudomonas sp. | reverse complement strand
AAGGATGCCTACCTGCTGGAGCAGGCCCAGGATGACGCCACGCTGAAGCCGGCCACGGACGCCGAGCCCATCACCGGCGAGGCACTGAAGGATCTTGCCGGTGATTACATTCGCATGAACCGCGCGATCGAGCGACTGAAGCGGCGCTACTACCCGCCGCTGCTGGACGCCATGCGCATGCTGCCGCCGCTGGAGGCCGAACAGCTGGCTGACGAAGCCACCGTCAAGGACTGGTTCGCGCGCTTCTAACAGCAGCTCAACGGCGAAAACGCCGACGCCGCGCATTATGCCTGAGAGGTATTCAGCACCGCCGACGCGCAGGAATACGGCGGCCGCGTGCGCGTCACCATTCATGGGCTGGAGTCCGATAATGTCTTCCCACCGGATTTCTTTGCCGGCAAGGACTACCAGCAACTCATCGCCCCTGGCCGGCGGGTGAGCCTGGGCGCGGGCGCCAGTATCCGCCGCGGTGACCAGGTATTCGCGATCCGCAGCGTCAAGGAAGCCTTCGACTGGTTGCTGGCCGAGTCGGCCAAGGGCATGCACATCCAGCGCTACAAGGGTCTCGGCGAGATGAACCCGGAGCAGCTGTGGGAGACCACCATGAACGCCGAAACCCGCAGCCTGAGCCAGGTGCGCATCGAGGACGCCGTTGCTGCCGATGACATCTTCACCACCCTGATGGGTGACCAGGTCGAACCGCGCCGCGACTTCATCGAGTCCAACGCACTGCTGGTTGCCAACCTGGATACATAGTAAGCGTTCACTTACTTATCCAGGCCTGCACGCGCCAGCGCCCACACCTGCACCTCCTCAACACCCGCGCGCCGCAACGTGCGCGCCAGCTCGGTCACCGTCTGGCCGCTGGTCATGACGTCATCGACGATGGCGACATGCCGCGGCAGCGGCCCGTTATGGACCCGAAAGGCGGCACGGACATTGCGCCGTCGCGCGCCGCGGGCAAGATGTGTCTGCGC
>CAYWXF010000145.1:0-1156 GCA_964462025.1 uncultured Pseudomonas sp. | reverse complement strand
CGAGGCCAGATTGGCCGCGAAACTTCAGCCGCTTGATCAACAGCGACAAAGGGTAATCGTAGTGAAACGCAGCGCGGGCGGTGAATGGCGGCGGCCGTCGCAGGCAGTCCGGACAGAGCCCGGGCTGCGTCAGGGATAGCGCACAAAGTCGGCAGCAACTCCCCAGCCGGGGCAGATCGCCGCGACAGGCAGGGCAGACCAACTCGTTCGAGCTCCCGGCGCACAGCAGACAACAACCGGGCGGCAAAAAACGCTTAAATAACTGTTTTTTGTGGCTAGGATGTACTTTAGTAAAGGGCAAAATTTTATATTAGTCCTTTATTATCATCTCGCTTGCTCTTCAATCTTCAGACTTGAGTGCACGCGCATATGAATCGGGTCATTGCTTCATTTTAGTTTAACTATAACGCCAGTTCCTCTGCTGCTATTGATATACAACTGACACCCGAGACCCTGAATGGCATGCCAGTCCCTAGTACAAAGAGAATGGACGCTTAGTAGCAGAATTTTAAGGTGGCCGGCTTCTGTTTGTTTACCATGTCATGGTTAACAAGATTGTTTAAAAACGCTTATATTTCTGGATAAGCATTTTTAAAACAGATAGCTAAATATATATATGGCTATAGAGCATATGGTTTTCTGTGGATAGCTTTTTCAAAAAATACCCTATATAGGGTATTCCATCAGGCAAAAGCCCTGCGTTTTAATTAGTCCTTCGGCACTCATGGAAGAGGAAGCATAATTGTGTCTGCGGATAATAATGTAGACACCGGGCTTGCCGCACTGGTTATAATCGGAAGACTACACGGCCTGCCTGCTGAGGCCGGCCAAATCCGTCATCAGTATGGTGAACCGGGCAAGCCGCTCGACAGCCATGCGATTATCCGTGCCGCAAAATCGCTTGGCCTTAAAGCCCGGTGTGTTTCTACTACGACCGAAAAACTGCACCGCAAAGCCCTGCCGGCGATAGCCCGGCTGCAGGATGATACTTTCGCCATTATCGCCCGCCTCAGTGATGACGGGCTGCTGATCCATGATCCTGCCAGGCTGCAACCGTATACAGTCAGTTACGATGAATTCAATTCGACTTGGTCTGGTGAGTTGATCCTGCTGACACGTCGTGCCGGCTTAACCGGCGCTCTACGTAAATTCGATT
>CAYWXF010000144.1:309-2236 GCA_964462025.1 uncultured Pseudomonas sp. | reverse complement strand
TCAGCACGCTCATCGAGCACTTCAAAGATACTTTTAGCCGCAGCAATACCACGCTGGAAATCACTATTAACCGTGGTCAGCTGCTTTAACGGGCGCAACAGCATAATCATGGCGGTCAGCAAGGTCGTAAACGCACCTGCTGAGAGTTCTTCGAGCATTTCCGGGAAGCTCGCCAGCACCAGTACCATCGACAGACTAAGTGACGCAATAAACTGGATCACCGAGGTACTGACCGTCTGGGCGTTAACCATTTTCATATTCTGGTTGCGGGTAATATTATTTATTTCACTGAACCGCTTGGACTCAAGTTTCTGGCCTTCATACATGACCACCACTTTGTGGCCATTAATCATTTGTTCGGCGGTGGTGGTAACACTTCCCATGGCGGCCTGAATGCGGGTCGATACCCGGCGAAAGCGCCTGGAAACCACCGCGACGACCTTGGCCACCAGCGGCCCAACCACCAGAAACACCAGGGATAACTGCCAGCTATGATAGAACATCAGCGACAGCAGACCGATTACAAAGGCCCCTTCGCGAATAAGAATCAGCAGCGCTCGGCTGGTTGCTTCCGCGACCTGTTGCGTGGTGTAGGTAATCTTCGAAATCAAATCGCCGGTGGAGTGCCGGTCGTGGAATGACACCGGTAGCCGCATCATATGGTCAAACAGCTGCTGGCGTAGCGTAGTAATAACGCGAAAGCCGACCCAGTTCAGAAAGTACGACGAAATAAAGTTAAAAATCCCCCGGGCGATAAATATCACCGGCACAAAAATCGCCCCATACAACAAAATCTTTGGGTTGCGCTCGGTCAGGCCGTCATCAATCAGGGTTTCAATCTGGGAGAAGAAAAAGGTGTCTACGGCAGCGTAGCCGAGCATCCCAAAAATGGAGAGACCAAAGGCGGCGCGGTACGGTTTAATGTATGACAACAGTCGCCGAAAGGTTTTCTGTTTCTTATTTTCGATAGTGTTTTCTGCGCTCATGCAATGCTTTTGCTGGGAACTAATCGTTTCATTCTAACCGCTTTCGGCGGACTCTGGCTAGTTTCCTGTGGTTACCCGGACAGCATCCGCATCAAACCAGGCGCCTGCCGCAGCTGCAAGAGGCTGTACTATCCGCCAGTTCCGACCATCACTAATCAGGCTCACCTGACCACCGGTTGCCGTCTCAATCAGCGGAATGGCGAGCTTATCCAGTCGCTCTCTCACCTTTGGGTGAACCAGTTTATAGGGATTGTTACGGCCGCGGCTGGCGATGGCCACAGAAGGCGACACTTCCCGTAAAAAGTAATCTTCAGAGGAGCTGTTGCTGCCATGGTGAGCCAGCACCAATACCTCGGCATCCACCGGCGCCAGGCGGGCCAGTAAATCGCGTTCAGCCTGGCGCTCGATGTCACCCGGAATCAGGATCCGCAGCTGACCGTAGCGCAACAGCATAACGCAGGAGTTATTATTGCCGCGGTTCATCCCCTCGCGACGCGGATGCAGCACCTGCCAGTGCACGCCGCGCCATACTCCACTTTGGCCGGCACCGCATACCGAACCCTCACCGGATCCGAACCAGCGCAGCTGCGGATAAAGCGCTTTGATGCTGGCAGCCCCACCGCGGTGATCCATATCCGCGTGGCTGACAAAAGCCAGCTCCGGTGCTAGTTTGCGGTACCGGAGAAAGGGCAGCACCACCCGTTGTGCCATATCACCGCCCTGCGGCCAGCTGGCACCGGTATCAACTAACAGTGCATGCCCCTGCCGCTCCACCACCAGAGCACTGCCCTGTTCAACATCCAGAACATGCAGCTGCATCCGTGCATCGTAGTGCTGCAAGCGATGGTTGATGCCTGCCGCCAGTACCACTACCGTCACGGCGACAACCCGCAGCCGCCACCGCCAGGGCCAGACCAGGGCGAGCAGTCCCGTCAACACAA
>CAYWXF010000144.1:0-299 GCA_964462025.1 uncultured Pseudomonas sp. | reverse complement strand
CATTGGCGCCGTCAGTTCTGCCCCCAGCCATTGCCAGGGTTGCTCTGCCAACCAACTAAGTGCTGGCCAGCTGTAATTCAGTGGTTGCTCTGCAAGCCACCATAACCAGCCCGCGGCTGTATCGCCGCCCGCCAACATAACCGCCAGCCCAGCCAGCCCTAGTGGCAAAATCCACAGACTAAATACCGGCACCAGGATCAGGTTGGTGACTGGTGCCACCAACGGCAAGCCGCCAAACCACAAGAGTGTCAGCGGCCAGAGGGCCAGCGTCAGCATCAGTTCCAGACGCCATAACATGC
>CAYWXF010000143.1:0-2302 GCA_964462025.1 uncultured Pseudomonas sp. | reverse complement strand
ATTCATAGTGCCCTTTTCTTCACACAGCGGCAGGAGCACGCTTATCACTTTACAAAGTTATGTAAGGTTACCGTAAAAGCCCGTTGTCTCAAAAACTTAGGGCGTACACTGAGGGTCGAAATTGTAAGTTTTTGTTCCAGGGAGTCTACTGTGGGCAAAATCTGATCCCGGCGCTGACAACGCATGTTGCTCGATCAGCTGCTAACCTTAGTAGATAAATCGCGGTGCAATGATCTTGTCCGTGACCATCAAATTCTGATTTACAGATTTATCATACGATAAATTAAGACAAGGAGTTCGCATATGAAAAAGCTCATGGTAGCAGTAGCAATCTCGTCAGCATTGATCGCTGCGGGTTGCACAAGTCAGGCAAGTAACACACAGAAAGGTGCCACTATTGGCGCAATCGCCGGAGCCCTGATCGGTAAAGGTACGGGCGATCACGATAAGAGCCGCTATGTTTGGGGTGCTGCAGTAGGTGCTTTAGCCGGTGCTGCAATCGGTAACTACATGGACCGTCAGGAACAAGAGTTCCGTGACGAGCTGGCTGGTAGCGGTATTGAAGTGATTCGCGATGGCGATAATATTCGCCTCAAGATGGCTAACAATATCACCTTCCGTACCGATAGCGCTGCGGTTAACCCAAGCTTCGAGCCGGTTCTGAGCGACATCGCCCGGGTACTGCAGAAGTACGAAAAAACCACCATGATTGTTGAAGGCCATACCGATAGCACAGGTACCGCCCAGTACAATCAGCAGTTATCAGAGAACCGCGCAGCAGCTGTTGCGGCTGAACTGATGCAAGACGGTGTGGATCGTCGCCGGCTGACCGCAATTGGTTACGGTGAAAGCCAGCCAATCGCGTCAAACGATACCGCCGCTGGCCGTCAGGAAAACCGTCGCGTCGAGTTGCGTATTCTGCCGAACAAAGAATAAAACCGCGATGAGGGCCTGGGCTACTCCAGGTCCTCAATCAACCGTTTAAAGTCGGGGTTGCTAAGCAGCAGTTCGTTGCCAACCCGGATCAGGGTTTCGGTTTGGTCGGCGCTGAGTGACATGGATGTTGGTATCTGGTTCAGGAACAGCCGCTTTTCGGGTTGTTGCACACCATCAAAGCTGAGCTCGATCAGGTAGGGTTCTACCGGCGCCCAGTACTCCGATAGTTCGTCGGACCAGCGGTTCATGCTCTGGCGAATGAGGCTGATGGTGGCCGAATTATAGCGATGCAGTTGCGCATCTGTGGCTGCATTCACTATGGCCTGCAGCGGTGGCACCTCTTTGCTTGATTCAATGGCGTAGCGTGGCTTTGCGGCCGCATTCACGCTGATAATGACCAGTTTCGATGATGGTTCATTACCAATCCGCTTCATAAAGGCTTCGATGCCGCCCCCAATCTCCACCGTTTCGTAGAATGCCATTAATCCCAGGTTATCCGTGATGCCGCCGTCCGCCAGGTGGATGAATTCGCGTTCGTCTTTATTCTCGTAGGTTTGCAGGGCTTCGACGGTATCCAATAGGTGCGGAGCCAGAATGGCGCGTTCGATTTTGCTCACATCAAGATTCTTGAGATAAGCCTGCGCCGGGTTTGAGCAACCTTTGTGGTTTTTGAGTACCACCGGGTTGAGCATCACCGGCACCGCAGACGAAGCCGTTACGGCGCGTGCGATGGGATAGCTGGCGATATCGGAGCAGAGCAGGTCAAAGTATTCCTGGATAAACGAGAAGCGGATGCCGCCGCCCAGGTCGGTGGCGTTCATGATGATCAGGGGCGCGTTGGCTTTTCCCAGATCGGAGAAGGTAGCGTTGCCGAATAGCCGCTCTTCATAAATCCGCGAGGCAATGTCGGTGCGGCCCTGGCGGGAGAACCAGAATAGCGGGCTGGCTATGGCATATAGCCATTCGCTCATGTAATCGGGTTCGAGAAAGTCAGTGCGGAAATCTTCGAACAGGCGCTCACCGTAGAGGCCATAGTAAGCTGCGAGAAAGCTGCCACCGGATACCGAGGTGATCATATCGATCTCGTCCAGCAGCCGGACTTCTTTGCCCTCGAGCATGATGCGGGTGTCGCGCAGCGACTGCATTACCCCGTAGGAGAACGCCGCCGCGCGGCTGCCACCACCGGAAAATGCCAGGATCAGGGTGATATCATCAGAGCGGGATAGGTCGGCGTTGTAGTCCTGCAGTGAATAGCCTCCCTTTTGCTCAGAGGTCGCCAGCGACTCATTGTCGATAGCGGCTATAGACGAACAGCCGGACAGCACCAGTAAACTGGTTGCGGTCAGGATAGTGCGCAAATGCGTCA
>CAYWXF010000142.1:0-2342 GCA_964462025.1 uncultured Pseudomonas sp. | reverse complement strand
CATGGCGCATTTGTCACAGGATCCGAATTTAGTGGAAGCCTTCTCCAAGGGGCGCGACATCCACGCCGCCACCGCATCTGAAGTGTTTGGCGTACCGCTTGCAGAAGTCAGCAGCGAGCAACGGCGGCGGGCCAAGGCGGTCAACTTTGGCCTGATTTACGGCATGTCGGCTTTCGGTCTGGCGCGGCAGCTGGATATCCCGCGCCATGAAGCACAGCACTATATGGACAAGTATTTTGAGCGTTTCCCGGGGGTACTCCGGTATATGGAAGAAACCCGCACCCAGGCCAAACGCGACGGCTATGTTGAAACGCTGTTCGGCCGGCGCCTGCAGCTACCTGAAATTCGTTCGTCCAATGGCGCGCGGCGCAAAGGGGCTGAGCGGGCGGCGATTAACGCGCCGATGCAGGGCACGGCTGCCGATATCATCAAGTACGCCATGATCGCCGTGTCGGACTACCTGCGGGATAATATCAGCAACGACGATGTCTGGATGATCATGCAGGTACACGATGAACTGGTATTTGAGGTCAGGGAGAATCGGGTTGAGGAACTGAAAACCCGGCTGGTCGAGGTGATGGAGCAGGCCGCTAAGCTTGACGTGCCCCTGATTGCGGATGTCGGCGTGGGCAATAATTGGGATGAAGCACATTAAAAATCAGCGGCTTATCGAAAAACTGAAAAAATTCTGAACTTTTGTAAAGCCGCTTAGTCTGATTTATTGAAAGGCGCATTAAACGAGAAGTATCAAGTTCGTTTGTTATTTCCTTTCATAGATGTTCTCTCCCTGGATTGTTAGAACTTTTGCCCGGCTTTTACGCCGGGCTTTTTCTTTTGCGTCGGTTGGCAATCCACACGCCACTCAGTATCGCCGCCATTCCCATCCCATGCTGAATCAGAAACGGCTCGCCATCCAGTACGCCAAGCAATAAGGCGACGATCGGGATGAGATAGGTCACCGAGCTGGTAAAGGTGGTATTGGTCATCTTCACCAGGGTGTTAAATATGATGAGCGCCGCCGCGGTGCCAATAATACCGAGAATAAGAATCGCTGTGAGTGCTAAAGCAAACTGGGGCTGGCCGAACTGTTCAGTAAAGGGCGTGGCAAAAAACAAATAAAGCGCGGCGGGCGGCGCCACCAGAAATAATGACACCCCGGTAATAGTTAAGGCACCCAGGTCTGGAATATGATGCTTGATCAGGTTCAGGTTCAGACCATAACAGATGGTGGCCAGAATAATCAGCAGCCCGTAACGGTTAAACTCAAAGCCACCACTGGTGCTGGCGGTAACCAGCAATACCGTGCCACCGAGACCAATAATAACGCCCAGCCATTGTTGCAGCCGCGCCGGTTGCCGGAACAGGAACACCCCAATGATCAGGGTTGCCAGTGGCGTAAAGGTATTGAGTACGCCGGTAACACCGCTGGGCAGTTCGGTTTGCGCGAAGGCAAATAAAAACGCGGGAATAAAACTACCGACCAGGCCAACACAGATGAGTTTCGGCCAGTGATGTCGCTGCACCAGCGCAAACCGACGCAGAATAAAGGGCAAGAGTACGAAACCGGCCGAGGCAATGCGAATGGCTGCTAGTTGGTCAGGAGTAAAACTCAGCAGCCCTTTTTTGATGAGCAGAAAAGAGCTGCCCCAGATCAATGCCAGAAGAAGCAGTAACAACCACGCCCGTAAGGGCTGTACCTCACTATTCGGCGTCATCGCCTGATTCAGGATCAGCAACCGGCTGATTCAGCCAGTCTGAGATGACGGTTTCAGCTTGTGGCAAGCCAATCTTGGTGAGTGAGGAGAACATTTCGACGCGCACATCGCCGCCAAATACCAGCGCGGCTTCACGGGCCTGCAGCAGGGTGGCTTTGCGCGCGCCAGGCTTGAGTTTATCGGCCTTAGTCAGCAGTACCAGCACCGGAATGGCGGAGTCCGTTGCCCAGTGTAGTAGCTCCTGGTCAACTTCGCGGTACGGGTGGCGGATATCCATTAACACCACCAGACCTTTAAGCGATTCACGCTTTTGCAGATATTCGCTCAGTGCGCGTTGCCATTTCTCTTTTACTTCCAGCGGCACTTTCGCGTAGCCATAGCCGGGTAAGTCGATCAGACGTTTGCCCGGGGCGACTTCAAACACGTTAATGAGCTGGGTGCGGCCAGGCGTTTTACTGGTACGGGCCAGATTGTTCTGCCGCGTCAGGGTATTAAGCGCACTTGACTTACCGGCGTTCGAGCGACCGGCAAAGGCAATTTCGACGCCATCGTCAGCGGGTAGCTGCGAAATCGTGGCGGCGCTGGTGACAAATTGTGTTGGCTGAAAGTTTAATGTGGTGTTCATAG
>CAYWXF010000141.1:0-2362 GCA_964462025.1 uncultured Pseudomonas sp. | reverse complement strand
GGTGCGATCAGGGTCAGCAGGGTCCAGGGTCAGACGGTGAACGGTGAAACGGGCCGCCGTTGAAAAGGTATGAGTCCAGGCAACATCCTCGTTAAAGCCGATGTTAATAATGCCGGGCATCCCTGAGAGTGAACCGCCCACCACTTTGAGCTCACCCGGCACCTCGATACCAAACTGCCAGAAGCGCTGGTTACCGGTGTGCGGAAAGTGTGGGTTAGCAATCAGCATGCCCTGACCGGTGGCTGACATGTCCGATCCCACTGCCCAGCCATTTGAACCAGCCTCAGTCGGGTTGGTATCAGGCACCTCATTATGTGCCAGCGCCAGATACTCCATACTCATGCTGACCCCCGTTGTTTTATCCGTCACCGCGGCGGTTTCATCCGGGGGAATGGCTAAAAACAGTGGCCCGGTAAAGTTGGCTGCACCAGGCAGTAAGGCCACGCCCTGGGCATAAGTCATCAAATCAATGGCGGTGATGGGTTGCACCCAGGGCTGGTTCGCACAGGCCGGATCAATATTCGCCACGCCGGTATCGGCCAGATAGCGATTGTAGCCAGCGGCATAGCCGGTCAGTAAGGCCTGGGAATTCTCACTAATTTGTTCAAAACCGACCTCGGCGTTCTCGCGGATACCCAAGGTCAGATAGCCAAAGTCATTAAGAATGTTATCGGAATCGCCCGAACCCGGCACGCTATCCGGACCAAAATACTGAGCACGCTGTGAATTAAACTTGATGACCTGGTCTGCCAGGATACAGATATTATCCTGCGCAAAAGCATAGCCGACGCCATATCCGAGACTTTCCAGATTATCGGCGGTCACATAAGGAACGCCATAACTGGTCCATTTGATAGAAGCGTCGAGGTTACCCTCAGGAGCGAAAGCTATTAGTCCGGCTGGCGGTGGTGGCGGTGGCGCGATCACCACAGTCTCATCGCTGCTGCTACCACACCCGGCCAGGGTCAGCAGGGCTCCGGAACTAACCAGGGTTGCCAGTAATTTGCGTTTAAATATCTGTCCTGTAGTCATACTCTGTACCTTTTATTATTTTTGTTGCTTTTGTTAATGAGTATGACCATAACTGGTCGGAGGTGCAAGGGGATTTCAGATCGGCTTTTTTCGTAGTGCTTTCACATCGCCGCGCTTTTTTTTGCCCTCAATACGACGGACTTTACTGGCCTTAGTCGGCTTCGTGGGAATGCGTTTTTTGCGCTGCACATTAACGCTGGCCACCAGTGCAATGAACTGCGCCAGCGCCGTTTCGCGGTTAGCTAACTGGCTGCGGGTCTCCTGACTTTTAATAATGATTTTGCCGCTTTGGGTGATTCGGTGATCGCTTTTCTGCAACAGTCGCTGTTTGTAGTATTCCGGCAGTGACGATGCCTGAATGTCGAAGATCAGCTGCGCTGCAGTGGCCACTTTATTGACGTTCTGGCCGCCGGCACCACTGGAACGAATAAACTGCCATTCAATTTCACTTTCAGGGATGCTCACCCGCTGAGAAATCTGGATAAGACTCATACCAGCCCTCCGGTCCGTTCGACACTTTTATTGACGGTATCCAGTACCACTCTGGCGTTGGCTGCCACCAGGGTAAATCGCTCCCGGGCACGCGTAATACCGGTGTACAGCAGCTCTTTGGTCAACACCGGCGATTCGCGATCCGGTAACACCACCAGGGTATGAGTAAACTCCGACCCCTGGGATTTATGCACTGTCATCGCGTAGACGGTTTCAATCTGCGTCAGTCTGCTAGGTAACAGCCAGCGGATACGATTCTCTGCGGTCTTAAAGGCAACCCGCAATGGCTCACCGGGCCGTCGCTGCAAGGCAATGCCGATATCGCCATTGCGCAGGTTCAGATTATAGTCGTTATGGGTGATCATAATCGGCCGCCCTGAATACCAGGGTTCGGTGCCGGCGCTCGTGGCATTCAGCCACTGGGCGACGCGCTCGTTGAGTGCATGCATGCCCCATTCCCCGGCATTGACTGCGGTCAGGATCTGGAACGCGCCATAACGCTGCAGTACCTGATCCGCCCAGTTATCAAAGTCTGCATCGGATGCTGCTGCGCCGGGGCGCTCGCTGAGACTGCTCCGGAACGGCTCGAGCCCTTCCAACACCAGTTGGCGAACCGCAGTGGCACCTGGCTCAGGTACTTGCAGCAGGGCGATATTAGCAAAGCGTTCGTCGGTGGCTGCCAGCCCGGCACTATCGGCGAGCCAGCCCTGCAGCCAGTCGGTGCGCTGTTGGTTTACTTCCGCCGCCAGCTTGCCGATGCCGCGGGTATCGTCAAAGCGGCGGCTGGTGCGCAGCATTACCGTGTGCTGATTGTACCGGCTAGGCAACTGATCCGGCG
>CAYWXF010000140.1:0-2494 GCA_964462025.1 uncultured Pseudomonas sp. | reverse complement strand
TTGCTGATGAGCACCGGAATGCCACGTTTGTGCGCAGCGTGGGCGGCGCGACGGGCCAGTTCGTGCTGATGCTCGAGGTTAAAGCCACCGGTGGCGTAGCTGGTGAAGCTGGCGGTGGTGGTCAGCGGCGCATAGGGTGGATCGCAATAGATAACATCACCCTGGCGGGCGCGGCGAAATACTTTTTCAAAGCTCAGACAGGTAAAAGTCGCCCGGCGCGCTTTGTGGGCGAAGAACTCAATCTCTGCTTCAGGAAAATAGGGGCGCAGGTAGCGGCCAAAGGGCACATTGAATTGTCCGGAGCTGTTATAACGGCATAAGCCGTTGTAGCCATGGCGGTTCAGATACAAAAACAGCAGTGCGCGCTCGTAAATATCGCTGCTCTGGTTGAACTGCCGACGCATCGCATAATAGGCGGCCGATGAATTACAGGCCGGTGTGAACAGTTTCTTCGCGTCAGTGATAAAGCGCTGGGGCCGTTTTTTTACGGTCTTGAACAGGTTGATCAGATCCGGGTTCACATCGTTGAGCAGGTAAGCGTCATAGTCGGTATTCAGAAACACTGAACCGGCGCCAACGAACGGCTCAATTAGCTTGTTACCGGCCGGCAGCAGGGCGGTAATTGGCTCGATCAGGTTGTATTTTCCGCCCGCCCATTTCAGAAAGGCCCGGTTTTTTTGCATGATGTTGTTATCCGGTCAGTCGTGTTCGCTGCAAGCACTGATGGCCCTGGCAACGCTATCCCAGTCGGTAACCGTGCGTAGGCAGGCCGATCCGATAGCAGTCGGCAATACCAGGCGCAGTTGTCCGCCTTTGACCTTTTTATCACGTTGCATGTAGTCCTGCCACTGGCTTAATGGCATTTCCGGAGCGGCAACGGGCAGCTTGCAGGCTTGCAACAAGGCTCGGATACGGTTGCTATCCTGCTCACTCAATTCGCCCTGCTGGCGCATAAATTCCGCTGCAATAACCGTACCGGCGGCAACGGCTTCACCATGATGCCAGCTAGCGTAATGGGTGGCCTCGATGGCGTGGCCGAAAGTGTGCCCCAGATTGAGCAGGGCGCGCTGGTTCTGTTCCCGCTCATCGGCCGCCACGATGTCGGCTTTAATTTCGCAGCTCCGGCGCACCGCGTAGGCGACCGCCTGCGGCTCACGCTGAACCAGATCCTGGCTATGTGCTTCCAGCCATTCAAAAAAGGCCGCGTCGTGAATAATGCCGTATTTAACCACTTCGGCCAGCCCGCAGGCGTAATCGCGGTCCGTCAGGGTGGCCAGACAGTCAGTATCAATGATCACGGCTTGTGGCTGATAGAACGCGCCAATCAGATTTTTTCCACCGGGGTGATTCACGGCAGTTTTGCCACCTACCGAGGAATCCACCTGCGATAGCAGGGTAGTCGGAATTTGATACAAATCGACACCGCGCTGATAGGTGGCGGCGACAAAGCCCGCCAGGTCACCAACCACGCCGCCGCCGAGGGCGATAACAGCACAGTCGCGATTAAAGTTATGGGTAATCAGGGTGTCCATGACCTGCTGGTAGTTGTGCAGGCTTTTTTCGGCTTCGCCATCACCAATGATGTGGGTGACCAGACGGCGATCATCGCCCAGTGCCTGTTGCAGTTGCTGCAGATACAGGGGCGCGACAATGTCATTGGTCAGGATCAGAACCTGATGGGGTAACCGGGTTAGCAGCTGGGAAATCCGGGTGAGCAGATTGCGCCCGATATAGATTGGATAGCTACGCTCATCCAGCCCGACCGTGATGCACTGTACGTTTTGCAACGCACTGTCCTGCATAGGTGTCTGCATGAGCGCCTCCGGGAAGTTACAAGCCGACTTTCTCGATAATTTCGTCGATTACAATCTTAGCACTCTGGTCGTCAGTGCGAACAATTACGTCGGCTATTTCTTCGTACAACGCGTTGCGTGAATCAGCCAGGTTTTCGAGTACTTCACGCGGATTTTCAGCCTCGGAAATCAATGGCCGGCGCTTATCACGCTGGGTGCGGGCCAGTTGCTTGTCGATGGTGGTCTGTAAATAAACAACAATACCGCGGGCAGACAAGCGATTACGGCTTTCTTTGCTCAGAATAGAGCCGCCGCCGGTGGCCAGCACGATGCCGGTATTCTCGGTCAGTTCTTCGATAACTTTTTCCTCCCGCGCACGGAAGCCTTCCTCGCCTTCAAGCTCAAAAACCCACGCGATATCGGCGCCGGTGCGGCGTTCAATTTCTGCGTCAGAATCGAAGAATTCAAGGTGGAGTTGTCGGGCTAACTGCCGCCCTATCGTGCTTTTACCAGCCCCCATGGGGCCAACCAGGAAAATATTACGTTTATCAGCCATATTGTTGCTTTACATCACTCATTAACTAGCTGTGACTCACGGAATCCGGAGTGTCTCGAGACCATCCTTAACCCAATCCAAAAAGAGGGCGGATTATCGCAAGTAACAGCTATTTAAGCAAGGTTTAAGGCAGATCAGTGACAAT
>CAYWXF010000139.1:0-2511 GCA_964462025.1 uncultured Pseudomonas sp. | reverse complement strand
AGCACCGCCCTTACAAGGCGGGGGTCACTGGTTCGAGCCCAGTACCATCCACCACGCTTTATTCCTCACTAAGTAGTTGCCAGAAGCGGCGCAAATGCCGTGAAAACAGCAGAATCCACAAGGCTGTCAGCCAGCCGAACACCAATACCGCTTTAACCACTGAAAACTCCGGCCAGCGCGCGCTGATCAGACTCATCAGCAATACTCCGTCAATGACCCAGCTTAACCACAATGCCAGCGGCGCGATTCGCGCACCCGCTTTCACCCATGACGGGATCTCGGCCTTAATCTGAGTCAGCAACACTAAGGTAAAGAGCGCGGGCAAACCGACCAGCAGGGTCAGACCAAACTGTTCGGTGCTGGTGTAGAAGAACTGCAGCAAACGCGCCCGGTCGTCACTGAACGTCAGCGAAATAACCCAGGCCACATAGCCGCGCAGAAAAAACAGCAGTAAAAATATCAGCCCCAGCGGCGTGCGTAACTGCCCGTCACCGGTAAGATAGCGCTCATCACCTGCTTTTAGCATAATTCAGACCCCGGTCAGCCAAGCCGCTTCAACTGTTCACGCATTTTACCCACCTCATCACGCAGCTGTGCGGCGCGCTCAAATTCAAGATCTTTTGCCGCCTGGTACATGGCTTTTTCGGTTTTTTCCAGTTGCTGCATCAGAACTTTCGGATCAGTGACCGGAGGCACATAGCCAGGCTGACGCTCAGCAATTTGCTGTATTGCTTTATCTTTGCGGCTGCTGCGACGCCCGGACCCCAGGTCCATGACATCAGTCACCCGCTTGTTCATACCAACCGGGGTGATCCCCATCGCCTTGTTATGGGCAACTTGCTTCTCGCGCCGGCGGGTGGTCTCATCCATCGCCCGTTGCATTGAGCCGGTAATGCGATCCGCGTAAAGAATGGCTCTGCCGTTCAGGTTCCGGGCGGCCCGCCCTATAGTCTGGATCAGCGAGCGGTCGGAACGCAGGAAACCTTCCTTGTCGGCATCCAGAATCGCTACCAGACTAACTTCCGGCATATCCAGGCCTTCCCGCAGCAGGTTAATACCAACCAATACGTCGAACTCACCCAGACGCAAATCACGGATGATCTCCATCCGTTCCACGGTATCAATATCCGAATGCAGGTAACGCACACGCACGCCATGCTCATCAAGATAGTCACTCAGATCTTCAGCCATCTTCTTGGTCAGCGTCGTTGCCAGCACCCGCTCATTGCGTTCGGCCCGCAGCTTCACTTCAGACATCAGATCGTCGACCTGGGTGGCGACCGGCCGGATCTCGATCTCCGGATCAATCAGGCCGGTTGGTCGCACCACCTGCTCAACCACATCGCCGCCGCATTTTTCCAGCTCGTATTTACCCGGCGTGGCAGAAACATAAATCGTCTGCGGCGCAATGGCTTCAAATTCATCAAACTTCAGTGGCCGGTTATCCAGCGCTGAGGGTAACCGGAAGCCATAGTTGACCAGGTTTTCCTTACGCGAGCGGTCGCCTTTATACATAGCGCCAATCTGCGACACCGTAACGTGGGATTCATCGATGATTAGCAAGGCGTCATCTGGCAGGTAATCCAGCAGGGTTGGCGGCGGCTCACCGGGCGCGCGGCCCGACAGATAGCGGGAATAGTTCTCAATGCCCGAGCAATAACCAAGCTCCAGCATCATTTCAATATCAAACTGGGTACGCTGGCTGATGCGCTGCTCTTCGATCAGTTTGTTGGCCGCCAGCAACTGCTCTTTGCGATCCTTAAGCTCAACCTTAATCCGGTCGATCGCCTTGAGGATGGTCTCGCGCGGCGTCACATAGTGGGTCTTCGGGTAAATAGTGGCACGCGCCACATCCGGCTCAGTAACCTGCCCGGTCAACGGCTCAAATAAGCTGATCCGGTCAATTTCCTGATCAAAGAGCTCAACCCGCACCGCCAGCTCATCGGATTCGGCCGGAAAGATATCAATCACCTCGCCGCGCACCCGGTAAGTCGCGCGCTCAAAGGCGGCGTCGTTACGCTTGTACTGCAATTGTGCTAAGCGCCGCAGAATGTCCCGCTGATCAATAATATCGCCGCGGCGCAGGTGCAGCATCATGCTCATATAGGCATCGGGATCGCCCAGACCATAAATACAGGACACCGAAGCGACCAGCACCACGTCGCGCCGCTCCAGCAGCGCCTTGGTGGCTGATAACCGCATCTGCTCAATGTGTTCGTTGATGGAAGCGTCTTTCTCGATAAAAGTATCAGTGGTCGGAACGTAGGCTTCCGGCTGATAATAGTCGTAATAGGAGACAAAATATTCAACCGCGTTATTAGGGAAGAATTCTTTCATTTCGCCGTACAGCTGCGCAGCAAGGGTTTTGTTATGCGCCAGGATCAGCGTTGGCCGTTGCACTTTCTGGATCACATTGGCCATGGTAAAGGTTTTTCCTGATCCCGTTACCCCCAGCAATGTCTGGTGCGCCAGCCCGGCTTCCAGGTTATCAACCAGCTGTTCAATCGCCTG
>CAYWXF010000138.1:0-2517 GCA_964462025.1 uncultured Pseudomonas sp. | reverse complement strand
TTGGTGGAGCTAAGCGGGATCGAACCGCTGACCTCTTGCATGCCATGCAAGCGCTCTCCCAGCTGAGCTATAGCCCCACGTCCTGTGAGCTGCTTCAGTACCCTGACAGCGGGGCGAATTCTATGGTAATCGTCGCACCGCCGTCAACCTTTTTTTGGCTAAAGCCAACCGTTTGCGAGTTTTTTCACCAAACTGGCTATTTGCTACGCAGCCATCCGGCGGCTCGCATTAAACTGGTTTGCCTTAATCGCCAAAATGATAAATGGCTTCCAGCGCTTCCGGGCTGGAAACCGAAACATTCATATTTCGAACTATGCCGTCTTCAAGACTATATACCCAGCCATGAATCGTTAATTCCTGACCGCGATCCCAGGCTGCCTGCACTATAGTGGTTTTCGCCAGGTTGCCCACCTGCTCTATCACATTCAACTCACACAGCCGGTTCAGAGCCTGCTCAGCATCCAGCGCTTCCAGTTCAGCGCGGTTTTCGCGGTAAATATCCTTAATCGGAAACAACCAGTGATCAACCAGCCCATGGCTACAACTCTCTGTGGCAGCTCTTACGCCGCCGCAGCCATAATGGCCGACCACCAGTATATGCTTCACTTTCAGGCTGTCGACCGCGTACTGCACCACCGACAGACAATTGAAATCAGTCTGGATAACCTGATTGGCCACATTGCGGTGCACGAACAGTTCGCCCGGCTCCATGTCGACCACCTGATTAGCAGGTACGCGGCTATCGGAACAGCCAATCCACAGGAACTCCGGGCTTTGTTGCGCGACTAACTTTTTAAAGTACTCCGGATCAACATCCAGCTGGCGTTGTGCCCAGCCTTTATTGTTTTCTAACAGCCTGCGTATTTTTGGCAAAGGCCCTACTCCTGCTCGCGCTGTTCAATAAAAGCGATAGCCCGGTCAATTCGCTGCAGCACCGTTAGCTGGGGGATAAGCTCCAGGGTGACATCCAGCGACGGTGAGTTACCACCGCCGGTAACCGCCACCCGCAACGGCATACCAACCTTACCCATGCCTACTTCAAGATCGTCCGCAGCCTGCTGAATTTCCTTATGAATGGTATCAGCATTCCAGGTAGATAAATCAGCCAGTCGCTGGCGTACCTGTTGCAACGGCCCTTTCGCTACCGGGCGTAGATGCTTCTTGGCGGCGGCTTCATCAAAATCGGCAAATTCTTCATAAAAATAGCGGCTGATTGCAGCCATTTCTTTCAGCGTTTTGACCCGATCGGCCTGCAGGCCGATCACCTGCTCCAGCGACGGCCCGTCGCCCAGCTCAATACCCTGCTGCTCAAAATGCCAGCGCAGGTAGGTCGCTACTTCCGTTGCCGGTAACGACTTCATATAATGCTGGTTCAGCCAGTTCAGCTTTTCGGTATTAAAGGCTGATGCCGCTTTATTGACGTCATCCAGGCTGAAATATTTAATCATCTCATCCAGGCTGAAGATTTCCTGATCACCATGGGACCAGCCTAACCGCACCAGATAGTTCAGCACCGCCTGCGGCAGGTAGCCGTCGTCACGGTATTGCATCACGCCTACCGCACCGTGGCGCTTCGACAGTTTTTTACCATCATCGCCAAGGATCATCGAAACGTGCGCGTATTCAGGTACCGGCGCACCCAGCGCCTGCAGAATATTGATCTGACGGGGGGTATTATTAATGTGGTCTTCACCGCGGATCACATGGGTGATATTCATTTCCCAGTCATCGATGACCACGCAGAAGTTATAGGTTGGTGTGCCATCGGTACGCTTAATGATCAGATCATCAAGCTGGTCGTTAGCGAATTCAATCGGCCCGCGAATGTGATCATTAAACTTCACGCTGCCGGTTTGCGGGTTACGGAAACGCACCACAAATTTATCGCCCGACAGATTTTCCTTATCGCGGCAGCAGCCGTCATAGCGTGGCTTCTCGCCCCGCTCCATCTGCGCTTCACGCATTTTTTCCAGACGTTCAACCGAACAGTAGCACTTGTAGGCTTTGCCTTCGGCCAGCAGTTGTTCAATGTATTCGTTGTAGCGGGAAAAACGCTGGGTCTGGTAATAAGGGCCTTCATCCCAGTTTAATCCCAGCCATTCCATTCCCTCCAGGATAGCGTCGATAGCCGCCTGAGTGGAACGCTCGACATCGGTGTCTTCAATACGCAGGACAAATTTCCCGCCCTGCGCTTTGGCAACCAGCCATGAATATAAAGCAGTACGGGCTCCGCCTACGTGAAGGTAGCCGGTTGGGCTGGGGGCAAATCGGGTCACCACTGTCATA
Source organism: uncultured Pseudomonas sp. (assembly GCA_964462025.1). Lineage (GTDB taxonomy): Bacteria > Pseudomonadota > Gammaproteobacteria > Enterobacterales > Alteromonadaceae > Pseudidiomarina. The sequence goes on along the minus strand of CAYWXF010000138.1, from coordinate 231 downwards.
ATAATTGAACTCTCCGCATGATTCAGATTAGATTGCCCGCTAGTTTATCAATAACCGCCGGTTAGCGCATCAGGCAGAAATGGCGAAAAAGCCAGCAGTCAGGTCAAATCTCTGCTATTTTCTGTTGACAGCATCGCGGAGCACCCTATAATACCGCCCCGCAGCGCAGAGAAAACGGATGGTTAGCTCAGCTGGGAGAGCACCGCCCTTACAAGGCGGGGGTCACTGGTT
>CAYWXF010000137.1:0-2579 GCA_964462025.1 uncultured Pseudomonas sp. | reverse complement strand
AAGTAAATTACTGCGGGTATCCGCAAGGATTTACTGCGCGTCGGTTGAGGGGCCCGCTGGCGTCGCTGGAAATCCGAGGGGAGGCTTAAAAGTTTCACGTGTGAAACTTTTGGGAATGGGTTGGGGTGTAGTCAGTTTGTAGACAGTGGCTTCAATACCCGAAAATCTGAAGTTTCGTAAGTCATTGAAGCCAAAGGGAAAAAATGGTGCCCGGAGGCGGAATCGAACCACCGACACGGGGATTTTCAATCCCCTGCTCTACCGACTGAGCTATCTGGGCGTGGGGCGTATTAAACGAGTTTTTCGGGTCATAGTCAACCGCTTTTTCAGGGGTTTTTGACCGTTTGCTCAGTAAATACGCAGCTTGGCTGTTTTTACACCTTTAAGTAGGTGGTTCCGGCCAGGCATTTCTCGTAATAGTCCGTCCAGCGCACGCCTTCACGAGGGGCTATCTTGCCTTTACGAACTTCACGATCGAGCCATTTTTTGACGGTTTTGGCCATATAATCGGTGTTGTACTGCATGGTTTCGAGTACTTTTTCGGCTGAGGTGCCCGGAACCACTTCTTCGATATAGAAATCACCGTCTTCGTCATCGTGGCAGTAGATGTGCACTTCAGTCAGACGACCAAACAGATTGTGCATATCGCCCATCACATCCTGATAGGCACCAGTCAGGAACATACCCACGTGGTAGGGTTCGCCTTTGCGCAGGGTGTGCATAGGGATGTTGTCGCTGATTTCGGTGCCTTCGATGTATTTACTCAGTTTACCGTCGCTGTCACAGGTGATATCGACAATCGAGCAGCGCACTTCTGGCTTCTCATCCAGGCGGGTGATGGGCACGATTGGCAGCACCTGGCCGATGGCCCAGGTATCCGCGGCTGACTGGAAAATCGAGAAGTTACACAGGTATTGGCTGGCGAGCATATCTTCGAGTTCTTCGAGCTCTTGGAAGACAAAGGTCTCGCGGTCCAGTGAATGGTGGATCTCAGATAAGATCTGCCAGTACATGGTGTCGCTTTTGGCCATTTCTTCGAGCGACAGAATACCTAGCTTAAAGGCTTCATAGGTGCTCTGTTTAAATGAGGCTGCGTCGTTATAGCGCTCCTGCGGGTGCATGTCGGTAGCGGTAGTCAGCTCGCGCATGTTGCTTACCAGAATGTGCTCACCCTCTGCCGGAGTGATATCGAACTGTGCACCGGTATTTTTAATCTCGCCCACAATATTGGTTACCACACAACTATGGTGCGCGGTAATGGCCCGGCCACTTTCGCTGACCAGGTTAGGGTGGGGGACATCTTCCAGTTCACAGATCTGCTTAACGCCATAGACCACATCGGCTACATATTCGTCGGTGGAATAGTTGCGTGATGAATCGGTCGTGGAGCTGGTGCCGTCATAATCAATGCCCAGGCCGCCGCCGATGTCCAGGTATTCCAGCGGAACGCCCATCTGGATTAACCTGGCATAAAGACGAGCGCCTTCAGAAACGGCTTCTTTAATCTTACGAATATCTGATAACTGGCTGCCAATATGGAAATGTAATAATTTGGCGCAGTGCAGCATATCTTCTTTTTTCAGCAGATCGACGATATTCAGTATTTCAGTAATACTGAGACCGAATTTGGCGCGGTCACCGCTGGAACCCGCCCATTTACCTGAGCTGCGCACCATCATTTTGCTACGCAGGCCGATCATAGGTTCAACGCCGAGCTTTTTAGCCAGAGGGATCAACATTTCCAGCTCGCTGAATTTTTCAATAACGATGATCATTTTGCGACCCAATTGGCGGCCAAGCAGGGCCAGGGTCAGATAATCTTCGTCTTTATAACCGTTCAGGATGGTCAGGGCGTTGGGGTTTTCGTTGTACGCCAGTACTGCCATCAGCTCGGGCTTAGAACCGGCTTCCAGGCCATAGTTGTACGGCTCGCCAGCGTCGATGATCTCTTCGACTACTTCCCGCATCTGGTTAACCTTGATCGGAAAAACACCAACATATTTACCGTTATAACTGGCGTCTTCTATGGTTTGCGCAAAGGTTTCATTGAGGATCTCAACCTGTGAGCGCAGAATGTCGTGAAACCGGATAACCGCCGGCAACTGAATGCCCTCGGCAACGATTTCATCAACAACTTCTTTCATATCAATGGTGACATCCGGCAGCCGGTGGTTTGGCGTAATCTTAATGCTGCCGTTGTCGCCAATAGAAAAGTAGCCCGCGCCCCAGCGTTTAACGCCGTATAGTTCTTCGGCGTCTTCGATGCTCCAGTTATCAGCCATCAACGGGCTCCTTTTTCGTTCAGAATAATCAGCAGTTCACGTACGACTTTGGCGGCAAATACATCGGAGTTTCCGGTTGGATCAATCTCCGGTGACAGCTCCACGACATCCGCGCCGACCAGGTTTTTCTTGCGTAATAACTTCATCAGGCTGATGTAGGAATGAAAATCCTCGCCACCTGGCTCGGGCGTCCCAGTGCCAGGCATATAAGCCGGGTCAAAGTAATCCAGATCCAGCGTCATATAGATCGGGCGGTCATCAGGAATTGCCGCGACGCTTTCGAGGAAGGCCTGGCGT
>CAYWXF010000136.1:0-2671 GCA_964462025.1 uncultured Pseudomonas sp. | reverse complement strand
CCGATAAAGAGCCGGCCGATAACCAGTAATAACGCCGCAGCCAGCGCACCACCGGCAAATAATGCGGAGGATAGCAGCCATTGCTGGCTGTAAATCAGTAACAGTACATAAATGGTACCGCCGCAGGCTACCCAATGCAGCCAGCGCAGCCGGTTGGCAGCGGTCAGCTCACGGTTAAGTACCCGCAACGGCGGAATAGCCACTAACCGCAACAACGGATAGAGCGTAAACATCACAGCGCTGATAAAGCCGGTTGCACTGGCCAGCAGATAAGGCGTTAATCCGGCTTGTGGTAATGTGGCGCCAAGTTGCTCGGCGACCAGATTTACCACCTGAGCCTGAATGAACCAGCCCAGTAGCAATCCTATCGCGATACTGATTACCGTCAGCAATAACAGATGCAGAATAAAAATACGCTGGATTTGGCGCTTGCCGGCACCCAGCGTCTTGAAGATAGCAACCACGTCGTAGTTCCGCTGACAATACCGTTGCGCAGCAACAGCCACTGCGGTTGCCGCCAGTACCACGCCCAGCAAGCTGGCGAGCATCATAAAGCGTTCAGCCCGGCGCAAGCTGCGCGCCAGTGGCGCGTCGCCATCCGCGATGCTGCGCCAGTTATGGGTATCGTCGTTTAGTTGCGGCTGCAGCCAGCTCTCGTACTCGCTCAGTTGCTCTTCCGCACCTGCATACAGCACATGATAACGAACCCGTGAGCCTGGCTGGATCAGCCCGGTGCCATCCAGATCAGAATAGCGAATAAGCACGTTCGGACTGTCGGTGAATACCGAGAAGCCGACATCAGGCTCATAGGTAAGCACCCGGGTTACCAGAAACTCACTGTTACCAATGTCAATGGTATCGCCCACTTCCAGGCTGAGCTCCTGGAACAGTGCGGAAGCGACCCAGGCTTCACCGGATTCGGGTAGCCCTTCGGTGACCTCGTCCGCAGCATATGGCTCGTCAGCGGTTTTGAGATCGCCGCGCAGGGGGTAACCGCTACTTACCGCTTTAATGTCGACCAGCGCCAGCTTCTCGCCGGCAAAGGCCATTGAATTAAATACCACCCGTCGGGCGGTGTTCAGGTTAAGTTCATGGGCCTTTTCCAGCCAGGCTTCATCAATTGTGCGACGCGAACTTAATACCCGATCAGCAGCCAGAAACTCTGCGCTGCGTTCCATCAGACCCGACTGCAGACGTTCGGTAAAAATTGATAAGGACAGTACCGCGGTCACCGACAGGACGATGGCGGCCGCCATGATAGTCAGTTCACCGCGTTTCAGTTCCTGCCGCAGTAAACGCCAGGAAATTTTATGCCACATCCTTTTGCACCTCTGTCAGCGAGCCGGCGTCCATCTTGAAAATTCGCTGGCAGCGGTCAGCCAGTTGTTCGTTATGGGTTACCATCACCAGCGTAGTTCCCGATGACTTATTCATCTCAAACAACAGGTCTTCGATAGTATGACCGGTGTTGGCATCCAGATTACCGGTTGGCTCATCAGCAAACAGGATCTTCGGGGTACCGACAAACGCACGGGCAATGGCCACGCGTTGTTGCTCACCACCGGACAGCTGGTTAGGATAATGGGTTAGTCGCTCGCCCAGACCAACGTCCTCTAATAAGGTGCGCGCCTGTTGTTCGGCTTTACGGTTACCGGCTAGTTCCGCCGGTAACATCACATTTTCCAGAGCGGTCAGGCTGGGGATCAACAGAAACGACTGAAAAATAAAGCCTATTTTGTCCGCCCGTAATTTCGCTCGCTGTTCTTCATCCAAATTGCTCAGTTTTACGTTATCTATAAGAACATCTCCGGCACTGGCGAGGTCTAATCCCGCCAGCAGTGACAGCAAAGTAGACTTGCCTGAGCCTGACGCGCCAACAATGGCTACGGTTTCGCCGGCAGCAATCTGCAGGTCAATTGGCTGCAATATGTGTAGAATACCCGAGCTGGTCTGAACTTTTTTTTCTAACTGAGTGGTCTGAATAAGCATTTATGAAAAACTTCCTTATAAAATTTGGATTTATCGTCGCATTATTGGTCTGTATACGTCCAGTTTCGGCAAATGTCTCACTCGTGGTTCTGGGCGATAGCCTGAGCGCTGGTTACGGTATGGCGCAAAGCGAATCCTGGGTAGGCATTTTACAGGAGCGCTGGCAGCAGCAGTATCCCGACATAACCCTTATCAATGCCAGCATCAGCGGCGATACCACCCAGGGCGCACTGAACCGGCTGAATGGCGTTATTGAACGGCATCAGCCCGACGCAGTTTTTGTTGAGCTTGGCGGCAATGATGGCTTGCGTGGCTTCACCCCTGCAAGTATTCAGGCTAATCTGCTGGAAATCATCGACCAGTTGCAGCAGCAGGGGGCTACGGTAGCATTAAGCCAGATCCGCATACCACCAAATTATGGCGCCCGTTACAGTGCCTTGTTCGCGAATATTTTCCCGACCGTAGCCGAAGCCAAAGACGTGCCACTGGTGCCGTTTTTTATGGAACAGATTATTGAAGATGAGGATTTAATGCAGAACGACGGTATTCATCCGAACCGTCAGGCTCAGGATAAGATAGCGACTATTATGGAACCATTCCTGCTGGAACTGGCAGGTCAGTAAAGCGTGGCGTCCCCTAGGGGATTCGAACCCCTGTTACCGCCGTGAAAGGGCGATGTCCT
>CAYWXF010000135.1:0-2692 GCA_964462025.1 uncultured Pseudomonas sp. | reverse complement strand
GAGGATTTACTACAGGCCGACGCCGACGATAAAGAACTGGTGGTGCTGGTTGCCGCCTTTGCCGGTAAAACCCGGCTTATCGACAACCTGCAGTTTGATCGTTCATCTTAAAGCTTAAACCTACCGGGACTGTTCTCTGACCAGTCCCAGCTCCCGCAACTCAGTATAAAGCGCCCCGCGCAGGCTCATCGCCTGGCCGGCGATCTCGCGCTGTTCCTGCAGGATCTCCGCTAACATGGCTGGCGTTGTGAGTGGATTAGCCAGCACGACCCTAAATACCACCGTCGGTTCGCGGAAGTAATGCGCCGGCGTCAGTTTGGTCCGCGACACAAATGAGGTTCCGGTTTCACGCTGACGTTTCTGGATAAAGCGGGTCAGCGCATTCAGATGTGGCATGATGCGCCGGATTTGCTCGGCGTTGGCCTGGGCAATCACCTGCTTGACCTTGGCCGGAATAAAGCGATAGGTCAGGATGCACAACTGCGGATCAGTAATAACTTCAAAATCATCCTGCGCATTAATAAGCTCGGCAAATTCATGCGCCCGTTCGATACTCTGATCGATAAGCAATTCATAGCCGCGGCGGCCCATTACGTGCAAGGCTGAATAAACCAGCATCGCCATGCCCGGACGCGAGCCTTCCATGGTATGCGCACCTAAATCTTTCGAGCCGTGCCGGATCACATATTCAGCGTGATGTTCAATCGCCCGTACCATACTCGGCTCGCGGAACAGCACCATGCCAGCCCCCATAGGTACATACATTTGCTTGTGCGCATCTATGGTTACGCTATCAGCCCGTTCGGTACCAGCCAGCAGTTTACGGTATGTACCCGACATCAGTGTGGCGCCGCCCCATGCCGCATCAACATGATAGTGAGCACCAACTTCAGCAGCGATGTCTGCCAGTTCATTTAAGGGATCAATATGTCCGGTTTCCGTAGCGCCGGCCACACCCACAATAGCTAATACCTTGCCGCCATCAGCGACCACCTCGGCACAGGCTTCGCGCAGTTTATCCGTGCGTATGCGGTTTTCGCTGTCGGTCGGAATCGCAATCAGGTTGCGCCGGCCAATACCCAGTACATCAGCGGCTTTGCTCAATGAGTAGTGGCCGCGCTCAGAAACCATCACCGTCAGCCGTTTATAGCCGTAATGGGCCAGCGCGGCAGCCAGGCCTTCGTTGCTGATGCCGGAGAAATCGCCGTCCGGCTTCAATAGCATATTGCGCGCCACCCACAGCGCCGTAACGTTCGCGATGGTGCCGCCTGAACACATAGCACCAAGTGAATGCTGGGCGCTGTGCATCCAGCGCTGATAAAAGGCGTCATCGCGCTGATAAACCAGGTGATGCAACATCCCCAGCACATTGCGCTCGAGCGGGGTAAACGCCTTTGAGGTTTCAATCTTAACCAGGTTCTGGTTCAGCCCCACCATCAGCTTGGCGAGCGGCAGCAGAAAATACGGCAGTGCTGAGGTCATATGGCCAATAAAGCGTGGCGACGAGGTATGTACCGAATGAGCAACCAGGTTATTCAGCAGAAATTCGGTATGATCGGACACGTAGCGGGGTTGTTCGGGCACGCTGCTATCACGGAAGCTCTGCTCAATTTCATGCAGCGGCTTTTCACGCGCAACAATACGCTCACCCAGAAAACCCATCAGATTTTCGGATAAGTGCTTTTCAATTTTTCCCAGGGTCGAATCGGGCGCTTCCGGGATCGTAAAGATCTTCAGCAAGGCTTCCTGACTGACTTCCGCAAAAACCTGATCGCTCAACTGCGTATCCTTTTCGTGTTCAGAAAAACCGGGCAACTATTCTGCCTCGATCGCCGAAAAATAGCGACCATCTTCGGGTAAGTTCGCTCGTAACTCCCACAATTGCTGGCCGCTGTGCTGATATTTACGCTCAAAAGGCGTCACCGGCTCATGATTAGCCAAAAGCGGATGAATTCTGGCCGAACAGTTCACCAGGGCCAGGCTGCTCGCCACCTCAGTCAGATAAATCACCCAGTTCGATCGCATAACCAATTCACCACCCAGGCCAATAACATAAGGCCAGACCGGCCCGCCGTGCCAGCGTCGTGACAAGTGCGCGGCTTTCGGCCAGGGGTTCGGATAAAGAATATGGTGCTGACTCAGTTGCCAGTGGGCTTCCAGCGCCAGCCGCCAGAAATCATGTAAATCGGCCCGTACCAGCAGATAACGCGTACCGGCTTCGGCACGCTCATAGTGCGCATGTCGCCCCAGGCGGTGCGCCGATTTATCAACACCAATCACCAGCGCATCAGGATTCTGCTCGGCCAGCCAAGCCGTGCTCTCACCCACTCCACAGCAGGAATCGAGGATCAGCGGGCCATCCCAGTCGGCGACCAGCTGCTGCGCCTGCTGAAAGGCTTCGCGATTATGTTCCTGAATAGGCTTGCGAAACGGTGAGCGCAGATGGCGCATCACCACCGCAACTAAGTCTTCGTGATTGCCATGCTGATTGGTGGTTACTGCGCGTGACTCTGCCTTCACGAACGAATACCCACGCCACGTTGCAGCAGGATGTACGCCACTGCAAAGAATACAATATTAAAGCCGATGATAACGCTCAGCGATACCGCCAGGCCAACATCGGATATACCCAGAAAACCATAACGGAAGGCGTTGACCATGTAGAGTACCGGATTGGCCTGCGCCACGGTTG
>CAYWXF010000134.1:735-2716 GCA_964462025.1 uncultured Pseudomonas sp. | reverse complement strand
CAACCAGATTCAGGGTTTTAAATGAAAATATGGGTGGATGCCGACGCTTGTCCTGGTGTCGTTAAAGAAATTTTGTACCGCGCTGCAGAGCGCAAAGCCATTCCCCTGATTCTGGTGGCCAATCAGCCACTGCGGGTGCCGCCGTCAAAAGTTATCAGCACCCTGCAGGTCGGCTCCGGTTTCGACGTTGCCGACGATGAAATCGTCAAACGCACCGAACCGGGTGATCTGGTGATCACCAGCGATATCCCGCTCGCAGCTGAAGTGATTGAGAAAGGCGGGCAGGCACTGAGTCCGCGCGGCGAATTATTTACCAGCGACAATATCCGCGGCCGCCTGAACATTCGCGATTTCATGGATACCCTGCGCAGTAGCGGCATCCAGAGCGGCGGCCCGGCCCCTTTAAGCCAGCGCGATCGCATGGCTTTTGCCAATCACCTGGACCGCATTCTCGCCCGCGCCAAGTAGCTGCTCTCGTTAATAAATTTGCATAATATCCAATTATGGTATTTGCTTAGAGGGACGCAACTCAACAAGGAGCACACTATGTTACGTTGGGCATTAATTTTTCTGGTTATTGCACTTATTGCGGCAGTGCTGGGTTTTGGTGGTATTGCCGGAGCTGCAGCTGAGATTGCCAAGATAATCTTCTATATATTCCTTATTCTACTCGTTGTTTCTCTGGTTTTCGGCGCTTTGCGAGGGCGCGGGCCGCGAATGTAGATACAGCGTCATAGTTCAACTGCACGATAAATACTAAAGTGCCTGCTGGTCAGGCACTTTTTTTATTTTCGTCCTCCGGGAATAGATCACCAGCCTGAGTCGTTACCTTCATGTCACTACTGACAAACTGGAGGTACGAACCATGAAAACACTACTGAAACCAACTTTTATTAGTATCGCATTGGCACTGGGCTCAACCGCCTCGCTGGCCACTACTGTCGACATGTCAGGCTCGGCCGAGGTCAATGCCCAGGCAGAAGCGGGCGTCGCGGTGCAAACGCAGTCTGCCTCTGAGCCACAGGACCAGGCTCAGATCAGTGCTGGTGGTGATGCCAGTGCCGACGCAGACGCACAAGCCAGTGCCGACACGGATGAAACAACAGATACCGCAACGGACATCAGCACTGAAGGCCTTGATATGGCTGGCGGTGTCGCGAACGAAGCGGCCACTGCAGGTTTAACAGTTGCCGCCGAGGCAGTTGCCAACGCTGGTGCTCAGGCCAATGAAGCAGCCCAGGTCGCGCAAAACGTGCAAGGCGCAGTCAATACATCGGTCAATCAGGCCGTCAGCGGTGCAGCACAGGGCGCTGTAACCGAACAAGTATCGGATCAAGTCGGCGATTTAGTTGCTGATAAAGTCCGGGGCGCAGTTTCCGCTGAAGTCGAAGGCACGGTACGTAAAGCGATTCGCGCACGCGGCGGAATCTAACCGTCGACTGAGTCTTACCTGTTGCCGGCGCATTCGCGCCGGCGTTTTATTAGGCACATTTGCGGAGAATTAAGATGCAACGGACTAAAACTTTTCTGGCAGTTGCACTGGCGTGCGCTGGCGCTGCAACCGTCGCTTCAGCTAGCACAGCACCTGGCGCATCCGATTTTGAATTTACCGGCGAGTTGGCAGCTGGCTACCAGTACGATAGTAACGTCAGCGTCGATGAAATCGACACCGCGACTGGCCAGGCTGACACCGCCTGGGTAACCGAACTGGCCGTCGCTGGTACCTGGACACCAACTGAGCGTTTTGAGCTCAGTGCGGGCTACGATTATTTATCGTACAGCTATCAGGATTTCGATGCCTTTGACCTGGACCTGCAGATACTACACGGCGACATCAGTTACCGCTTTGACTGGTTCACGCTCGGCCTAAGCCGGCATGATGCGGACGCTGATCTGGGCGACAGTGATTTCCTTGTTTTTAATCAGAGTACGTTATATGCATCTAAACTCATCGATAACCACTTTTTCTGGCGGATCAGTG
>CAYWXF010000134.1:252-725 GCA_964462025.1 uncultured Pseudomonas sp. | reverse complement strand
AAGCGGAGAAGCGCTTCACCGATTTAACGGTTCGTGATGCGGATACCGAAAGTTACGGAGCCGATTTATTCTGGTTTTCGGATGAGGGCAAAAGCTTCATTACGGCTGGCTACACCTTTGATGATGAAGATGCCACAGCAGACGCTTTTGATTTCCACGGACATACCTGGCGGGTGAAGCTGAGCAAAGGTTTTCAGCTCTGGAATCGTGACCAGACACTTGAACTGGGCTGGAATTTTCAGCAACGGGATTATCAGGCGGATATGCCCGGGCTCGGCCAGGCCCGGGAAGATAAGCGCCACGTTGCTGAGTTAAACTGGACGATTCCGGTCAACGATTACCTGTCGGTCGTCGCTAAAGCCGAATACGCCGATTTCCAGTCCAATGACCCCGGTGCAGACTATCAGGAAACCCTGGGCTCGGTTCATTTTCGATTTAGATTTTAGGAGCGGGAGGCTGCAGCAGGCCATGAC
>CAYWXF010000134.1:0-242 GCA_964462025.1 uncultured Pseudomonas sp. | reverse complement strand
TGCTTCAGCAGCTCGTATCTGCTCTGCTGCCAGCTATTATCGCGTTGGTCGGACATTACGCAGGCCAGCAGAGCAGTCACTACTGGCGCCGCTATTGAGGTGCCTGTTTCTTTGCCTAACACGCCCCCATGGCGCGCCGTTAAAACCGAGACCCCGGCTGCTGCAAAATCAAGATGAGCGCCCTGGTTCGCCCACCGGTAAATAGCATGCTGCTCATCCACTGCGGTGACGGCGATCACCTC
>CAYWXF010000133.1:0-2716 GCA_964462025.1 uncultured Pseudomonas sp. | reverse complement strand
GATCCTGTGACAGATGCGCCATGATCCGCAGTTCGATCTGGCTATAGTCGATAGCCATAATCTTATAGCCTTCAGGAGCAGTGAAGGCTTTGCGTACCCGCCGCCCGGCTTCGGTGCGGATCGGAATATTCTGCAGGTTCGGATCACTGGACGACAGCCGGCCGGTAGCGGTCACCGCCTGATGATATGACGTGTGGATCCGATTCGTGCGCGGATTCACCATTTTTGGCAGCTTGTCGGTATAGGTAGATTTCAGCTTGCTCAGGCCGCGGTGACGCATAATCACGTCGGGTAGCGGATAATCATGGGCAAGCTCAAGTAACACCTCTTCCGCGGTAGAAGGCGCACCTTTCGGCGTCTTTTTTTGTACCGGTAGCATCAGTTTCTCAAACAGGATCTGTTGCAACTGCTTGGGCGAGCCCAGATTAAATTCTTCGCCGGCGATGGTGTAAGCCTGTTGCTCCAGTTCCTGCAGCTCCTTGGCAATTTCATGGCTCTGCCGCGCCAACAGCTGGGCGTCAATCTGCACGCCGCGCTGTTCCATATTCACCAGTACCGGAATCAGCGGCAATTCAATTTCTGTCAGCACCTTCTGCAGCGACGGCACGGTACTGACTTCACCCCATAATTTCTGGTGCAGCCGCAGCGCTACGTCGGCATCCTCAGCCGCATAAGGGCCGGCCTGTTCGAGTCCGACCTGGTTAAAGGTCAGCTGTTTGGCGCCTTTACCGGCGACATCTTCGAAACTGATCGCACGGTGCCCCAGGTAGTGCAGGCTCAGGGTATCCATATCATGGCGCGACCCCACGCTGTTAAAAACGTAAGAAGCCAGCATGGTGTCGTTGGCAATACCATTCAGATGGATGTCATAGCGACGCAGAATATGGCTGTCGTATTTGAGGTTCTGGCCGATCTTGGCGGGCTTTTCGGCTTCAAGGAGCGGCTTCAACAGCGCCAGCACTTTGCTGCGATCAAGCTGATCGGGCGCGCCCGGATAATCGTGGGCAACCGGCACATAGGCCGCTTTGCCAGGCTCGACGGCAAAAGAGACCCCAACCAACTCGGCCTCCATGTAATTGAGGCTGGTGGTTTCCGTATCAAAGGCGAAGTGATCGGCGGCTTTCAGTTGCGCCAGCCAGTCGTTCAAATCAGCTTCGCTGGTGATCACCTGATAGTCGTCGTGGGCAATGGCGTCTGCCTCGGTCGGTGCTGAGGGTGCTTCACTGCTACGGCGCTGTCCCACTTCTGAGGCAGGCCCCTGCTCGAGCACTTCTGCCAGCCAGCGACGGAATTCACACTCTTTGTACAGTTCAATCAGCTGCTCCTGATCTGCCGGTTCAATCTGCAGCTGATCGGGGCTGAAGTCGAGCTCGACATCCAGCTTGATGGTCGCCAGCTCACGTGACAGCAACAGGATATCTTCATGTTCGCGGATCTTCTCCGGCATGGTTTTCGCACCGCGAAAACTCAGTTCGGCCAGCGCCTCCGGATTTTCCAGCATAGCGTCTATGCTACCCATGCCCTGCAACATTGCCAGTGCGGTTTTCTCGCCAACTTTCGGCAGCCCGGGGATGTTATCTGAGCTGTCACCCATTAATGCCAGCAGATCGATAATCTGCGACGGTTTTACGCCGAACTTATTCTGTACGCCCTCGGTATCTAGCAAGGTGTCGGTCATGGTATTGATCAGCATGACATTGCCGTTCACTAACTGCGCCATGTCTTTATCACCGGTGCTGATCAGCGTAAAACGCCCCTCATCTCCGGCTTGCTGCGCTAATGTGCCGATCACATCGTCCGCTTCAACGCCGTCAATGCAGAGCAGCGGCAAACCCAGCGCTTTAACGATTTTATGCAGTGGCTCGATTTGCTGACGCAGATCATCGGGCATTGGCGGCCGGTTACTTTTATATTCGGTGTACATGTCGTTACGGAAGGTCGGACCCTTGGCATCAAATACCACCGCCATATGTGTGGGCCCGTATTTTTTCAGCAGGCTGCGCAACATATTGACCACTCCATAGATCGCGCCCGTAGGTTCGCCTGCTGAATTCGTCAGATGCGGCGGTGCGTAAAATGCGCGAAAAAGATACGAGGATCCATCAACCAGGATGAACGGGTTTTCTGGTACAGATGCGGTCATAGTTGGCCTGCTGTTTTGGTTGAACTTGATAAGTAATTAGGATGCCACAGGCGCGGGCTGCAAGCCAGTCGCGGACGTCATAAGGAATGTGGATAAGCTGTGGATATATCTGTGCGCAACAGGAAACCTCACCAGCGGAAGATCATAGATCTCTGGTGCGATTAAAACTGTATCTAATTGTTTTTCAAGGAATTAATACTCGGAATATTCCATGACAGCTTTATTTTTTTATTTTGTGTCAGTTGTGGAAACTGAACGAAGCGGTCACACAGATGAATCCTTGTGTTGCTTCCGGCTACTCCCTCAACCAGCCACCAACTTTATCACAACAGTTGGTGATTACCAGCTTTGATCTCAGATTTTTTAGAACGTTTTTTACCTGAGTTATCGATCGTATAGACGCAAAAGTAATCAAACCAATGCTTGAATTTGATTACACTCGGAGTCACACTTAACTGGCGTAAACATCATTTTAAGCCTACTCTGAGGATAGTCAAAGTCCTATGGATGTTTCACCAATGAAGCTAACAAAAGAAGAGCTACAACAACTCGAAGATTTCGAGCGGCGTCGTA
>CAYWXF010000132.1:0-2737 GCA_964462025.1 uncultured Pseudomonas sp. | reverse complement strand
GCGCACTTGTTTTGGGTACAAGGGGTCGCTGGTTCGAATCCAGTCTCGCCGACCACTTTTTTCTTTTTTTTAACCTCTTTTATGCAAGCGTTGAGTTGTTGTTAGTTTACATTGTGATGAAGCCGTGGATATAATGCGGTTACTATTTAACCGCAGCAAGAAAAACAACAATAAAAATGCCGCAATCCGCTGAAAACAAAATCAAATCCCTGCCATCACATGATGCTTCTGCTTCGTTCGGGATGCTTATTTCAGCGATAAGTGCCCAGCTCATTAACTGCTCGATTGAAGATACCCAGTTATATATTGAACAGGCCCTCGCCGCCCTCGGCCACGGGGATCGTAAAGATCGCTGCTATGTGTTTCTGTTCAATGATGACCATTCAGCTATGAGCAATACCCATGAATGGACCAATTCAGAGATCAGCGCCCATAAGGACGAACTGCAGGATATTCCCTCTGCCGCCATGCCCTGGTTTTTTGAGCAAATGCTCAGTACCGGGTTAGTGGTGGTCAGCAAGCTGGACGATCTGCCTGCGGCCGCCAGCGGCTTCCGCGCCGAACTGGAACATGAAAGCATTAAGTCGATGATGGCGGTCGGCATGTATCTTGAGAAAAAGCTGATCGGCTTTGTTGGTTGCGACTTAGTCAACCGCCAGTGTCTCTGGACCGATAGCGATGTTCATCAGATGCGCCTGGTTGCGGATATGATCACCAATACCATTGCCCGCCATCATACCGAGACCAAGTTGCGTGTAGCCGAGGCCGAATTGCTGCGCGCTAATGCACGATTGGCCCAGCTTGCCCGTGAGGACAGCCTGACCCGTCTGGTTAACCGGCGTGGCCTGGATCAGGCTCTGGAGCAGGAACTTAATCGCGCGGTGCGTAATCAGTCACGGCTGACCCTGTTTATGGTCGATGTCGATCACTTTAAGGCCTTCAATGATAAGCAGGGACATGTAGCCGGTGATGCTGCGTTACGGGCAGTTGCAGGTGTGCTGGAGACCACCTTTCAGCGTAGCGCTGAAGTTGTGGCTCGCTATGGTGGTGATGAATTTTTTATTGTCAGCCCGGAGCTGGAACCCCGGGAAGCCGCCGCCCAGGCTGAGCGAGTACTGGCGCGGATTCGCGAGCTGAACGATAATCAGCTGATCGCGCAGTCAATTACTGTCAGTATTGGTATTGCCACCCTGGTTCCGGATCGCAGCTATGATGTTGATATGCTGATACAGATGGTCGATAAAGCGGTTTATCAGGCAAAAGATCGCGGCCGCGATTGTCAGGTTATTCAGACCAACTGATTTTTCTGTAAAGCCCCGTGCTGGTTAATCCGGCAAAAAAACACTCCACTACTCGACTATGGCGGCCCGCTTCGCTATAATGCTGCGTCATTTTGAAGGGCCCCGACTGGTAGTGGGCTCAAGGCCAATAGCGAAGCCGAGGTAATTACGCAATGCAGGTTTCTGTAGAGAAAACCCAAGGATTAGAACGCCGCGCCACGATCACAGTGCCGGCTGAAACGATCGAAAACGAAGTAAAGCGTCTGCTCAAAGAAGAGTACCGTGACCGCCAGATCAAAGGATTCCGGAAAGGTAAGGTACCGCCGAATGTGCTGCAGAAACTTTATGGTAAAGAAGCACGCTCGCGGGCTGCCTCTAACCTGATGCAGAGCAAGTACTTTGAAGCGATTATGCAGGAAAAGCTGAACCCAGCCGGACCACCTGCTATTGAGCCAACCGTAAATGAAACGGGCAAAGATTTAGAATTCACTGCGACTTTCGAAGTGTATCCGGAAGTTGAAGTGAAAGCGCTGGACAAGCTGACTGTTGAAAAACCTGAAGTTGAAGTAACTGACGCTGATGTTGATACCATGCTGGAAACGTTGCGCAAGCAGCACGCAGGCTGGAAAGAAGTGAAGCGTAAGTCGAAAAAAGGTGATCGTATCACCATCGACTTCACCGGTTCTGTAGACGGCGAAGAATTCGAAGGCGGAAAAGCCGAAGATTTCGCTCTGGAACTTGGTCAGAGCCGCATGATTCCAGGTTTTGAAGATCAAATCATTGGCATGAAAGCTGGTGAAGAGAAGACTATCGACGTGACTTTCCCGGAAGATTACCACGCTGAGAATCTGAAAGGTAAAGAAGCGCAGTTCGCGATTGTGGCCAAGAAAGTTGAAGAGCCAGAACTGCCTGAGATGAATGAAGAGTTTGTTGCTCAGTTCGGCGTCACCGAAGGTGGCGTTGATGCCTTGCGCGCTGAAGTGCGTAAGAACATGGAACGCGAACTGAAAAACACCGTTAAGAGCAAAGTAAAAGAACAGGTTCTGAAAGGTCTGGTCGAAAACAACGAAGTGGACGTACCGTCCGCGATGATCGATCAGGAAGTTGACCATTTGCGTCGTCAGGCGATGCAGCGTTTTGGTGGTAACCAGGCTCAGATGCCTGAACTGCCGGCTAACCTGTTTGAAGAGCAGGCGAAAGAGCGCGCTAAAGTTGGTCTGCTGCTGGGCGAAGTGATTCGCAGCAATGAAATGAAAGTTGACGAAGCCAAAGTAGACGAAATTATCGCAACCAACGCTTCTGCCTATGAAGATCCGCAGGAAGTGGTTGCCTACTACAAAGGTAACGAGCAGCTGATGCAGCAGGTTCGTAATGTGGCGCTGGAAGAACAGGCCATTGATTACATTCTGAGCCAGGCGAAAGTTAAGGCGAAGAAAGCCAGCTTTGATGAGCTGATG
>CAYWXF010000131.1:0-2802 GCA_964462025.1 uncultured Pseudomonas sp. | reverse complement strand
CCTCGTAGCCCGTGGTTCCACCACGGGGCCCACCTTCCAACGTCAACGACAACCCCGGCCCCAGCTCCCCAATCCCCTCTAACTCAAGCGTTTCCAGACGCCCCTGATTGTCGAGGATAACGCGGTCAGCATAGATTTCTTCAACGGTAACCTGCGAGCCGCTCAGCTGGTCGCCGACTACATAGACTTCCTGCTGGCCGCTGCGTTCAATGATGGCGGCCGAACGCAGCGGATAATTGCTGGCAGATACGCCAAGCAGTCGCACGTTCAGGCTGGTTTTGGGGGCATTGGCCACGCGTTGCTGCGCGGGCGCGGCGGCGTCACCGAACAGCTTGAGCCCGGCGATAGCGTTTACGTTAATCTGTGCATTCGCGGCCTGGCGGGTTGGCGGCAAGGGTCCGCTGACCGGCTCAGCCACCGGAGTCAGCAACTGCCACGTCAGCCGCGCCAGCAGCCAGGTGGCCAGCAGCGCCGCGATCGCGGTCAGGGTCCACAGGCCATAGCGCCACAGGGTCGGCTGTCGCAAGCGGTTAGTCAGTTGATTCATTGTATGTCTGATGCTCTGTTTTCGCTTTCGTTATAATTTTGTGAAGTAGCAATTCCAATTCCATTCTAGCCCTTTCACCACTACGTGAACAGATCAAATTGGGTGAAATCTGATATAATGCAGGCACCTTTTATACCAGCACCTTTTGACCAGAAGATGACAGCCTATGAATTATCCCACAGACCAACTTCTCCGCTACAGTTTCATTGACCGCGATGTGCGCGGCGAGCTGGTGCAACTGAGCAGCAGCTACCAGCGGATGTTACTGGGCCATTCCTATCCGGCGCCGGTTCAGCGGCTGCTGGGCGAGCTGATGGCGGCCACGTCGCTGCTGGTCGCGACCCTGAAGTTTGAGGGTCATATCGCGATTCAGTTGCAGGGCGATGGTCCGGTTAATTTTATCGCGGTAAATGGCGAGCATGATCAGCAGTTGCGCGGCATTGCCCGGCTGCGCGCCGACCTTGAGCCGCACCAGGAAAACTTGCGCAGCCTGATGGGCAAGGCGCAGCTGGTCATTACCTTAACGCCAACTCGCGGTGAACGCTACCAGGGCGTGGTCAGCGGCGAAGGCGACAGCATCGCGGAAATTATTGAGGGCTATTTTACCCAGTCCGAGCAGTTGCATACGCGGCTGTGGCTGTTTGCCGATGGCGAGCACGCTGCCGGTATGTTTTTGCAGGTGATGCCCGCGGCCGGATTGGATCTTGAGGGCTTCCGGCATCTGGAGACGCTGACCGACACCATCACCCCGGCGGAGCTGTTTACCCTGCCGGGCGAGGAGGTGCTGGTGCGTTTGTACCATGAGGAGCAGGTGGAGCTGTATCCGGCCCAGCCGGTGAACTTCCGCTGCGGCTGCTCGCGCGAGCGCACCCTCGAGGCCCTGGCCAGCGTGCCCGCCGACGAGCTGCAGGAAATCCTCGCCGCCGAAGGCGTCATCACCATGACCTGCGAATACTGCCGCACCGAATACCGCTTCACCCCCGAAGATTTGTAAATATGTAGCCCGTGGTTCTACCACGGGGCATGCCCGATGATATAAATAATGTGCGTGATGGCGGATTTTACCCGTGGTGGAACCACGGGCTACGGCTCGGTGGTAACGATGTGCGTGATGGCAGGTTTTTCCCGTGGTGGAACCACGGGCTACTGGTCTTTAAATTTCATCAATTGGCGGCGTTCGCGTTTGTCGGGTTTGTGGTCTGGGTGGGGGCTTAGCAGGGCGTTCATTTTGCGCAGCTCGGCATTTTTTTCGCGGCGTTCGGCGGATTCCTCGGTTTCTCGATACAACTTCTGCGCCTCGGGCGCGCCGCGACGCTGTTCGCTCAGTTCCAGCACCTCGACATCCATCACATCGTAACCACGCGGCAGCTTGATCAACTGGCCGACGGTAATGGTTTTCGCCGGTTTGGCCTTCTGCCCGTCCACCTGCACTTTGCCGGCCTGCACAACCTGCCGCGCCAGGCTCCGCGTCTTGAAAAACCGCGCTGCCCACAGCCACTTATCTAATCTGACATTATCCATAGTTACCGCTCATGAGATCCGAATACATCATCCAGCCAGCTTACATCAATATGCGCCCATTCTTCGGGGTATTTGCCGCTGGCCAGATACCGCTTCAATGTTGAATATGGCCAGTCGAGGGCATTTTCAACATAGCCGTGTTTTACCGGATTATAGCAGCAATAAAGCATATACAGCTCATGCTCGGTTTCGTCACGGATGGTGTGTTCCCAGTAGCTGTGCTGCCAGAGCTTGCCGTATTTGCGGCGTTTGCGTGAGCTGCAGTTGATGAGATCAGAGTCGGACTTGTGACTGAAGCGGCTCAGTGCTTTGGTTGTCAGGGCTTTGATTTTTGACCAGCGTAGGGGGATTTTGTCGTCGTCGACGATCCAGACGCAGTGCATGTGATCGGGCATGATAACCCAGGCCTCGATTTCAAACGGGTGGGTTTTCATGGTTTCGGCAATGGCGTAGCGCAGCGCCTGAATGACATCAGGTTCTGTGAGAAATTTCTGGCGTTTGTAGGTGACTACCGTGAAAAAATAGTAGCCGCCCTCGTAATATCGTCGAACCCGGCGCATCGCAAAATCATGCCGCAAGCCCCGTCATCCCGCCACCTTATATTAATGTACGAAATCACCGCACCGCCACCACCCCACCGTACGCGACCGCCCCCCGTACCCGACCGCCCCACCGTACGCGACCACCCAACCGTAGCCCGTGGTTTTACCACGGGGTTATGTTCGGAAATATCC
>CAYWXF010000130.1:2561-2831 GCA_964462025.1 uncultured Pseudomonas sp. | reverse complement strand
CCGGTCGTTTATTTTCCGTGACCGAACAAGTCACCCTGGATGCCAATACAGTGACCAAGCCGTAATCACGGCTGATCATCTGAAAAAGAGATAATGACATGAAAAATTCTACAATGTTAAACCGGGTGTTCGTCAGCCTGTTGGTTGCCGGTTGCCTGCCGGCTACGATCGCGGTTAGTGCCCAGGCGGCTGACTACAGCAACTATAAAGAAAATGGTTGGTCGGCCGGGATGAATATTGGTAAATCGAAAGCCAGCGTTGATAGCACCG
>CAYWXF010000130.1:0-2551 GCA_964462025.1 uncultured Pseudomonas sp. | reverse complement strand
GGCAGTTGACGACAGTAGCGCAGGCTACAAAGTTTACCTTGGCTATCAGTTTAGCCGTTACCTGGCGCTCGAAGGCGGCTTTTTTGACCTCGGCCCCTTTGGTTTTCTGGCGGATACCCTGCCCCAGACCAACTTTAGCGGCATCGCCGACTTTAAGGGCTTGAATCTTGATATCGTCGGGATATTGCCGTTCACTGACCGTTTTTCGGCTTTTGGCCGGATTGGCGTCACCCGAAATGACACTAAAACCCGCTTTAGCAGCAACGGTTTAATCAGTACGACACGTTACAACCAGCAGGACAATTACACCAAGCATAAGTTTGGCCTGGGTTTGCAGTATGACATTTCTACCGCCTTTACGGTGCGGCTGGAGGCAGAGCGTTACCGGGTTGATGATTTAGTCGGAAACGATGGCGATGTCGACCTGTATTCCTTAGGGCTGGTTTACCGGTTTGGTGATAATCAGCCACGCCAGGCAGCAACCGCGGCACCTGAGTCTGTTGCCGCACCTGCTGCTGTCGCAAAGGTGCAGCCGGCAGCTGAGGTCATGCCAAAGCCGGTAGTACTGGTGCTGGAAGATGTGCATTTTAACTTTGATACGGCAGAGTTAAATCCGCAAACCAAACAGATTTTGCGCCGGCATGTGCAAACGCTTAAGGCTAACCCTGATGCTAAAGTGCGGATCGCCGGTTATACCTCGGCCAGCGGCACTAAAGCGTATAATCAGGCCCTGAGTGAGCGTCGCGCCGAGGCAATTAAAAGCTTTCTGGTTAGCGAGGGCATCGCTGCCAACCGCTTTAAAACCATCGGTTTTGGCCAGACCAACCCGGCACAATATGAGGCCCGGCCTGCCGAGCTGCGCTCAGACGCGGCTAACGCTAATATGCGCGGCTTGTTTGAAATCATTATTGAGTAATAGCTGCTAAGTCGCAGTCAGTTTGGAACAAAACCCGCCGGCAAAGCGGGTTTTTTTATTGCAGACAGAAAACGCTGGTAATTTGGTCTTACCAATTGCGTTGCTGCTTTTGTAACCTATCATAGTTGAGTACCAGTTGATAACAGGCTAGGGTGGAGTTATTCGTCATACTTAATCAATCAGATTAGCAAAACAGAGATACTGAAATGGACCATTACGCTGCACTGAAAACCAATGTTGGCTTGCTGGGCACCCAACTGGGCGAGACTATCCGGCAGCAACTGGGCGATGCCGTACTTGAACGGGTAGAACAAATCCGCATGCTCTCCAAAGCCGCGCGCCAGGGCGAAGAGCTGCAGGCCGACAAGCTGAAACAGGTACTGCGAAGCCTGAGCGACGATGAATTATTGCCGGTCGCCCGGGCGTTTGCCCAGTTTTTAAACCTGGCTAACTTAGCTGAGCAGCATCACACCATCAGCCGGATAGGTCACGCCAGTATTGAAAAGCCCGAGCCCCTGCAGGAGCTGTTCAGCCTGCTGGACGAAAAAAAGCTCGATAACGGCAAAGTAAAACAAGCGGTGGCCAATTTATCGATTGAGCTGGTGCTGACTGCGCACCCGACCGAAGTATCGCGGCGCACCCTTATTCATAAGCTGACAGAAATTGCTGGCTGTTTAACCGAGCTGGAGCAGGAATTAACAGCGGCACGCCAGCAAAAAGTTGAGCTGAGGTTAAGTGAGCTGATCGCCCAGGCCTGGCATACCAATGAAATTCGTGAGCAGCGGCCCACCCCGGTTGATGAGGCCAAATCGGGCTTTGCGGTAATTGAAAGCTCATTATGGCAGGCGATTCCCGACTTTTTACGGGAGCTGGATCAGAAACTGCTAAGTGCTACCGGTACTGGTCTGGCACCGGACGCCGCGCCGGTGAAGTTTTCCTCCTGGATGGGCGGCGACCGCGACGGTAACCCTTTTGTCACCGCCAAAGTGACCCGGCAGGTTTTGCTGTTAAGCCGCTGGAAAGCGGCCGATTTATTTGTTGCCGATTTAGATCAGCTAAGCAGTGAATTGTCGATGTATCAGGCCAACGATGCGCTGCGCGAAGCAGCCGGGGATGCCAGTGAGCCGTACCGGGTGGTGCTGAATCAGTTGCAAACCGGCCTGCTACGCAGCCGTGACTGGCTGACTGAGGCCCTGAAACATGACAGATTGCAACGGCCACAGGATTTAATCTGGCATAATCAGCAACTGCTTGAGCCATTGATGCTTTGTTATCAGTCCTTACTCGACTCTGGCATGGCCGTGATCGCCAATGGCCGCTTGCTCGATACTCTTCGCCGCGCTTATGCCTTTGGTTTAACGCTGTTAAAACTGGATATCCGCCAGGATGCCGGCCGCCATGCTCAGGTGTTTGCCGAGCTTACCCAACATCTGGGGCTTGGCGATTACAGCGCCTGGGATGAAAGTGCCCGCCAGGCGTTTTTACTGACTGAGCTGGCTAACCGCAGGCCGTTATTCCCGAAAAACTGGCAGCCTTCTGCCGACGTGCAGGAGGTGCTGGATACCTGCGATATTGTGGCACGCCATGGTAGTGAAGCGCTCAGTACTTATGTGATCTCAATGGCCGGTAAACCGT
>CAYWXF010000129.1:0-2856 GCA_964462025.1 uncultured Pseudomonas sp. | reverse complement strand
CATTCTGAGCCAGGCGAAAGTTAAGGCGAAGAAAGCCAGCTTTGATGAGCTGATGAACCCGAAACAGAAATAAGGTTGCGGGAACCGTCACAGGAAGATTGACGGCATCCACAACAACTTGGTTTAATGGCTCGTATAATCTTATACGAGCCATTTTTTATTTCAGGAGTTGTAATTATGTCTGAGTTGGCAAACACGCCTATGGCGCAACTGGTGCCTATGGTTGTTGAACAAACAGCTAAGGGAGAACGCTCGTACGACATCTATTCGCGGCTATTAAAAGAGCGGGTGATTTTTTGCGTGGGTCAGATTGACGACCATATGGCGAATCTGATTGTTGCCCAGTTATTGTTTCTGGAGTCGGACAATCCCGACAAAGATATCTACCTGTACATCAATTCGCCAGGTGGCGTGGTGACAGCCGGGATGGCCATCTATGATACAATGCGTTTTATAAAGCCTGACGTTAGCACCGTTTGTATGGGGCAGGCCGCCAGTATGGGCGCCTTCCTGTTAGCCGGTGGCAGCAAAGGTAAACGCTTCTGCCTGCCAAACTCGCGGGTAATGATTCATCAGCCGTTAGGTGGATTCCAGGGCCAGGCTTCAGATTTTGAAATTCACGCGCGGCAGATTCTTGATATAAAAGATAAGCTGAATCGGATGCTGGCAGAGAATACCGGCAAATCGGTTGAACAGGTGGCAAAAGATACCGATCGTGATTATTTTATGGGCGCTCAGGAATCTGTCGACTATGGTGTAGTAGACGGTATTCTGACGCAGCGAAACGGAGAGTAGTATGACTGATAAAACCCAAGGTAATGGCGAAAAGCCGTTGTTTTGTACCTTTTGTGGGAAAAGTCAGCACGAAGTACGCAAGTTGATCGCCGGACCTTCGGTGTTTATCTGTGATGAGTGTGTCGATTTGTGCAACGATATTCTGCGTGAAGAGATCCAGAATATCGCGCCGCAGGATGGCCCGGACAAATTACCGACGCCACGGGAAATTCGCGAGCACCTTGACGAATACGTTATTGGCCAGGAACTGGCAAAAAAGGTATTAGCCGTTGCGGTATACAACCATTACAAGCGGTTGCAGAACTCCGGTAAAGGCAAAGATCAGATCGAACTCGGTAAGAGTAATATCCTGCTGATTGGCCCGACCGGTTCAGGTAAAACCTACCTCGCAGAAACCATGGCCCGTTTCCTGGATGTGCCTTTTACTATGGCCGACGCCACCACCCTGACCGAAGCCGGTTATGTGGGTGAAGACGTTGAAAATATTATCCAGAAGCTGTTGCAGAAATGCGACTATGATGTCGAGAAAGCTGAACGTGGCATTGTCTACATTGATGAAATCGACAAGATTTCCCGCAAGTCAGACAATCCGTCGATCACCCGTGATGTGTCGGGTGAGGGCGTGCAACAGGCGCTGCTGAAGCTGATCGAAGGCACGGTAGCGGCAGTACCACCGCAGGGTGGCCGTAAGCATCCACAGCAAGAGTTTGTGCAGGTAGATACTTCGAAGATCCTGTTTATCTGTGGCGGTGCGTTCGCTGGTCTGAACAAGGTCATTGAACAGCGCGTTCAGGTGGGCAGCGGCATCGGCTTTGGCGCCCAGGTGAAAAGCAAAGAACTAGCCGAGGAAGGCAAAGTGCTGGCGCAGGTAGAACCGGAAGATCTGGTTAAATATGGCCTTATCCCGGAATTTATTGGCCGCTTACCGGTACTGGCTACCTTAAGCGAGCTGGATGAAGAAGCGCTGGTACAGATTCTGCAGACGCCACGAAATGCCCTTACGAAACAGTATAACTCGCTGTTTGAAATGGAAGGCGTGGAGCTGGAGTTTCGTGAAGATGCGCTGCGGGCTATTGCCCGTAAAGCCATGACCCGTAAAACCGGTGCCCGGGGCTTGCGTTCTATCGTTGAAGCAGTGCTGCTTGATACCATGTATGACCTGCCTTCGGTTGATAATGTCAGTAAGGTTGTTATCGATGAATCCGTGATTCAGGGTGAGTCGCAACCTATCCTGATTTACCACAATGAGAAGAAAGGTAAGCAGGCGTCGGGTGAATAATTACCCCAGTTAGCGCTGAAATCGTGCAAAAAGGGCCATTCTGGCCCTTTTTTTGTGCAAAACTATTGAAGTTTATCTGAACTGCCACATATTAGAGGCTATGATATGTAGCAGACACCAAGCCAGCGACCTGGAGAAGTATTATGAGTGAAGAACGGGTTGAACGCCTGAGTACCCCAGTTTTACCGTTACGCGATGTGGTCGTGTATCCCCATATGGTTATTCCGCTGTTTGTGGGCCGGGAAAAATCCATCCGGTGCCTGGAAGCGGCGATGGACAACGATAAACAAATTTTTCTGGCAGCACAGAAAGATGCTGCGGTTGATGAGCCGGAACAAAAAGACATTCATGACGTGGGCACTGTCGCCACTATCCTGCAGTTGCTGAAACTACCTGATGGCACCGTTAAAGTGCTGGTAGAAGGCGTACAGCGCGCCACCATCGACGCATTTGAAGAAACCGAGGATTTTTTCCGCGCCCAGGTTCACTTTCTTGCTTCCGAGAGCATGGAAGACAAAGAAGAGGAAGTGATGATCCGCTCGGCGATCAATCAGTTCGAAGGCTATGTGAAGCTGAACAAGAAGATTCCCCCGGAAGTTCTGACCTCGCTGTCGGGAATTGAAGAAGCTGATCGGCTGGCTGATACCATGGCCGCACACATGCCACTGAAGCTGAAAGACAAGCAAAAAGTGCTTGAGATCACCAATGTGCGTGAGCGCCTGGATTTTCTGATGGCGCTGATGGAAGGCAAGTCGCCCGACGGCTGAGCCGGTGCGCGCCAC
>CAYWXF010000128.1:0-2920 GCA_964462025.1 uncultured Pseudomonas sp. | reverse complement strand
GCAATGTTCGAGTATTGATTGAATTTTGTCGGTGCGGGTGCTACTATTCCGCGCCCTCGAAATCGAGGTACATGTCGGGTTTTTGGTCGCGAATTACCCGGCTTATTTTATTTAACGGAGACACTCCATCATGTCGACTATTGATTTTACAATCCAAGCAGAAGTGCGTACGGATAAAGGGAAAGGTGCGAGCCGCCGCCTGCGTCGTGCGGATAAACTGCCTGCAATTTTATACGGTGCGAACAAAGAAGCCGTTTCTCTGACTCTTGATCACAACAAAGTGAACAACATGGCAGACTACGAAGCCTTCTATTCGCATATCCTGACTCTGGTTATTGACGGCAAAAAACACCAGGCGATTCTGAAAGATGTTCAGCGTCACCCGTTCAAGCCAAAACTGACCCACCTGGATTTCCAACGCGTTGAGAAAGGTCAGAAACTGCATACGCATGTTCCTGTTCACTTCCTTAATGAGAAATCATCTATTGGCGTTAAAGATGAAGGTGGCGTAGTTGTTCACCACATCAATGACGTTGAAGTAACCTGTCTGCCGAAAGACCTGCCAGAATTTGTCGAAGTTGACGTAGCCGGCATGGCACTGGGCGATACCTTACACCTGACCGACCTGCACATGCCTAAGGGTGTTGAGCTGGTTGAACTGACGAAAGGTGAAGATCACGACCAGGCAGTGGTTTCAATCGTTGCTCCACGTGTTGAGAAAGAGCCAGAGCCGGAAGAAGAAGTTTCTGCTGAAGTTCCGACTACTAAAGAAACTGACGAAGAAGAAGAGAAAGGCGACGAATAAGTCCCTATGTCTGAAATTCGCTTACTCGTGGGCCTGGGTAATCCAGGCCCCGAATATTCCCAAACCCGCCACAACGCAGGTTTCTGGTTAGTAGAACAGTTTGCCCGCCAGCATGGTCAAACCCTGCAGCCTGAAGCAAAATTTTTTGGTCACACCGCTCGTATCCAGCAAGGCAGCCTTGATTTACGCCTGCTACTCCCGATGAATTTCATGAACCGCAGTGGGCAATCCGTTGCTGCGATGGCGAATTTCTACAAGATCACGCCGGAACAAATTCTGGTGGCTTACGATGAGCTGGACTTACCTCCCGGCACAGCCAAATTAAAAACCGGTGGTGGCACTGGTGGACATAACGGAATTAAGGATATTGTCGCGCAGTTAGGCAGTCCTGACTTCCACCGCTTACGTATTGGTATCGGTCATCCCGGCCACAAGAGCCGGGTAACGGGTTATGTGCTGGGCAAAGCGCCCCTCGCAGAACAACAGCTGATGGACGATACCATTACGCAAGCCTGTCACAGCATTAAGATCCTGCTTGAGCAGGGAATGATTGCGGCACAACAGCACCTTCACAGTTTTAAAGCACAGAGAGAGTAAACAGTATGGGTTTCAAATGCGGGATTGTCGGCTTACCGAACGTCGGTAAATCAACTTTGTTCAATGCGCTGACCAAAGCCGGCATTGAAGCTGCTAACTTTCCGTTCTGCACCATCGAACCAAACACCGGCGTGGTCGCGGTACCGGATGAGCGCCTGCAACAGCTGGCTGCCGTGGTCAACCCACAACGCACTATCCCGACCACCATGGAATTTGTCGATATCGCCGGGCTGGTGAAAGGCGCTTCCAAAGGCGAGGGTCTGGGCAACCAGTTTCTGGCCAACATTCGTGAAACCGATGCCATCGGTCACGTGGTTCGTTGTTTTGAGAACGACAACATTGTGCATGTGGCTGGTAAGGTTGATCCCCAATCCGATATTGAAGTGATCAATATGGAACTGGCGCTGGCAGATCTCGACAGCGTCGAGAAGTCCATTCACCGGTTGAGCAAAAAGGCCAAAGGTGGTGACAAGCAGGCGGCGGCTGAAGTTGCGGTGCTGCAGAAATTACTGCCGGCACTGGAGCAAGGCGAAATGGCACGCTCAGTAGCGCTGACGCCAGATGACCGCGCTCTGATTCGCTCTTATAACCTGTTAACGCTGAAGCCCACCATGTACATTGCCAACGTCAATGATGACGGCTTCGAGAACAACCCTTTCCTCGATAAAGTGCGTGAAATCGCGGCGCAGGAAGACGCTATCGTAGTTCCGGTCTGTGCTGAAATCGAATCCGAAATCGCTGAACTTGATGACGAAGAAAAGGCTGAGTTCATGGCTGACTTAGGCCTGACCGAGCCTGGCCTGAACCGCGTTATTCGCGGCGGTTACCAGCTATTAAACCTGCAAACTTACTTTACCGCCGGGCCCAAAGAAGTCCGCGCCTGGACAGTGCCGGTGGGAGCCACCGCGCCACAAGCCGCGGGTCGTATTCATACCGACTTTGAAAAAGGCTTTATCCGCGCCGTGGTAGTTGGCTTTGACGATTACATTCAGTTCAAGGGTGAGCAAGGCGCGAAAGAAGCCGGCAAGCGCCGCGAAGAAGGCAAAGATTATATCGTTAAAGATGGCGATGTGATTCTATTCCGCTTTAACGTTTAATCCTCTGTTTAGCAAAGGCTGAGAGCGACTGTTCGCTCTCAGCCCCCAGTCTTTATGAATAGCCGATACTAACCGCTACCACCATCGCAATCGCGCAGGCAAACAGCAGCTTCACCAGCAGCGGCGCGACGAATTTGAACCAGCGCTCATAAGGCACTCCGGCCAGGCCAAGAATTCCCATCAGTACCGGGTTTGTCGGCACGATCATATTCATCAGGCCATCGCCCATCTGAAATGCCAGTACCGCAACCTGACGGCCAATTCCGGCGGTATCCGCAATGGGTACCATGATGGGCATGGTCACAAAGGCCTGCCCGCTACCGGACGGAATAAACAAATTCAGTAAGCTCTGGATGATCAACATGCTGACCGCGCCAAAGTGCGCACCGAAAGCTTCTACCGGCATCGCCAGGTAGTAAAT
>CAYWXF010000127.1:0-2966 GCA_964462025.1 uncultured Pseudomonas sp. | reverse complement strand
GTGGAAGATTTGGATCACCTGGCGGGTGCCGCTGCTGTGGTCACTGCATATCGCCTATTGGTTTATTCCGATCGGGCTGGCGTTGTTTGCACTGCGTTACCTGGGACTGCCGATCAGCAACAGCCTGGCGTTGCACGCTTTAACCGCGGGGGCTATGGGCGGAATGATTCTGAGTATGATGGCGCGGGTATCACTGGGGCATAGCGGCCGGGTACTTAAGCCCAAAACCGTTATGTCATTAGCTTTCCTGCTGGTGATTACCGCGGCACTATTAAGAACCCTGGCGGCGGCCCTGTGGCCGGAACTGATTATGAACTGGTATCTGCTCAGCGCTGCGACCTGGGTTCTGGCCTACCTGATTTATGTGGTTGTGTACCTGCCGGTACTCACCACGCCGCGCGCTGATGGCCGGCCAGGCTAATTACAGCAGCGGCAGGCCGGGTGACGTGGCAGACTGAACTGCTGCCACTCACCCTGCAGGGCATCGTATAAATGAATGCGGCCGTACAGGGGAGACCCGACGCCGGCCAGTATTTTCAGCGCCTCGACTGCCTGAGCGCAGCCAATCACACCAACTACCGGTGATAGTACTCCCGATTCCATACAGCTTAACTGTTGCTCGCCAAAGAGCGCGCTCAGACAGCCATAACAGGGGCCTGCGCCGTCGTTAGCGAAACATGCCAGTTGCCCTTCAAAGCGAATAGCGGCACCGGAAACCAGGGGTATGCGATGGCGCACGCAGGCCGCATTGACCGCATCGCGGGTGGCCAGGTTGTCACAACAGTCAATCACCACCTGCTTGTTACGGACCAGCTCGTCGATGGCCGCCGCTTCCACATGTTCCGCAACCGTGTGTACAAGCACTTCCGGATTAATGGCCCGCAAGCGGGTGGCAGCGGCTTCAACTTTCAGCTCGCCCACCTGCTGATCAGTAAATAAGGTCTGGCGCTGCAGATTGTGGCGGTCAATGGTATCGGCATCCACCAGGGTAAGCTCGCCAACGCCGCTGGCAGCCAGATAAGGGGCAACGGCACAGCCGAGGCCACCTACGCCGATGATCAGGGCGTGGCTGGCCAGCAGGGCCTCCTGGCCTTGCATATCAAAGGATGGCAGCATCACATGACGGCTGTAACGCAGCAATTGGTCGCGGGTTAGTTCCGGGTTGCTCATGATTCCTCTTTCTGTGCGGGTGGCTGTGCAGATGGTTCGGTCACTGGTGCCTGTTCCGGCCGCAAACAAAGCCAGAGTGCTACGGTTGCCATTATGCCGATAACAACCAGTTTGATGGTGAGCATCACGGGCGACAGCACCAGCATGATCGAACTGCCTGTCATCATGGCCACGGCAATGACCTTGGTCCGCCGGCTGACCACGCGGTGCTCGCGCCAGACGACAATCTGCGGACCATAGGTGGGATGCGCCAGTAACTTCTGTTCGAGTACTGGCCAGCCCTTACCGCCAGCCCAGGCCGTGACGAGTAAAAACGGCACCGTCGGCATAATCGGCAGCGCAATACCGATAACTGCCAGCAGCAGAAACAAAATCGCGATGGTGCGCCAGATAAGCAGGCGAAGAAATACTGTCATGCCATAGCCGTCACGTGTTACTTCACTCCTAACTTCTGTGCCAGTTTATGCAGGTTACTTGGATCAAGATCTAGTATACGCGCGGCCTGCGCCCATTTATAGTCGCTCTGCTTAAGTGCCTGCTCAATGAGCTGACGCTGCACTTGCTGTAAGGTGGCTTTCATATCGATGCGATCGCCTGCCGGTAGTTCAAGGGGCAGTTTA
Organism: uncultured Pseudomonas sp.; assembly: GCA_964462025.1. Lineage (GTDB taxonomy): Bacteria > Pseudomonadota > Gammaproteobacteria > Enterobacterales > Alteromonadaceae > Pseudidiomarina. The sequence goes on along the minus strand of CAYWXF010000127.1, from coordinate 1,176 downwards.
CTGACCGCAGGCGCCTCTGCTATTACGGGCAAGTCCAGCAGGCTGGCATCAATACTGACAATATCATTGCGCTGGGCACCCTGGCTGAGCGCTTTGATAGCGGCCCGGCTAATGGTGTGTTCCAGCTCGCGCACGTTACCGGGCCACTCATAATGGGTGAGCATGGTTTCGGCCTCAGCCGACAGGCGTAATGAGCGTAGACCCAACCGTGCCCGATTCAGCTCCAGAAAGTGTCCCGCCAGTAACGAGATGTCGCCCCGGCGCTCACGCAGCGGCGGGATCGGTAAGGGGTATACCGACAACCGGTGGTAGAGGTCAGCTCTGAAGTCGCCGTCCTTTACCTGCTGCTTGAGGTCGCGGTTGGTGGCAGCAACGACTCGCACATTAACCACATGGGAGCGGTCGCTGCCAAGACGCTGGATCTCGCCGTTCTGCAGCACCCGCAGCAATTTCGCCTGTACGGCGGTAGGTAGTTCACCTACTTCATCCAGGAAGATGGTGCCATTATGGGCACTGTCGAACCGGCCACCGCGCTCAGCAGTAGCGCCGGAATAGGCTCCGCGGGTATGACCGAATAGTTCGCTTTCAGCCAGGCTTTCCGGGAGGGCAGCACAGTTCACATACACCAGCGGTTGCTCAGCGCGCGACGAGCGGCGATGCAGCTGCCGGGCAAATAACTCCTTGCCGACGCCGGTTTCGCCCAGTAACAGCACCGGCAGATCAGAGCCGGCGACCACATCCAGCTCCTGCAGCACGCTGTGCAGCGCCGGGCTGTTGCCAATGATTTCAATGCCGGTATCCGGGCTATGGGCCAGCGCATATTCATTGTCGCGCCGGCTGTTACGCAGCGCGCGAATGTTCTGTTCCATCTGGCCAATACGAATGGCTGCCTCCACCAGCAGGCTGGCACGCTGCAGCGCCTGTTTGGCTTGTTCATCGAAGGTTCCCGGCTGTAGCGCATCCAGTGTAAGCACGCCCCAGCACTGACCTTCGATATAGAGTGAAATGCCCATGCAATCGTGTACCGCCAGGTGGCCATCAGGGCTGGCTTCGATCAGACCATCGTAGGGATCAGGCAGGGTGCTGTCCGGCTCAAAACGAACCGAGTCACGTGCCGCTAAAATGGTTGCCAATCGCGGATGCTGGGCGATGATGAAGCGCCGGCCCAAGGCTTCG
>CAYWXF010000126.1:0-3008 GCA_964462025.1 uncultured Pseudomonas sp. | reverse complement strand
TAAAAGTTGCAGCAAAGGGCGCAGGTTTAATGATAAACTTGCGCCCATGACTGAGACATCATCCCCCCAACAAGTTAGCTTCCATACCGTTGCAGCGGACTACGCTGGCCAGCGCATCGATAACTATTTGCTCGCGCAGCTTAAAGGCGTGCCTAAGTCTCTGGTGTACCGGATTGTGCGCAAGGGCGAAGTGCGGGTTAACAAGAAACGGGTAAAACCAGACTATAAACTTCAGCCCGGCGATTTGGTCCGGGTGCCGCCGGTGCGCGTGGCCGAAGCAAACGCCTTGCCGTCGGCCAAGCTGGATCGGGTACAGGCTCTACAGGACCAGATCCTGTACGAGGATGACGTGCTCATGGTGCTGAATAAGCCCTCTGGCTTGGCCGTGCATGGCGGTTCCGGCTTGCAGTTTGGTCTGATCGAGAGTTTGCGGGCACTGCGACCCGACGCCAAACACCTGGAACTGGTCCACCGGCTGGACCGTGAAACCAGTGGCTGTATTCTGATTTCCAAGCGGCGCTCGGCCCTGCGCAGCCTGCATGAACAACTACGCGAAAAAACCATGGACAAACAGTACCTGGCGCTGGTGCGTGGGCAGTGGCAGGCGCACGTTAAATTTGTGGCGGCACCGTTACAGAAAAACACCCTGCAATCGGGTGAGCGCATGGTTCGGGTTGATGCCGAAGGCAAGGTTGCCGAAACCCGCTTCCGGGTATTGGAAAGCTACGCCCAGTGTTGTCTGGTTGAGGCATCGCCGATTACCGGCCGGACTCACCAAATCCGCGTTCACGCTTTACATGCCGGACACCCTATTGCTCAGGATCCTAAATACGGCGACGAAGAATTCAGCCAGGCAATGGCGCAGTTGGGCCTGCACCGGTTATTTCTGCACGCCCATAAACTGGTATTCGCGCATCCGCAGACCGGTGAGAAGCTAACCGTGAACGCGCCCATGGATGATGAGTTACGGACCACCTTAAAACGGCTGGGTAGCAAAAAATTCTCATGAAGTATCCGCTCATCATATTCGACTGGGACGGCACCCTGATGGACTCAGTCGGGCGTATCGTTTCATCGATGCAGCAAACCGCCAGACAGCTTAAGTTACCAGTGCCCACTGAACAGGCGGTGCGGGATATTATCGGGATTAGTCTGAACCCTGCCATTGAACGGCTATTCGGTCAGCTTGACATTCAACAGTATGGCCAGTTCATGGATTATTACCGACAGTGTTATGTGGTTGATGATCCTACTCCGAGCCCACTATTTCACAAGGCCCATGATGTACTTGCTGAGCTGCGTCAGCGCGGTCACCGGTTAGCTGTTGCCACCGGTAAAGCCCGGCATGGGCTGGAACGGGTATGGGAGGAATCACAGAGCCGCCACTACTTTGACTTTTCACGCTGCGCTGATGAAGCCGAGTCCAAACCAAATCCGAAGATGCTGCAGGACATTCTGGATCAGGCGGGCGTTGGTGTTGAGCAGGCGTTGATGGTTGGCGATTCGGTGCATGATATGAAGATGGCGGAAAATCTGGGAATGGCCCGCATCGGTGTTAGTTTCGGCGCGCATGACCGGCAACGGCTAAGCGCGCACCGACCGCTGGCTGTTATTGATCAGCTTAGCGATCTGTTACCGCACGTTTAATCACAAGGAGGCTTTATGACATCGCTGGTATTAGCATCAACCTCGCCATTTCGCCGCGAAATATTAAGCAAAGTGATGACCGATTTTCAGTGTGCGGCGCCACGGGTTGAAGAGAGTTCGCTGCCGGGCGAACGTCCCCAGCAACTGGTTGAACGCCTGGCGATAGCAAAAGCTCAGGCGCTGAAAGCCGACTACCCGGATCACATTCTGATTGGCTCGGACCAGGTTGCCGTCATCGCCGGAACAGACGGCGATATATTAGGCAAGCCTGGGAATAAAGCGAATGCAATTGCTCAGTTACAACGCTGCAACGGTCAACGGGTAACTTTTTATACCGGTCTGGCGGTGTATCATTCGGGGCGTGACGAATTACAGCATCTGGTGGAACCCTTCCATGTGCAGTTTCGTCAGCTGAGTGATGCAGAAATTGCAGGTTATGTCAGCCTGGAGCAACCTTATAACTGCGCCGGTAGTTTTAAAAGCGAAGGCCTGGGTATCAGCCTGTTTGAACGGCTCGAAGGGGATGACCCGAACAGCCTTATCGGGTTGCCGGTAATCAAGCTACTTACTATGCTGCGAAAGTGGGGCATTAACCCGTTAATTGCAACGGCCGGAGATTAAGCGCAAGCGCACTAAAAATGCGAAAATCGCTTGTTTTTGACCGGGGAATCCATTAACATTCGCGCCCTATGCAAAAGGTTCGAGTGCCGGTTACGGCAGATCCGGTTAAAAGTGCCGGTAAACAGTTGAGTTATCTCGGATTAGTTCCGGGAGCAACCCTTGTCCGTTTACAAGACTTACTCGTTGAACCTTGTCCGGATGTTGATGTGAGCGTACATTTCGATGTAGACCCACAAGATATCAAACATCTGAAAGGGCAGGCTTCAGTTGAGGTGGTGGTTGCTTGTGAACGTTGTGGTGACTCGATGCGTTTACCCTTGCAGTGTGACTTCGCGTATGCGCCAGTCACTAAGCGGCAAAAGGCCACCGATATGCCAGAGCACTACGAGCCGGTTGAGCTGGATGAACTGGGTGAAATCAATCTTCACCAGTTGATTGAAGACGAACTGATATTAGCGATGCCAGTTGTTGCAAAACACGATGAGCGCGAATGTCGTATAGATAGTAATGCAATGCAGTGGGGCAAAATTGATACTGCCTCAGAAACAAAGGAAAATCCTTTTGCTGTGTTGCAGGAATTGAAGCGCAAATAAACTTAGGAGATAGCGTAAGATGGCTGTACAAAAGAGTAAGAAAAGTCGTTCACGTCGCGATATGCGTCGTTCTCACGATTCACTGAGCGGCCCTACACTGTCGGTTGATTCTACCTCTGGTGAAACGCATCGTCGTCACCACGTAAC
>CAYWXF010000125.1:0-3083 GCA_964462025.1 uncultured Pseudomonas sp. | reverse complement strand
CGGGCGCCGAAGAATTCGCGGACGGGTGTTTCTGTGGTTACCGAAAGGCTGGTAATTTGTTCAGGTTGATATTCGCTCAATGCAACTCACCTCCGATTAAAAATAAGGCAATAATTCAGGGGGCATATTATCGTCGTAAATCGACGAAATTGCCACTTTATCACTGGCCATTACCGTTCTTTTTCACTGGATTAAATATTTCATGCTGGATCCGCAGCTGATTTTTACTCAGTGGGTTTTTCTTCTGCCAGGTATCAGCCAACGGCACAGCCACAGGCTCATGATTTTTAATTCCGGCCATTACCCGGGTCTGTCCGTCCAGCGCCAGTTCCACTGCATGAACACCCAGCTCTGAGGCAAGGATACGGTCGGCAGGTGCTGGCGGACCACCACGCTGGATATGGCCCAGTAAACACGGCCGGCAGGGCAGGTGGTATTCAGCTTCCAGCTGTTCGGCCAGTGCCACCGCGCCGCCTGGCCACTGATGTTCGCTCAGCACCATGACATAACTGCCGTCGCCACGAATTTTCTGTACCCGTTCAATATGTTTGACCAGCGCGGATACAGTCAGGGGTTTGTCATTTTGCAGTTCGGGCAAAACCATCCGCTCAGAACCCGCAGCCATGGCACTGCTCAGGCCGATAAAGCCGGCATTACGGCCCATTACTTCCACGATAAACACGCGGTCCATGGCGTCGGCGGTGTCGCGGATTTTATCCAGCGCATCCATGGCAATGGTCACCGCAGTGGCATAGCCAATGGTGGCGTCGGTACCGTACAGGTCGTTATCAATGGTACCGGGCACGCCGATGATCTGTCCGTTCCAGAAGTTAGCCAGATGCTCGGCGCCACGAAATGAACCGTCACCGCCAATAATAATCAGCGCATCAATCTCCAGTGCATCCAGGTTTTTCGCTGCCAGTTCAGCGGCCTCTGCCTCGGCAAAGCGTTTGCAGCGCGCGCTTTTAATAATGGTTCCGGAATATTGCAGGATATGCAGCACATCCGGGGCACAGAGGCGGATATGATCGTTATCCAGCAAGCCCTGGTAGCCGTGCTTAAATGCGAAGACCTCCAGTCCGTAGTGTTCGCCTGCCAGTACAACCGCACGCAGGGCGGCGTTCATACCCGGGGCGTCGCCGCCGCTGGTCAATACAGCAATCCGTTGAATTTTTGCAGGTGTTGACACCAAACATACTCCTCTTTTTATTAGTCTGGTAAGCTTATCGAACTTACGTGCAATAACAAGTAGATGGCAGATGAGTGAATCAAAAATATATCGGGTCGATGCGGCAGCGATAACCCGCTGGGCCCAGGCATGTGCGGTACAGGCCGGCGCATCAGACCGGGTGGCAGCACATGTTTCCCGTTACCTGGTGGCCGGTGATTTGCTCGGATTTCGCACTCACGGTCTGTTACGGCTGCGCTATAACCTGACCTGCCTTGAAAATGGCCAGAGCAAGGCCGATGGCGAGCCGCGGGTGCTGAAACAAAAGGCGGCAACGCAATTATGGGATGCGGACTTGTTACCGGGTATGTATACCATGCCCAAAGCCATCGAGGCCGCTATCGATATGGCTCGTGAATGTGGCACCGGTACCGTGGTGATGCGCCGCACGCAGCATGTGGCCGCGCTGGCAGTTTACTTAGAGCAGGCAACTGATGCTGGCATGCTGGTGCAGTTAATGGCTGCTACGCCTGCGCAAAAAGCGGTGGCACCCTTTGGCGCTAAGTCGGCCTGGTTCTCGCCTAATCCGCTGGCAATCGGCGTGCCGACCACCTCCGCTCCGGTACTTTTTGATATCAGCTTGTCGATGACGGCTGCCGGGAAAGTGCGCACAGCGATTGCTGAGCAACGCGACTTACCTTATGCCGCGTTAATCACTGCAACGGGTGATTACACCTGTGACCCCACGACTTTCCTGGCAGAACCGCCGAGCGTACTGGCACCGCTTGGCGGCGAACAACTCGGTTATAAAGGCACTGGTCTGAACCTGTTCAGTGAATTCTGGACCCTGGCACTGAGTCAGTACGGGCGCCATCAGGCCAGTGGCGACGGCGACGCCAATACGGTCTGGGTACAGGTGATTGATCCCGACGCTTTTGGTGAAGGTGAGACGTTCCGGCGCCAGAGCCAGGCCATTGTAGAGGGTATGCTTGAGACCACGCCCATTGATGCGGCTAAGCCCGTGCGGGTGCCCGGCAGTGGGGCGCTGGCTGCCCGCCAGCGGCAACTGGAGCAGGGCGTGGAATATACACCGGCAGTATGGAAGCAGCTGCAATGGTGCGCTGATCACTGTCAGCAGCCATTGCCAGAGCCGATCTGAATCAGTTCAGGGTTGCAGGCGTTGAATTGTCCAGCCATCGGTAGTTTTAGTATAGGTGAAGCGGTCATGTAGCCGGTGGCGACCGCCTTGCCAGAATTCGAAACGGCTTGGTTTGATTCTGTAACCACCCCAATTCTCAGGCGCAGGAATAGGCGCATCCCGGTATTTTTCTGTTAGTTGCTGATAGCGAGTTTCGAGCTCGTCACGGCTGGCAATGGGCGAGCTTTGCTCAGAAGCCAGCGCGCCTAACTGGCTGGCGCGCGGCCGGGTGGCAAAATAAGCATCCACCACATCCCGTTCCACTTTCTCAGCGTGTCCTTCGATGCGTATCTGCCGCTCCATAGCCAACCAGGCAAAATGCATAGCGACTTGTGGGTTGGCTTCGATGTCCCGGCCTTTTTCACTGTGGTAATTGGTGTAAAAAATGAAGCTGTCCGGGTCAATCTGCTTCAGTAGCACCGTTCGTTGGTGTGGCTGGCCGTCGGCGTTTACGGTGGCCAGGGTAAACGCCGTCGGGTCAGCCAGTCCGGCATGTTCATTGGCCTGGGTAAACCAGTCCTGAAATTGCAGCATGGGATCATCATTGAGAATTTCACGCGTCAGCTCTGCTAATTCGTAGTCTCGCCGTAAATCATGCAATTTCATCGCAATGCCTCTTTCGGTTTTAGTCGGTTTTGCTTGAGAACACCTTCTCACCAGCTACATAGGTAGCCAGCACTTTTTGCTGCCAGAGTTTACTCTGATCCTGATCAAAAG
>CAYWXF010000124.1:0-3148 GCA_964462025.1 uncultured Pseudomonas sp. | reverse complement strand
TCATCTGCTCCAGGCTGCCATCCAGATAATCATCCCGGAACAACCGCTCTGAGCCGAGCAAGGCCGCCAACAGCGCCGTCACCCAAATCACGCCCGCCGCAATCCGCCCGAGCACATCAGGGCCGGGCCCGACCGCCAGCGGAAACAGCGATACCACCATCAACACGAACAATAGCGGATTGATGATATCGCTACGCCGCCGCAGCGCCACTTTCAGGTCGCGCCGCATTAAGGTTTTTATCACTTGCCAGGTCGAAGCCTTAATCATAGCCAGGCTCCGTCAGCCGGATGTCGTCGCTAACCGGGCTGGCAATGAGTAGTTTCTGCAGGTGCGGCGGAGCCCAGCTGAGCGGCTGGTGTGAAGTAAGAATCAGGGTACCGCCGTTTGCCGAATGCGCGGCAAAGCGCTGCTGCAGCAATTCGATACCGGCCTGATCAAGCGCCGTGAACGGCTCATCCAGAATCCACAGGGGTGCGGGGCTAAACCATAACCGGGCCAGGGCGATACGCCGCTGCTGGCCGGCAGATAACTGTTGCGCGGGAATATCTTCAAGGCCCAGCAAGCCAACGGTTTCCAGCAACTGCCAGGGGTCGGCAATGGTGGCACCATCAAAGCAGGCTTGTAAATCAAGATTCTCAAGGGCGGTCAGCTCGCTTTTTACCGCAGCTTTATGACCGATAAACAGCAGCCGGCGCTGCCAGTGCTCCAGATCCACATCCGCAGGCTGACCAAACAGTTCAACCTCACCACGTTGTGGTTTCAGCAGCCCGGCAATAGTGCGCAATAAGGTCGATTTGCCGGCGCCATTAGGGCCTTCCACATGCAGTACGCCGCCCGCCTCTACCTGCACGGATAAATCGGCAAATAAGGTGCGGCCAGCACGAACTGAAGTTAACTGCTGGGCGTTGACAACCACGGTCATGGACGGCTCTGGCTCTGCTCTGGCAACATGAAATTGAGGGTGATCCTACCACAGGTTCACCCTGTGGTAGAACAATCACCGCCTAGTTTTCAGTCATCACCACATTGTGCCGTTCGTTGGAGCTCAGGCTGCGTACTTCAATCACCGCCGGATTAAAGGTAAAGCCCGGCTTGTTGAAGTAAATATCCAGGTTAGCTCCGGCAGGAACACCGTTGCAGGCAAAGTTACCGGTATCGGCGTTGCCCTGCTTCGAATACACGCAGCTTACATTAAGATTTGAGGTTGTGACTTGTACGTCTTTGTACTGGTTTGGCTTACAGGCCTGCTGGAACATATCCAGACAGTTCACTTCACCGGTCACCGAATAGAGTGTAGTGCCACTTGCGGCACTGTCATCATCAACGGTAATGGTTAAGCTGCTACTCAGGTCCGTCAGCTCATTGGGATGAATACTGACTGAGCCGATAACACTGGCGTTACCTTCGCGGGCGGTGACCGTGATCAACGAAGTGCCGCCACTGGTCGCCCTGACCCGGCCACGCGAGTAGGTGCCGTAAAAGTTGTTTTCGGGGTCAACCAGCGTCTGAATCGGCTCGTTCGTTACATCAGCTACCGTCGGCGCAGATGCGCTCCAGTCTGCTAACAACGTCAGGTTCACTTCATAAAACGGAACCTTGGCGATCCAGTCCGGCTCATTATTGGCAATGGCGGTCTGCACGGCCTGCAGGTGTTCCGGCGTCATATCATCCAGATAAATACCGCGGGCGATCACCTGATAGGCACCCGGCACCACAGTGATGTCCCGGCCGGGAAGCTCGGCGGGCATACTCGAGCCTGTTACCAGCGCCTTAACAACCGCATGTACATAGTCGGTATAAGCCGCATTGCCGGCAGCCTCGATCAGATAATCGGCACTGGTAGCCGTAAGGGCCTCAAATTGCCAGTCCGGATACATGGCATAATATCCGTCAATCCGGCGCATCCGGCAGGATTCCTCATACACGTCTGTCATGGTCGCCTGTACCAGCTCGCCATTGGAGCGATAGTAGTGGCGATGGTCCCCGCTCGGAAGGCGGTCAGCCAGTGCTTCTTCACGGTACACCAGACCGGCGTTCACCATATCGTTATTATCGTGATGATCGCGGCAGCACTGGGCGCAGAGAGCAGGCTGATTCGTGTCGGCCGGCTCGCCCCGCATTTTATTGGTCACTTGTTGCCCCGCTTCAGGATCCAGCATCAAACTCCCGGCCACTAAGGTCAGGCGGTTGGGCGCAAAGCCATCATCGCCGATGCTGGTAAAGCGACAACTGCAGTTGACCGTAACAAAATCCTCAACCCGTTGGGTTTGCGTGGCTTCATCATAAGTCACCGTATCAAAGCTTACCTGTAACTTATCACCCTGGCGTTCAACCTGCGGCGTCGGCTTGGTCGTCTCTTTGACCTGATAAAGCACAGCCGTGTCGTCTTCAGTTAATTTAACCGCAATAACTTCAGGCGCCAGACCCGGGTTATAAACCACATTAGGCGAGGGCTGCGGCGCTGGCGAGGTCACAATCAGTCCGCCATCCCGGCCCGTGATGCGTGCCAGCCAGGCTTCCAGCAGTAAATTCTGCTGATCGCCACCGCGGGCGACCCAGCTAACTGATATTGTTGCTACTTTCGCGTCTGGTTGCGCCGGTAATGGCGAGGGTAAATTCGGATCGCCGGTGGTGACCCAGCCAGCATTGTAATAATAGGGGTCAACTTGCCAGCTGAGCGAGTAGGCTTTGTTGTCCCGCGTAATGTTGGCACTACCGCCGCTGAGATCTTCGTATTGAGTAAAACGCAGTTGCTCAAGCCGGCTCTCGGCCACTTCCAGGGCCGCAGTGCGCTCGGCGGCGCGGGTGGAGCTCTGGATAAAGGTTCGCTGCAGACTCACCAGCCCGGCAACCGCCACGGCAATGATCAGCAGTGCCACCAGTAATTCAACAAAGGTAAAACCTCTTATTCTGTTATTAAAAGTCATGCCAGCTACCCCCTACCCGGTGCACCCGACGGAATGTGCCCTTGTTAATCATGTTGGCCAGTACGCTGTTTGCATACCTGACGGTCAGGTTACCGTTTGAAAGATCCGGATTGCGGTTCGACATCACCGCACCATGGATCATAGAACCACCGTTCATCTGCAAATCATACTGCATCGTGTTCCCGGGTGTCGTAAATGAGAACACCATGCCATAAATTGT
>CAYWXF010000123.1:0-3273 GCA_964462025.1 uncultured Pseudomonas sp. | reverse complement strand
AAGATGCGTGCCAGTATACCAACATTTCCCTGTAGCCCGTACTTCTAGTACGGGTAAAGTACTGTAGCCCGTACTTCTAGTACGGGTTAAACCTGCCACCACCCACCGCTCTTTCCGCCAGCGGTTCAGCGACTGACTATCGCCATCTATGTTAGAATATCGCCTTAGTCACTTACTGAAATAATTACACGGAGTCGTGAGTTTATGCCACAGGTTATTTTTATTGATCCACGTGGAGCTCAGTTTGAGGTCGATGTTGAGGTTGGCGAGAACGTGATGCAGGCCGCTGTGGATAACATGATTGATGGCATCCTTGGCGAATGTGGTGGGGTTTTATCCTGTGCAACTTGCCACTGTTATGTGGATCCTGACTGGCAGGACAAACTGCCGCCAGCCAGCGAGCAGGAAGAAGACATGCTGGATATGGCCGTCGATCCGAAAGAAAATAGCCGGCTTAGCTGTCAGCTTGAGATGACCGAAGAACTGGACGGCCTGGTTGTGCGCCTGCCGCGCTCACAGTTCTGATCCCCTGGCTGATAACGAAAAATCTAAGGTGAATCGATTCGAACCAGCACTTCATCACGGTAGCCGGTGGTAACCCGGATCAGACCACTTAAGCTCTGATCCAGTTCAACGTCGCCGGTATCGACCAACAATGGCCGCTGCCCCAGTTCATTCAGTTTGGCTTTGGTTGCCACCACCCGGATATTGTCTTTACCGATGCGGCGAATAACCGCAGGGCTCAGCTGCTGGTTACCGCGGCCAAAAATATGCCCCTGCCCACCGATTACTGTTACCACAAGCTCAGCTCCATGCTCAGCGTGCTCATCCAGCAACTGTTCAAGCTGCCGCGCGGTGACATCAGCGGCAAGCAACTGCCCGTTTTGCACCACATCAACGCCCAGTAAAGTATTATCAAGGCCCAGCTCGTCCATGACCGCCGCTACGGTGGAGCCAGAGCCCATCACATAGAGCCGGTTATCATCCATATTCTCGATGACATCGGCAGCGATGTCCGCCAGTACCAGTTCATCACTTTCCCGGCCGCCCATTTTAACGGCCTGCACGTAGCGGAGTTCGGCGGGTACCAGCATTTCGCCGTAACGCCGGGCACGAACACGACCAGCGCGAAAAGCTTCTTCGTCAATATCCATGACATCGGCCTGCAGAACGCTGGTAAGTTTACCGCTGAGTAGTTGCTCTACAACCTTACCGGCAGCAGTCGGGCTAATAGCATACACGCCCGAATGAATCTTAACGCCAGCAGGTATACCCAGTACCGGCTGGTGCTCCGGGCAAACACTGCAAATGTCGCGGGCAGTGCCGTCGCCACCGGCAAACAGCAGCAAATCAACGCTATGCTGATCAGTTAATTGTTGTGCCAGAGCGCGGGTATCGGCGGGGGTTGTATCGGATTCGCCAGGGGTATACACCACCTCAGTAGCGAAACCTTCGCTGCGCAGCACATCCTCACCCAGGGCGCTGGCACCGGTGTAGAACTGAATCTGATCACGGTAAGGATGGAGTATCTGTAGTGCCTGGCGAACGCGTTCCGTTGCTTTCGGAACAGCGCCTAGTTTTAGCGCCTGCGCCGCTGTTTCGACACCGTCGCTGCCCTTTAAAGCTACAGAGCCACCAAGGCCAGCGACGGGATTAACGATAAGACCAATTCGAAACAACTGCGCGGTCACTTATTCGTCGGCTCCATCCTGAATGGCTTCACCGGCGGACTCGATATCTTCACCCATACCATCAACGGTGGCACAACTTGCCAGGGTCAGCATCGATAACAAGAGTAATACATAGCGAAATTTCATCCTGTGGTACTCCTTTCATTGGTGGTGATCAATCCCCTGATTCGTTGCGCATCAGGCCAGGGCTGACCGTAAAAGTCTGCCAAAGCCCTGGCAAATACCTGCGCACGCTCAGGAAGCCCGTTAAGTATATACGCTGTCAGCTGATCGTGCACAGCCAGGGTAAAAGCATGACGATCAACCTCGGCGCCACCAAGGTTATCCACGCTGACCTGAAACCGGCTGCCTGCACAGAGTGAGAACAGCCATTCCAACGCCTGCGGCTTGCGCTCGACCTGCTCAAACTGCGCTTGCTGAGAGGCATTACGCCTGTCCGGCTCATACCAGTAGCCGTAGTCAAATTGCTGACGGCGCTCTACTCCGGCAATGCACCAGTGCGCCACTTCGTGCAACGCCGAAGCAAAGAAGCCGTGGGCAAACACGACCTGATGGTAAGGCAGCTCACCAGCGGGCTGATAGAACGGCTCATCGTCACCGGCTACCAGGCGAGTTTTATATTTTTCATCGAAGCAGTTCTCAAAAATCGTGATGAGATCCTGATAATGGTGACAAGGCCGGGTCGACATGACTTAGCGTGAACCCTCGATATCCGGATAGTTGTGCGATACGCCACCATTCTGCGCCCGGTGCCGTAACAGATGATCCATCACCACCAGCGCCGCCATCGCTTCGGCAACAGGAACCCCGCGGATGCCCACGCAGGGATCGTGCCGGCCACGGGTCACGATTTCAGCCGGCTCACCGCTGGTATTAATGGTGGTGCCCGGTTGGGTAATACTGGAAGTTGGTTTAAACGCCAGTTCGGCAATTAATGGCTGCCCGGTGCTGATTCCGCCAAGTACACCACCAGCGTGGTTGCTGCTGAAGCCTTTGGGTGTCAGGGCGTCACGGTGCTCACTCCCTAACTGGCCGGCGACCGCAAAACCATCGCCAACGGATACCGCTTTAACCGCGTTGATACTCATCAGCGCTTTTGCTAAATCGGCATCGAGACGATCAAATACCGGTTCGCCCAGCCCTACCGGCACGCCGTCAATCTCAAGTCGCACCCGTGCACCGACCGAATCACCCGCTTTAAGGATATCGCGTAAATACTGGTCGCAGTGTTCCGCCATGTTCGCGTCGGGACAAAAGAACAGGTTATTGCTGACTTCGTTCCAGTTAAACCCAGGCGCTTCGGGGCTGGTCGAATGCGGCCCGATTTGTACCACGCCGGCACGAAAGCTGATGCCGGCAGTGGCTTTTAAATATTTTTGGGCAATAGCGCCGGCAGCTACCCGTAGCGCCGTTTCGCGCGCCGACGCGCGGCCGCCTCCGCGATAATCGCGGAGGCCATACTTATGCGCGTAGGTATAATCAGCATGACCGGGCCGGAAGAGATCCTTGATTGAGGAGTAGTCCTGGCTGCGCTGGTCAGTATTTTCGATAAGCAAACCAATCGGGGTACCGGTTGTCACCC
>CAYWXF010000122.1:0-3292 GCA_964462025.1 uncultured Pseudomonas sp. | reverse complement strand
GCTTACTGAAACCCAGGAAAGCTAGTGCAGCGCCACCGCTTTAACTATGGCATAAACCTGATCGCCGGGAGCGAGCTGCAGACGCTTCCATGAACTATGGGTAATCAGCGCCAGCAGATGCTGACCGGCAACATCAAGCTCAACCAGACACTCGGCCGGATGAGCCGCAGCGTGCTGCGCGACGATGGTGGCGGGCAACTGATTTGCTGCTGAGCTATGCGGCTGTTGTTGTTTACTCAGGCTGACATCCCGCGCCAGCACGCGCATGCGCAGGCTGGCTCCATATTCGCTTACAGCCCGGCCTGCGGGAGCCGGCACCGATAACAGGTAAGCGCCTAGCTCAACACCGATCTGGTGGACTTCGGCCGATTCTTTTGCCGTGCCCTGCAGTACACTCATGCCGCCGGTAAACAGTAACGGCGGCTGCCTGAGTTGCTCTGTCAGCGGCCCGGCTGAGGTGACGCGACCCTGGTCCAGCTGCACCAGGTGATCAGCGATCTGCACCACGTCATCAAGATCGTGACTCACCCAGATGATCGGCACCCCATAGTGCGCTGAAAAGTAACGCAAGTAATGAAGCAAAGGCCCCCGAGCCTGCTGATCAAGGCCTGTTAGTGGCTCATCCAGCAGCAGCAAACGCGACTGGCTGAGCAGCGCCCGGGCTAGCGCCACGCGCTGCTGCTGGCCGCCTGATAACTCAGTTACCTGCCGGGTCATCAAGGCTTCCAGCCCCAGCTCCTTAATCACTTCGTCGGGCTCTACATAGCGCTCCGCGGCTGCCACCCGCCGGTAGCCAAACAGGATGTTATCCGCTACAGAAAGATGAGGTAGCAGGCTGGGGTGTTGCAGCATCAACCCGATCCGGCGCTGTTCCGGCCGCCGCCACTGCTTGTTGGCCTGCCAGATTTCCTGGCCCAACCGGACCTCCGCCGCACGGTTTTTGTTTAGTCCCGCAATAATGGATAACAACGAGCTTTTGCCGCAACCGGACGGGCCAAACAGCGCGGTGATGCCGTCGGCAGGGATCTGCTGCTGCAGTTGTAACGGAAAATAACCCGGCTGCGGTGCGACCTGGATATAAAGGCTCATGGTTATTGCCCTTCCTGCTGGTCATGCCGGCGAACGGTACCGCGATAATTAAAGCCATAAACAACCAGCAGTACGACCAGTGCAAACACCAACAGCCCTAATGACAGACGCTGGGCGGCGCCATAATTCAGCGCTTCGGTATGATCATAGATCAGCACCGACAACACCTGGGTTTCGCCGGGAATGCTGCCACCGACCATCAGGATGACGCCGAACTCACCCAGGGTATGGGCAAAGGTCAGGGTCGCGGCGACAATAAAGCCGCCCTTACACAGCGGCAACACCACCGAGCGGAAGCGATCCCAACTGCCCGCGCCCAGGCTGGCAGCGATTTGCAGCGGCCGTACGCCCATGGTGCGAAATGACTCAGCCAGGGGTTGTACGGCAAAAGGCAGCGAATAAAGCACACTACCAATCAGGATGCCGGTGAAGCTAAACGCCAGGTGCCGAAAACCAAGCGCCTCGAGGGTGCCCCCGATAGCCCCCTGGGGGCCGAGTAATAATAACAGGTAAAAGCCCAGCACCGTGGGCGGCAGTACCAGCGGCAAGGCCACCAGCGCCTGCACCGGGGTGCGCCAGCGGCTCTGGCTGAAGGCCAGCCACCAGGCCAGCGGGGTCGCCAGTATCAGCAGGATCACTGTGGTCGCCAGGCCCAGTTGCAGGGTCAGCCATACGGCTTGCCAGTCATTCGGCGACACGGATTTGCTCCCGGCTTTGGGTTAGTGGCAGGTAGCCAAAGTCAGCAAAAAGGTCACGGGCTTCACGCTGCTGCAGGTAGTCCAGAAAGCGTTGCGCACTGGGATGACTGGCACCCTGCTTAGTCAGCATCAGGGTTTGCTTCAGTGGTTGGTACCAGTTTGGATTAATTTCGGTATAACTGGTGCCGCGCAGTGCACTGCCCCGCACGACAGAAAGCGCAATCAAACCGACCTCGGCGGCACCGCTTTGTACCATCTGGGTTGCATGCCCAACATTCTCACCGAACACCAGCCGCTGCTGCAACCGGTCATCTGCCAGTCTGTCGAGCACCTCCATTGCTGCCTTACCATAGGGTGCATGGCGGGGCTGGGCGATGGCGATATGCCGAATCGCAGCGCTGGCTAGATCTTCAGGTTTCAGCTCCGGATGTGCCGGGTGCCATAACACCAGCCGACCCTCCGCCCATTCCACTGCCGGTGCGCCCGCCAGGCCGGCGGCGGCAACCCGGTCGCTGTAATCAGCGTGGGCAGAAAAGAAGATATCGTAGGGGGCGCCGTGCATGATCTGACTGGCCAGTTTGCCGGAAGAGCCGTAAACCACGCGCACAGAATGCTCAGGGTGATCCTGTTCGAACTGCTGCACCAGCACGTTCATGCTGTCGCGCAATGACGAAGCCGCAGCCAGGGTGAGCGGCTCGGCGTGAACCGTCAGCGTGCCCGCCCAGGCTATTGCTAACCAGGCAAGCGTCCGGAGAAATGGTGTCAGCCCCCTCTTTAACATGGTGTCAGCTCCCATCTGCAGGGGTTTGCCAGCGGGCGGCGGCTTGCTGGTCGCTGGCTTTAGCGTTGACCCAGTAGCTGCGCTCAGTGGTGTGTTCCTGCTTCCAGAACGGCGCACGGGTTTTCAGGTAGTCCATGATGAATTCGGCGGCGGTAAAGGCTGCCTGCCGGTGCGCAGCGGCCACGCCGACAAAGACGATCTGGTCGTTGAGCCCCAGACTGCCAACCCGGTGAATGATGGTGACCGCACCAAGTTCCCAGCGCTCTGCGGCTTGCCGGCAAATATCTGCCAGCGCGGTTTCGGTCATACCCGGATAATGCTCGAGCGTCATGCCGGTCAGGTTTCCCTGCACCAGCTCCCGCACCAGTCCGCTAAAGGTAACCACGGCGCCACAGGCAGGGTTTTCCCGCAGGCGCTGGTATTCCTGGTTCAGATCAAAGTCTGTGGTTTGCACCTGGATCCGCGGTTGCATCATCAGCCTCCGGTCACTGGCGGAAAAAACGCCACTTCGTCACCGGCCTGCAGCGGCATATCGCTTGCTGCCAGTTGTTGATTGACCGCGCAAAGTACATCGTTCTGTGATAGTTCCTTGCGCCACTTAGGCGAGCGCGCCGCAAGTGCCTGCTTCAGTTCACTGACGCGGTTGATGCCGGTTGCATCCACAGTCAGGCTGGCGCAGTCCAGCCGTTCCCGTAGCGCTGCGAATAATTTAACTGTCAGCATG
>CAYWXF010000121.1:0-3342 GCA_964462025.1 uncultured Pseudomonas sp. | reverse complement strand
GGCCACGGCAGAAAACGATTGGCCACCAGCCAGAGTTCGCCGGTCTGCTGCAGGTGCTGACGTGCTTCGCGCAAAAATTGCTGACCTATTTTATAGTCCGTCGCCAGCCCGGTATGAAAGGGCGGATGGCTGACAATGTATTTGTATTTTTTCAGGGTCGGGCTGAGGCCATCGTGGGCCAGCAAGGTACCGGTCAGGTCGTTGGCTGCCAGGGTTTTGCGGCAGGCCGCCAGCGCCATTGCGCTGACATCCAGGTAAGTCACCTCAAGGGCCGGTGCCGCCCGGTTGATCCAGGCACCAAGCACGCCGTGGCCACAGGCAAAATCCAGCACATTGCCATGGGACCAGCGCGGCAGGTGTTTGAGCAGCATCTCACTGCCTTTATCGATACTGGGAAACGCAAACACGCCCGGCAGGCTGAATAACTGCAGCGGCGGATGGCCGGGCTGTTCCAGTTCGCACTGATGCAGGTAGCTGTCGACGCTGAACTGGTCACTGGGTTCACGCAGCTCACTGCACAGTAGCAGGGAATGATTACCACTGGTGACCCGTTGTACCGGCGCGTAGGCCTCAGGCATTACTTTATGGATGCTCTTAATACCGCTGCGGTTGTCGCCAACCAGCCATACCGGCGCATTGGCCGGTAAGATACTGGCCAGTGCCTGTAGCAAGTAATCCGTCAGTTGCTTTTCTTTGGGCAGCCACAACAGTGCACCGGCGGCTTCTGTGTCCGGCGGGGTTTCACCAAAATGGCTGGGTTGCTCAGATTGCTGCTGCCAGCGTTGATGATAGCCGGCGTGCAGGTTCCAGGTACCGGCGACCGGGATTTCCGCGGCCACCTCAGGATCAGGCGCATTGACCAGCAACAACGGTTGCTGAAAACGTTCACTATGGCGCAGAATCAACTGCGATGGAGACTGTAAATGTTTCATTTAAATGGGTTTACGCTCGTAATATTCGCTGAATAAGTCGACGTTTTCAGACGCCTCCTCAATGCCTTCGCCATCGAACTGAGCCACATTAAACAGGGCTTCGCCTTCGTTGGCGACGGGAATTTTGCTGATGCCGATCACAATACCATGATAGGGGCTTTTGATCGGATGCAGCTCTTCGCCCTGCGGGTTAACCGTCTGGGCAATAACCTGACCTTTATTAATACTCTGGCCCAGTTCGACCTTGGGGATCACCAGTCCGTCATACTCGTTGCGGATCCAGCCACTGCGCAGTGCGACCACGGATTTCAGGTTACGGCGTGTGCGGCGACCCTTGAGCATTTTCAGTGATTTCATCACATTCTGCACGCCAATAACACCGGATTTAATAGCCGCATAGTTAAACCGCAGCGCTTCGCCGGCTTCGTACAGAATCAGCGGAATGCCCAGATCCGTGGCCAGCGCCCGCAGCGAGCCGTCGCGCTCCTTGGAATGCAGAATAACCGGTGAGCCGAACGCATGGGCCATTTCCAGTGCTTCCGGGCTGTCGGTATCGACCCGGATCTGCGGCAGGTTTTCGCGATGGATGGCGCCGGTATGTAAATCAATAATATGGGTCGCGCTTTGTACCAGGGTTTCGTTGAACAGGAACGCCAGCCGGCCGCCCAGGGTGCCGCGCTCCGAACCCGGAAACGAGCGATTGAGATCGCGGCGGTCGGGCAGATAGCGCGATTGCTGGATAAAGCCAAATACGTTCACCACCGGCACAATAATCACGGTACCGCTAAGCTCCAGCGGATCAATCACGCCCATCAGCCGCCGGCAGATTTCAATACCGTTGAGCTCGTCGCCGTGGATGGCGGCGCAGACCAGCAGGGTGGGCCCGGGTTTGACGCCGTGAAACACTTCAGCATGCAGGTCCATCGGGGTGTCGTTGTACAAACGCGCCGCGGGCACCTTAATGCTATGCCGTGAACCGGGCGCGATCTTCTGCCCGGCAAGAATAAATGAAGGACGTTTCTTAGTCGGTCTGGTTGGTTTATTCGTCACTGTTAACCTTTGCCACCTTTAGTTCGCGTGCGATGCAGTTTCGCGTTTTTTTCAATAAAAGAAATAATCTGCGAGGCCACATCACGGTCGGTCGCATTTTCAATACCTTCCAGGCCTGGCGATGAGTTCACTTCCATCACCAGCGGACCGTGGTTGGAACGCAGTAAATCCACACCCGCTACATTCAGGCCCATGGTCTTGGCGGCTTTGACCGCAGTCGCGCGTTCCGCCGGGGTCAGCTTGACCAGGCTGGCCGAGCCACCGCGGTGCAGGTTGGAGCGAAACTCACCGGCCTTGGCCTGGCGTTTCATCGCGGCAATCACCTTGTCGCCAATCACGAAGCAACGGATATCAGCGCCACCGGCTTCTTTAATATATTCCTGCACCATGATGTGCGACTTCAGCCCCATAAAGGCTTCAATAACACTTTCTGCGGCCTGGCGGGTTTCCGCCAGCACCACGCCGATGCCCTGGGTGCCTTCCAGCAGCTTAATGACCAGCGGCGCACCGCCGACCATATCCATCAGATCCGGAATATCCTGGGGCTGGCTGGCAAAACCAGTGGTAGGCAGGCCAATGCCTTTGCGGCTGAGCAGCTGTAAGGAGCGCAGCTTGTCACGGCTGCGCGAAATCGCTACCGACTCATTAAGCGGATAGGTGCCGATCATCTCGAACTGGCGCAGTACCGCGGTACCGAAGAAGGTAATAGAGGCACCAATGCGCGGGATAATGGCATCATACTGGGGCAGGCCCTTACCCTTCATATGGATCGAGGACTCGCGGGCGTTGATGTTCATGTAACAACGCAGTGGATCCAGAACGTCTACTTCATGGCCCCGGGCTTCGGCAGCTTCTATCAGCCGGCGGGTCGAATAAAGCCTGGCATTACGCGACAAAATTGCAATTCTCATGAGCGTGCTCCGGGTTTGCCAATTAAATAGGATGCATCAGGATCAACCATAAAGTGGCCACGCATGGCCTGGCGTCCTAATAACATGCGAAATTTCATAGTATCCCTGTTAGTCAGGGTCAGTTCTATCGGCTGACTGAAAGTGCCCAGCCGCAGGGTGCTTTTAATTACATAGCGCAGTTCAGTATGGCCGCCGGAATCGGTTACCGGCCGCTGATCATGAATGCGGGCCTCGCAAATCTGTTCGCGATCACTGTCCTGCTCCGGATGCAACCAGATGCGCAGCCAGTCTTCACCATCTTTGTCGAACGGCTCGAGCCGGAATGCGTGCAGGCAGGAGGTGCGTGCACCCGTATCTACTTTCATTTTTAGGGCAGGAATGCCCAGGTCGGGGAGAGCTCCCCATTCGCGCCAACCTAGTGTTTGCATGCGCTGATTTTAATCCTTTTG
>CAYWXF010000120.1:0-3561 GCA_964462025.1 uncultured Pseudomonas sp. | reverse complement strand
TTTCAACGTCCGGGTATTTGTATTCGTAACCAGCTTGTTGGGTCCGCTCGGGTAATACCAGCTGCCCCTCAAGCAGCATCATCGAACGCTCGCCGAGCACTAGTTTGAGTACCCAGGCAGGCACCCGCATAAAATGCGATTTCCGTAGTACTTTCGCCAGGCAGGCGCTGAACTTTTTCTGTTTGACCGGATTCGGCGCGGTACCATTGTAGATTCCGCGGCACTGTTCCTGTTCCAGCAGAAACCCGATAATCCCCGTGATGTCATCCAGATGAACCCAGGAGAAACCTTGTTCGCCGCTACCCAGCGGCCCGCCCAGACCAAGCAGGTAAGGCGGCAGCATTCGCTGCAGCGCACTGTCATCTTCCGCCACCACAATACCGGTGCGCACCACACAAACCCGGGTACGCTCCGATTGCGCCGCCAGCGCCAGCCGCTCCCATTCCGCACACAGATGGTGGGCAAAATCGTCGGCTTCCACCACGGTATGTTCGGTTACCGGTTCGTCGCCCTGCGGTCCGTAATAACCCACTGCTGAGCCACTGATAAACACCTGGGGCGGCTGGCTCGACTCTTTGATGCGCTCGGTCAGTTGCCGGGTAATAGTCCAGCGGCTTTGTTCTATTTCCTGCTTTTGCCTGGTGGTCCAGCGTTTGGCGAAAATATCTTCGCCCTGCAAATTGATCACCGCGAAAAATTCACTGATATCCTGGATTTCTTCCAGTCCCCGCACCGCATGAACTTTTTTACCAAAACGGCGAATCGCCTTTTTCGGGTTGCGGGTGGTAATTGTAATTTGATAACGCTCCCATAATCGTTCGATCAGGGCACTGCCGATGAGGCCGGTTCCACCTGTCAGTAGCAGTTTCATAGTTATCTCCTGATGTAAGCTGTTGCTTTAATTTAGTGTAGTCAGTGTCGCTGGTACAGGACAACTTTTTCTGGCACACTTTAAGCACTTTCTGATCGCGGAACGAATCATGCTTTTCATCCTTGAATATCTGCCAATAGCGCTATTTTTTATATTCTATTTAATTGGCGACATTTTTATCGCTACCGGCGTGTTAATGATCGGTACCGTGCTGCAGATCCTCGGTTTAAAGTTTATGCGTGAGGTGATTACCCCGCGGCACTGGATTATTCTTGCGGTGGTTCTGGTATTCGGTGCCATCACTTTATTGTTACGCGATGAATGGTTTATTAAGATCAAAGTCACCATTATCTATGTAGCCATCGCCCTGCTCTTATTAATAGGCTTGTGGTGGCGCAAACAAAGCCCGTTGCAAAGCCTGCTTGGTCACGAGATCAAGCTGCCAGCCTTCGCCTGGCGTCGTCTTACCTATGCCTGGGTGGTATTTACCCTGACACTGGCCGTAGTGAACTTATATATTGCCGAATATATGAGCCTGGATGTCTGGGTTAACTTTAAAGTGTTCGGTACCCTCGCCGCCACCATCGTGTTTACGGTGTTTACCGGTGCCTATATGTTCCGCCATCACACCGATGTTGAAAAAGACAGCAAGGAATTAGACTAATGTGGTTCGTGATCTGGGGCGAAGATAAGCCCGATTCACTGGCAGCCCGCAAAGCCACCCGGCCGGCACACCTTGCTCGCTTACAGGAGCTGAAAGAAGACGGCAGATTGTTGGTTGCTGGTCCATGCCCGGCTATTGCCAGTGCTGACCCGGGCCCGGCCGGCTTTACCGGCTCGCTGATCATTGCCGAGTTTGCCACCCTCAGTGCCGCTCAGCAGTGGGCCGATGCCGACCCATACCTGGCTGCGGGTGTATACCAACAAGTAACCGTTAAACCCTTTATCAAAGCACTGCCATGACCCGGCAGTCAGTATCTGAGCAAAGCTTTCAGCTTGCTGCTACAACTGATCGTCCGTTAACACTCACCCGTTTCACTTGCGCTACGGATTCTGGTTCAGGCCAGCGCGACGTCATTATCATGGCGCCGGCAATGGCGGTGCCACAAACCTACTACCGGCGCTTTTGCAACTGGCTCGCGGAACAGGGGTTTGACGTTTACAGCTTTGATTATTTCGGTATTGGTGCCTCGCGTGACAAACCCCTGCGACAGATTCGCACCAACCTCACCGACTGGGCGTATCATGACTGCCCCGCGGTTATCGATTACGTGCACCGGCAACATCCCGGCGCCCGGCTAACCTGGCTGGCCCATAGCGTCGGCGGCCAGATATTCGGACTGATCCCCAATAACCATCATATCGATCGCATGGTTACTGTCGCTTCCGGTACCGGCTTCTGGCGCGACAATACTCGTCAACTGAAGCCGCGGGCCTGGGTGCTCTGGCATCTGATCGTACCCTGGCTGGTACCTCTGTGCGGTTATTTCCCTGGCGGGCGGCTTGGCATAGTGGGCGATTTGCCGGGCCCGGCGATGCAGCAGTGGCGTCGCTGGTGCCTGAATCCGGATTATCTGGTTGGTGTGGAGGGCCAGACGGCGCGCGCTAAATTTGCCACCGTGAATACGCCGATTACGTCATTGTCCTTCAGCGATGACGAGCTGCTGACGCAGCGCAATATCCACCACCTTCACGACTTTTACACGAACGCGCCGCAACAGCGGGTGCTGTTGCGGCCTGACGAATTTGGCCTGGAACGCATCGGTCACTTCGGCGTTTTCAGCCGCGGCTGTGCCGAAGTGTGGCCCGAGTTATTCGGGCCACATCTGCGCTCCGGTCATTAACCTAAGGTACGAATCAGCTGAGCGGTATTACGCCGCACCAGCCGTGCGCAGGCAAGCCGGCCCATAACGCCCACCACAACCGCGCCTGCTACCGGCCCCACCAGCCAGAAGCGCCAGTGCAGGGTCGCGTCCATCTCAAATACCTGAGTTTGTAGTATCCACAACGCCAGCTCCATCGCCAGGGTGGCAATCAGTCCGCTGATGGCCCCCAGGATCAGAAACTCATAGGTTACGCTGCGACTAAGCAGCTTGGCCGGCGCGCCTAAGGTTCGTAATATAACCAGCTCCTGCTGGCGTTCCTCCATTGAAGCCTGCACCTGCGCCAGTAACACCAGCACCCCGGCAATGAGCACCAGCACCAGCACAAAACCAATCGCCAGACTAACCTGGCTGATCACTTCACGAAGCTGGTCAGTCAGCGCATCCAGATCAATCAGACTCACCTGCGGGAACGGCTTAAAGAGCTCATACAGTTCACTTTTTCGCTCCGGCTCAAGGGTAAAGCTGGAGATATAAGTCGCCGGAAAATCCTGCAGGGTCGCGGTATTGAAGATCATAAAGAAGTTGGGCTGGATGCTGGCCCAGTTGACTTCACGGATACTGGTTACCGGCACCTCAAATACATTACCGCCGATATTAAACTGCAGTACATCGCCAATTTCCAGACGCATACGCTCAGCTACGCCCTGCTCGACCGAAACCTGCGGCTCGGGATTATCACCCCACCATTCACCGGCAAGAATTTTATTGTTTGGTGGCAGCTCATCACGCCAGGTCAGCGCCAGTTCGCGACCAAAGCCTTCGCGCACTTCGTCAGACTTGGTGTCCGCCCCCTCCTCTTCTTTG
>CAYWXF010000119.1:0-3693 GCA_964462025.1 uncultured Pseudomonas sp. | reverse complement strand
GTTAAAGGCCTGCTGTGCCGCATGATTATCTTCAATCATGCGCAGCGAACGGTGATCGGGCAAGGTAACCATATCGGTCTGTGGCATTTGCTCGACACTGGAATAGGTGTGTACCGCGTAGTCGGCATCAGCCGAGAGCTGGTAACTGTGTGTGCCCGGCTGATCCGGAGTCAGGCGTTCAAGTTTACCGCTGCCATCTAAGCTGGCGCGGAACAGATAGCGTTCAAGCGGTGAGTCCGGTGAGGCGATGAAATACACCCAGCCATTGTCCTCATTGATTTGCAGCACCTCGATGACGTCCCAGTTACCCCGGGTAATGGCGGTAATGCGGCCCGTATCCCGCTGCACCCGGTACAGATGGCGCCAGCCGCTGCGCTCACTCAGCCAGGTAAACGACTCGCCGTTGTTGATGAACTTCACGTTATCTACATAATCGGCCCAGCTATCAGTGGTCTCGCGCAAAAGCTCCTTCGCTTTGCCGGTATCGGCGGAGGCGATGAACGCACGGTTCACCGCCTGCGAGCGGGTTAATTGTTGTATCAGCAGTTGCTCACTGTTACCTGCCCATTGCATCCGCACCAGATAATGCTGGCGCGGGTCGCCGGGGATCTGCATCCAGGTGGTATCGCCACCGGTGGCCGGAATCACACCGATGCGCATAGCGGCGTTGGTTTCGCCCACCTTGGGGTAAGGGAAGGTCTTCAGCGTCGGATAAAGTTCATCGGTGTTGTTGATCATCGTGAATATCGGCGTGCCGGATGTGTCCAGCTGCCAGTAGGCAATGGTGCTGCCGTCCGGGCTCCAGCGAAAACCGTCACGCAGGAAGAATTCTTCCTCATTCACCCAGTCGAAGGTGCCATTAACTATAGTGGAAGTGCCGTCATGGGTCAGAATGGTGATTGCTGAGCTGACCAGATCTTCCACATAGATATTGTTATTCATAACGTACGCTACCCGCTCACCCTGTGGGTCAAACTTGGCGAACTGCAAAGTTGATGGCGCCGCATCGCCGCCCAGTTGCTGCAACTGACGGGAGTTCAGATCAAATACCCAGTAGTCGCCAAGGGTATGGGTACGCCATGAGCGCTTAGTGTTGGTAAAAATTAGCAGCTTACTGCCATCCTCTGACCAGCTGTAATCGGCCACCGATAAGGGCGCGCTGGCTCCGGCCGGTTGCAGCTCAGCGGCGTTTACCAGTACTGTGCGTTGCTGGGTTTCGGGGTGGTAGCGCACCAGATGATGTCCGGCACCGCTGTCAGCTTGCTCCAGATCCGTATAACCGCTGCCATCGGGCAACCAGCGGGTTGAGCCGACGGATTTCGCGCTGTAAGCAGAGCTTTTATAGAGTGCATCAAGGGTAAGTAATTCGCCCTGAGTGCGGGAAGCTGGTTCTCTTTCGGTCGATTCATTATTGTCAGAAATTGTGCTACAACCGGCGATAGCCAACAGCATCCAGACGCTGATAAGCGCTTTTAAGCCGAACCTGTGGTGCATGATGAATCCCTTATTATGATGGTAGCTAACGCGCGCTTACCTTGAAAAAGCCGCTATTGGTCCACACATTGTTAGAATAGTTATTTAATTATCAAACGCATTATTCAAGAGGACGTTCCATGAGTCAAAACCCTTTGCTCACCGATTACCATTTACCGCCCTTCGATGCGATAAAACCCGAGCATATAGTGCCAGCTATTGAGCAGCGTATTGCTGACTGCAAAGCAACCATCGCTGAGGTGCTGGCGCAGAACGACTATACCTGGGACGGCCTGGTGGCACCACTGGAAGAAGTGGACGATAAGCTGGAACGCAGCTGGTCACCGGTATCTCACTTAAATGCGGTAATGAGCTCACCTGAACTGCGTAGCGCCCACGATAGCTGTCTGCCGCTGTTGTCCGAGTATGGCACTTTTGTGGGGCAGCATGAAGGTCTGTACCAGGCCTTTAAGGCGGTGCGTGAACGGGATGATTTTGCGGAGCTCAGCGAAGCCCAGCAAAAAGTAATTACCGATACCCTGCGTGACTTTAAATTGTCCGGGGTCGCCCTGCCTGCCGACAAAAAGCAGCGCTATGCGGACATCATGACGCGTAAATCTGAGTTGTCATCCACCTTCAGCAATAACCTGCTGGATGCGACCGATGACTTTCACTACCTGGTGGTCGATAAAGACCAGCTGGCAGGCTTGCCGGAAAGTGCCATCACCGCCGCTGAAGAAGCGGCCAAAGAAAATGATCAGAAAGGCTGGCGGCTGGGGCTGGATATTCCCAGCTATTTGCCAGTGATGACTTACGCCGACAGCAGCGAGCTGCGCCGTACGATGTATATTGCCTTTACCACCCGCGCCTCGGATCAGGGGCCCCAGGCTGGTAAGTACGATAACAGTGACATTATGCAAGAAACCCTGGCACTGCGTGATGAACTGGCGCAGTTACTTGGCTTCCCGAACTACGCAGAATTGTCGCTGGAAACCAAAATGGCGGAATCGCCGGAGCAGGTTGAAGGCTTCTTGCTGGATCTGGCCGAGCGCTCGTTGCCGCAGGCGCGGATTGATTATCAGGAAGTGGTGGATTTTGCCCGTAGCGAATATGGTGCTGATGAGATCGAAGCCTGGGATGTAGCCTACTACAGCGAGAAGCTGAAGCAGAAAAAGTACGCGATTTCTGACGAGCAACTGCGTCCTTATTTTCCTGAGCAACAGGTTCTGAATGGTTTGTTTGAGGTGGTGGAGCTGCTGTTCGGCTTGCAGATCGAAGAACAATCCGATGTGAAAGGCTGGCATCCGAACGCCCGTTATTTTGAGATCCGCGATAACAACGATGATGTGCGTGGTAGTTTCTGGCTGGATCTCTACGCCCGTACCGGCAAGCGCGGCGGGGCCTGGATGGCAGAAAGCTCGGTGCGCCGTGTTAAAGCGACCAAAGAGTTGCAGCTGCCGGTGGCCTATCTTACCTGCAACTTCAATAAGCCCGTGGGCGGCAAGCCAGCATTATTCACTCATGATGAAGTGCTGACGCTGTTCCACGAGTTCGGTCATGGCCTGCATCACATGTTGTCGAAAGTCGATGTCGCCGGCGTATCCGGCATTAACGGCGTGGCCTGGGACGCGGTTGAGTTGCCGTCGCAGTTTCTGGAAAACTGGTGCTGGGAACCCCATGCGCTGGCGCTGATTTCCGGCCATTATGAAACCGGCGAGCCGCTGCCCAGCGATTTGCTGGATAATATGCTGGCGGCGCGTAACTTTCAGTCGGCCATGCAAATGGTGCGGCAGCTTGAGTTCAGCTTATTTGATCTGCGCATTCACCGGGACTTTGATGCCGGCAAGGATAATCAGATCCAGGCCATTCTGGATCAGGTCCGGGATCAGGTCGCGGTGCGCAAGCCACCAGAGTACAACCGCTTCCAGCACAGCTTCGGGCATATTTTTGCCGGGGGCTATGCGGCAGGCTACTACAGCTATAAGTGGGCCGAGGTGCT
This sequence comes from uncultured Pseudomonas sp., assembly GCA_964462025.1. Taxonomy (GTDB): domain Bacteria; phylum Pseudomonadota; class Gammaproteobacteria; order Enterobacterales; family Alteromonadaceae; genus Pseudidiomarina. The sequence continues at coordinate 221 of CAYWXF010000119.1, read as the reverse complement.
GTCGGCGGATGCCTTTGAGCGTTTTGAGGAAGAAGGTATCTTTAACCGGGATACCGGTCAGGACTTTCTGCGGGCAATTCTGGAACGTGGTGGTTCACGCGATGCGATGGATTTATTCCGCGAGTTCCGTGGTCGCGAGCCGCGAGTAGACGCGTTGTTACGTCATTCAGGAATTGTCGATCCGACCAAGCCTATGGCAGCACCCAGTTCACAATCAGGAT
>CAYWXF010000118.1:1757-3762 GCA_964462025.1 uncultured Pseudomonas sp. | reverse complement strand
AAGTCGCCGAACATGCTGTCGAAATAGTGCTGATCGTACACCGAAATATTCCAGAATACGCTTTGGTAGCCCCGCGCTGCCGCCGGTTGATTCAGCGCGTAGACCACATGCTGCAGATGGTTTTCGATCTGGTGCCGGTGCGTACGCAGGTAATCATCGCCGTAATCTTTGCGGGCGAAATAATCGAAATAGGCAAGAAACTCAACCGTCGCGACCGCGCCGGCAAACTGCGAACTGACGGCAAAAACAAAGTTCACAAAAGTACCGCAGAAGCTTTCCAGATGTTTCGGTGCCAGCGATTCGCCGCCGAGTTTGGTCAGGCCATCCCGTAAAAACGGATACATAGTTACCGAAACACAGTAGGGTTTGAGGCTGGTCTCATCGTGCACATAAATCTCGTGGTCTTCAATCTGCCGGATGTACTCGGCACCCAGCTCGTCGCCAAATAATTCGGCAATTTTAGTGCTGACCTGCTTACGGTTCACCTGCACGAAGAAGTCTTTCATCAGCTCCGATTCCAGCGTCGCGATGTTCTTCTGGGTGACATTGGCATTGGCATCCATTTTTGAGCCGTCGGCTGCATTGGCAGCAGCCAGGTAGTCCTGAATAAACGCCATTTTCTGGTCTATTTGTTCTGGGTGTAAACGTAACATGGCAATCCCCTCGCTTTGTTGTTCTTAGTCTGTGATAAATCGGCTGTTCAGCAGCTGCTGATTACGCAGGTCGACAAACCGCTGGTTGGTAGTGGGGCTGTTCAGCCCGCCAAGAGCCTCGACCCAGGCTCCGGTTTTTAAAAACGTCAGTTGTTGGCGGATGGCTAGCGAAACGTCGTCGTAGCCGGTATACAGGCAGGTATGTAAACCGCGTGCCCGGCTTAACTTAAGCAGTTCGATTAGCGCCTCAGGCTGCCATTCGCCGCCCAGAAATAACACACAGGAGATAAGCTTCCGGTATTGCTGCAACCGCCCGGTGAAATAATCCGGGGTCAGCAGTTGCCCGCTGCCGACTGGCCAGCTGTCGACGCTGTGGCATCCTTTACAGCCAACAGGGCACCCGGTAATGGTGTAAGCAAGTGACACCTGACCCGGAACTTCCTGAAATACCACCTGCTCTGCACTGTAGCGCAACTGATGGTCTGAAACTGAAGAGGACCTAAGCATAAAACCCCATATTTAGTGTGCAATTTAATTTTAGCAACTATATATTGTGTTTTAGCTTAGGCCTTTTGGGACTGATTACCTTGATCGTGATCAACTAAATTACAGGGTATAAACCAGCTGCAACCACAACTTGCTGGTGTCACTACCGAAGCTATCCGCGTCATAACGGGCGGCTTTCAGCAGTCCTGTAAGCTGTTTGGTTAAGGGTTTGCTGACACTGACGTTGAATTCCTGGCCGTACTCGCTGTTCCCGGCGTCGGCGCTGAATTCATGGTAACCAAAGGCAAATTTTGCCCAGTCACTCTGATAGTTCAGCTTGAGCCAGTTATCCCGGATCCCCGCCGGCGGCGTCACCAGAAACAGATCGGTAAAGCCTTGAAAAGCGTGCAGTGTCGCCAGTGGTGTCTGAAACGCTGACTGCCCATCACCGGCTAAACGTTCCTGACCCAGTTCAACCGTAACCGACTGATAGCTCCAGCCAGCACCCAGCCGATGGTAGTTGTGGGTGAAGTCCGCTGCGGCCTGATGCTGGTCAGTCTGCCGGGCTCCAGCCAGGTGCACTGTCAGCCGATGGTCAGCAGTGATGGTAAAACTGCCGCTGTAATCGATACCCGTGGTCAGGCTATCCCGGAGATCCCAGTCCCGGAAGTCGAAATCATAGCCAAACGCAGCCAGCCGGTGTCCCTTAGCAATCTGCCACTGCGCCAGCACCGTCCGGAAGTCGCCGCGCTGATCGGCCGCCGGGCCATCGGGTCCGAAGATCCGGTTCACGTTATCCAGGTGGGCCAGTTCAAGTTGGAGCTGTTCACTGGCCTTAAACTGCCAGCGATAGCCATCAAAGGTCT
>CAYWXF010000118.1:0-1747 GCA_964462025.1 uncultured Pseudomonas sp. | reverse complement strand
TGCTCATTCTGGCGCCAGCCGACGCCACCCAGAAACCGCTGATTCAGGTGGTTGATCTGCTGCCGTCCCAACGTAAAGCTACCGGCCTTATCATGCTGATAGCGCAGCGTCACCTGATTAATATCGGTGCCATCCGGATCCGCGATCACCGCGTAGTCGGTTTTTCCGTTGACGGTATTATTGAAGGTCTCACCGCCGATATAGCTGACGTTATCAATTTCAGCCAGCACCGAGAAGCCGTTATAACTGGCAGTGGTGAGCTTAATACGTGAGCGCAGCGTCGACGCCAGAGCATCTTGCACAGGGGCATCGGTATTGACCTGCTCCACGCGGTAACGGAACGACAAATCAAGGTCAATATCGTCGCTACTGCCGGTATCTGCATGAACTGGTGCGGCAATCGCAGCGCCAGCAACAAGGGCAACATAGAGGGGGTTTAAGACAGACATAAGGCTTTCCTTAAAGTGGCTACCAGAACTGTCTCTATATTATCTGTTAATCGCCATCTGCGGGTGGCAATAAAGGGTTATACCCAAGGGTGTATATCCCTCTATATCAGTGGGTTATATAATTTAACCCTGATGCAAAAGGGGGTATAAAAAGGAGTCCGGTTATGGCCTCAGAGGTACAGATTCCGGCGCCAACCGATGGCGTCGTGCGGGTCCGCAAGCCATCGACTGAGGCGGCCATGCGGGAGCTTATCCGCACCATTCGCTCACATATTCCTTTTGGCCTGAAAGAGGCCGATATGTGTCAGGGGATCTGTCGGGGCTGTTCAAAGAAGATGCTGGAAATGCTGGATACTGAAATCAGCCAGTGGGAAGTTGATCTGAACAACCAGCGGGTAACGCCGACCTTTGCTGATCTGGCATTTGTCGAAAAGCTGGCGCGCCGCACCCATAAAGTACTGCAGCGTAATAACCTGATCAAAGACGGGCCCTGAACGAGCCCGTCGTGAATGTTAATTAACCGGCTAATTACTGAAGCAGCGGTGAATCCGATACCGAGAAGTCATAGCCTTCGATATCCGCATCCTGAATCAGGGTATGGATATACTGCGCCATGGCTTTACGGTGAACTTTTTCGCTGAGGTACTCCGCAATCTTGCCCTTGACCGCCTCGTAGGGCAGCGGCTGGCCTTCGATTTTCCGATCCACAGAAACCACATGGAAACCGTAACGAGTTTCGACCGGATGCGGCAGTAAACCTTCACTGGCCGTAAATACCCGGCGTTCAAACTCCGGCACCGTCTGGCCTTTACTGATCTGCCCCAGGCTGCCCTGGGTGGCGCTGGACGGACAGGCCGAATGCGCTTTTGCCAGCCGGGTGAAGTCTTCACCTTCCTGCAACTGCACAATAATCTGCTCGGCCATGGTCTTAGCGTTCACCCGGTCCAGCTCATCGTCCGGTGCGGCAGCCAGCAAAATATGCCGTACTTCCAGCAGTGGCGAGGTGGTAAAGCGATCCGGATTCTGCTGAAAGTAGGTTGCGCAGGCTTCTTCATCGGCCTCAGGCACGCTGACTTCACGTTCAATCAGCGCATCCAGAAAGTCCTGGTCGCTGGCCTGCTCGCTTTCATCACCCACAGTCAGGTTCAGTGCTGCGGCACGCTGCCGCAGCAATTCTCCGATAATCAGTGATTCCGCAGCACGCTGCATCGCCTGCTCTTTCGAATCGGACGGGTGGTATTGCACCTCTGCCATGATCGCTGGCTCGGCAATAGTCACCTGGTTCACGTTAATCATAA
>CAYWXF010000117.1:0-4131 GCA_964462025.1 uncultured Pseudomonas sp. | reverse complement strand
CCGTACTGACCAGATGATGCACCGCCGGGTAGGTTTCGACCGCGAACAACTTAGGCACCTGCACGCTTCCCGGCAGGCAGAGCCGGCTGAGGTCGTTACGCAGCAAATCGACAATCATGACATTTTCCGCGCGGTCTTTTTCAGAAGCGGCGAGTTCCTGCGCCAGTTGCTGATCGCGCTGAGGGTCGGTATGGCGCGGGCGGGTGCCTTTAATCGGCTTGGTTTCAACCTTGCCCTGCGGATCCACCGCCAGGAAGCGTTCGGGCGAATGGGACAGGATGGCGCCGTCATCTAATCGCATAAAACCTGAAAACGGGGCGTTGTTGCGCTCGCGCAACCGCAGATAGGCCTGCCAGGCGTCGCCGGTGAACTCAGCCGAAAAGCGCTGTGCCAGGTTAATCTGATAGCAATCGCCGGCCAGCAGATAGTTTTGTATCGCCTCAAACCGCACGGCATAGTCAACAGCAGACAAATTACTGCGCCATGCTGAGCTGAGCTGAAAGGGTTCTGTTTCAGCATCGGTATCGGCCAGCCAAAAGTTGCTGAGCGCCTCGATATCATCCTGTGGTGCCAGCAGCCAGGTGGTGCCATCCGAACGCCGTTGGATCAGCGCCTGGGTATAAAGGCCGACAGCTAAATCGGGCAGGCCAATGTCGGCGCTGGCCAGTTCGGGCAGCTGTTCGAGCGCACGCCCGGCATCGTAACTGAAGGCACCCGCCAGGCCGCCCTGAAATGGCAGTTCAGCAGGGCCCTGATAGGGCGGAACGGTTGCCATTGCCTGCTCGAGCTGCTGCGGCCAGTGCGTGGTATCGGTGATTTGCTGTACCGGCTGGCGAAAAATAAAATCATAGTCACCGGCGGGGTCATCACAGCTATCCAGCAGCAAGGCCCAGGGCTCGTTTGCGCAGCGGGCGAACAGGGTTGCCAGACGCGCAGTTAATGGCAAAACTACAGCGGTTAACGACACGGATAATCCTTTTAGCTATCAAGACCTAAAGCATACCATATCTGGTCAGGGGCGATGCAAAACGGTATCATACGCGCACTTTTTGATTCAGGTTACCCGAGGTTCTCATGGCATTGATCCGGCAGGCGGATTTCATCGACAGTATCGAAGATTCCCTACAGTACATCTCCTATTATCACCCCCTCGATTTTGTGCAGGCGCTGGAGCAGGCTTATCACAAAGAGCAAAGCGAAGCGGCCAAAAATGCCATCGCGCAGGTGCTGACCAATTCGCGCATGGCGGCCCAGGGGCACCGGCCAATCTGTCAGGATACCGGTATTGTCACCTGCTTCGTCAAAGTGGGCATGGGCGTACAGTGGGATAAAACCGATATGACGGTACAGCAGATGGTTGATGAGGGCACCCGTCGTGCTTATCTGAACCCGGAAAATCCGCTGCGGGCGTCGATTGTTGCCGATCCTGCCGGTACCCGCAAAAACACCGGCGACAATACCCCGGCGGTTGTGCACATTGATATGGTGCCGGGTGACAATATTGAAGTCATGATTGCTGCCAAGGGCGGTGGTTCGGAAAATAAATCCAAGATGGTGATGCTGAATCCGAGCGATTCGATTGCCGACTGGGTGGTTGAAACCATGCCCAAACTTGGCGCTGGCTGGTGTCCGCCGGGCATGATTGGCCTGGGCATTGGCGGCACGGCGGAGAAATCAGCGGTACTGGCGAAAGAATCTCTGATGGACCCCGTTGATATCCAGGAACTGCTGGATCGCGGCCCGCAAAATGCGGAAGAAGAACTGCGGCTGGAAATTTACGAGCGGGTGAACAAGCTTGGTATTGGCGCCCAGGGGCTGGGCGGCGTGACCACAGTGATGGACGTGAAGATTAAATCCGTGCCAACCCACGCGGCCTCCAAGCCGGTGACGCTGATCCCGAACTGTGCCGCAACCCGGCATGCGCATTTCGTGCTGGATGGCTCGGGCCCTGCTGATCTGCAGCCACCAAAGCTGGAAGACTGGCCGGATATCACCTTTGAGCTGGGTGATGATGCCCGTCGGGTCAACCTCGACGAAGTGACGCAGGCGGATATTGAAAGCTGGAAAACCGGCGAAACCGTGCTACTGTCAGGAAAATTACTGACCGGCCGTGATGCGGCCCATAAGCGTATTAAAGACATGCTGGATCGCGGTGAGCCATTGCCGGTGGATTTCACCAATAAATTTATATACTACGTAGGCCCGGTTGATCCGGTAGGCGATGAAGTTGTTGGTCCGGCAGGCCCGACTACGGCAACCCGGATGGACAAGTTTACCGATATGATGCTGGATAAAACCGGTATTCTGGGCATGATTGGTAAAGCGGAGCGGGGCCCGGCCACGGTCGAAAGCATCAGACAGCATAAAGCGGTGTATCTGATGGCGGTTGGCGGCGCTGCTTACCTGGTTGCTAAGGCAATCAAGAAAGCGCGGGTCGTTGCCTTCGAAGATCTGGGAATGGAAGCGATTTACGAGTTTGAAGTTGAAGACATGCCCGTTACCGTTGCGGTAGACAGCACGGGTGAAAACGCTCACGAAACAGGGCCGGCGATCTGGCGCCTGAAACTGGAAACCGCTGATGCTTGAAATTGAACTGTGGCAACTGATAACCGGTGCCGGGCTAATCCTTGGGATTGGCCTGCTGCTCGGCTATTTTATTGCCAGCGCGCCGCGCAAGGCACTGCTCAGCCAGACCCAACAGCTGGAGCAGCGGTTACTGCTGACGGAGCAGAATTATCAGCAGGTAGTGCAGCAGCGCGGCGAGCTGCAAGCCGAATTGCAGGGTTCGCGGGTGCGGCTGGAAGAAAGCCTTAAGCATGCTGATGAAAAGCAGAAGCTGCTGGAAGCCAGCGAAGAGCGTCTGAAGAAAGAATTCGAACGGCTGGCGCAGCATATTTTTGAGCAAAAATCACAGCGCCTGCAGGACAGCAGTAAGCAAACACTGGAAACCACGCTGGCGCCGTTCCGGCAACAGCTGGATGCCTTCAAGAAGCAGGTTGATCAGCAATATACTGAAGAAACCAAACAGCGGGCGTCATTGAGCACTGAGTTATCCAGCCTTAAAGAGCTCAATAAGCAGATGGCCGCTGAAGCGGAAGCGCTGACCCGGGCCCTCAAAGGCGACACCAAAACTCAGGGTAACTGGGGTGAAGTGGTGCTGGAGCGGATCCTGAAGCAGTCCGGCCTGCGGGAGGGGCATGAGTATGAAACCCAGAGCCACCACCGCGATGAGGAAGGCAAGTCGTTTAAGCCCGACGTGATCGTGCACCTGCCCAATGACAAAGACGTGGTTATCGATTCCAAGGTGTCACTGGTGGCTTATGAGCGCTACTTCAACAGTGACGATGATAACGATCGCCACGCCGCCCTGAATGAGCATGTCACATCGCTGCGCAATCATATTAAAGGGCTGGGCAAGAAGAACTACCAGCAGCTCGATAGTGTCCGGACCCTGGATTACGTACTGATGTTTATCCCTATCGAACCGGCCTTTTTACTGGCGGTTGATCGTGATCCGGAATTAATCCGGCTGGCGCTGGATAACAATATCATGCTGGTGAGCCCGACCAACCTGCTGGTGGCGCTGCGTACCGTGAATAATATCTGGCAGTATGAATATCAGAATCAGAATGCCCAGCGTATCGCCAGTGACGCGACCAAACTTTATGACAAGTTTGTCAATTTCACTGAAGACTTGCAGCGGGTAGGCAATGCCCTTGATACCGCCCGCAAGAACTACGACGGCGCGATGAACAAACTCTCTACCGGCCGCGGCAACCTGGTCGGCCGGGTTGAGAATTTCCGTAAGCTTGGGGTGCAGAGTTCGAAAAAAATCGACCAGCAGTTGTTACAGCAGGCCGATGATGAGGATGACAGCGCGGACTAAGTAAAGCTCTGGCCGGTTAACCGGCCAGCGTACCCCAGAGGTCATATTCGTCAGCGTGTTCAATGCGCACTTCAACAAACTGACCAGGCTGCAGGCCGGTTTCACCATTCAGATAAACCAGACCATCGATTTCCGGTGCATCAGCTGAACTGCGGCCAATCGCGCCTTCCTCGTCAACTTCATCAATCAGCACCGTCATGGTGCGGCCGATTTTCTGCTGTAGCCGCTCGGCACTGATTTCCTGC
>CAYWXF010000116.1:0-4317 GCA_964462025.1 uncultured Pseudomonas sp. | reverse complement strand
GGCGGTTTTTTTGTATCTGTTGGAATGAGCGGATTTGATGAGAACCCTCCGGTTCGACAAAACGGCAGGATAGCCGTTTTGCACAGCGCGCCAGCGCTGCCTAACGGGTGAGGCCCAGGGATGGGCCGAATGACAAAACGGCAGGAAAGCCGTTTTGCACAGCGCAAAGCGCTGCCCGCAGGGCGAAGGCCATGGATGGCCTGAGTGCATCCCCCTCAGCCCTTTCCTCCGTGTTTGATCGAAGCAGCCTGAATCTCAGCCATATCCGCCGGCATCAGCGATGCCGCACGGGCGCGCTCAAGCGCATCCTCAGCCATTTTACTGGCAGGCAGCGCATAGGCTTCCGGTACCACCTTAGCCAGCGCTGCCAGAGACTTCTGCAGCCTGATCTGCACCTCAACGAACGCCGCACCATCGCGAGCAATAGGCCTGAAAGCGTCTTCGAGAACATCTGCTGGCGTGATCGGCGGCACAATAAGCCGTGAAAACTGCACATCGGCGTCAGGCCGATCGCGCCAGTCCGACAAAATCCGGGTTTGTCGACCCAGCACCTCAATTGCGGTACCCGGGTCGTTCACTGCCGGCGACAACGCCTTTGAAGCGATTTCTGTCATCACGATAAAACCAAAGCGCGGGTCACCTTCAAAAGTACGGCGTGAGCCCGTTGTCATTGCGCGCCGCATGGCGTCCGCTGCTTCATCAGTTACCTCGTCCGCAGCAACCGACATCAGCACATCGCCCCGGTGTACAAAAGTACCAGGCAGGCACCTGATATAAATTTTGGTGTCCATTTTGTCGGCGCATTTTTGCAACTTCCGCATATCAATATGCTGAATATAACCAGTCTCCATACTCACCACAGGCACACAATCCTCCGGAACAGGTTCAGTCTGCGGCCGCCCGCCAAAAAAAGGATTTTCCAGCCGTTCGGTAAACGACGCCCTGGCCGCTTTCTCCACCCGGTCCAAGGTATCGCCCATGCGGCCGAATTCCATCAGGTGGCCGATCCAACGAATCAACGCCACCACCACCAGGCCGATCACCATTGCCGTAAACAGGAACACCACCACTCTTCCCGCTTCACTGTACAATTCAGCATGCAGCGCAATCAGCCCGACCAGACCAAACAAAAATGCGCCCAGAAAAGTAGCCAGAACATTCTGCGTGGTTCTGTCTTCCTGCAACAGAATCGTCGCCCGGGGCGTGGCTGATTCCGTTGCCGCGGCAAAGGCCGATACCGCGATGGCCAGCGAGAAGGTGGTGACCGCGAGCATGGAAGAGGTCAGTATGCTGAGCATATCCTCGACGGTTTTTTCACCGATTTTCAGGGCGATGGCATCCGGCAAATAGGGTGCCAGCACGCGGGCGAGCACCACCGATAACAGTGCTAACAAAGTGAAAGTGATCACCCGTACCCAGACTTTCTTAAAAATCTCGTGCAACTGCCAAATATAGCGCGAAGTCATGGCGTCCCCTGCTGCTGTGTGAATTGAAGTCGCTTAGCGATCCTTCTACCTTATATATCACTATACTTATAAAAGCCGGATAGTTACAAAAAGGGAGCCAGATTTGTTCAGATTCGTAGCCAGCTCTACTGTTGTATTACTGATTGCCATTCTCTGGCTGTGCGCCTGCAGTTCGGCACCGCGGGAAGTCAGCGCACCACACCATACCGAAGATGGTTTCCAGAATATTTATTCTGAGCCCCATGACGCCAATGTATTCAGTTTTCTGAGAATGCGCTGGTTCGGTGATGATCCCTGGGCTGATCAGGCGGAGGAAGCCTGGCTGGTTCCGGTCATGTCAGCACAGCTGCCAACCATCGAGCGACCCGGTAACCAGCCGCAGGTGACCTGGCTGGGCCATGCCACCTTCTTGCTGCAGTATCAGGGGCTGAACATACTGACCGACCCGATTCTCAGTGATCGCGCGTCACCCGTAAGTTTCGCCGGCCCTGAGCGGATGACCAAAAAACCACTGGAAATCAGTGATTTACCTCCGATCGATGTGGTCGTCATCAGCCACAACCATTACGATCATCTTGATGAGAAAACCATTGAGCAGCTGGGCTCAGATCCCAAATACCTGGTTCCTCTTGGTTTGCGCGAATGGTTTGTCGACCACGGCATTGACGCCCGCCAGATCACCGAGCTCGACTGGTGGCAGCAGCTGACCCTGGGGCCGGCCAGCTATACCGCCACGCCCAGCCAACACTGGTCATCGCGGGGCCTGTTTGACCGCAATGAAACCCTCTGGGCCAGCTGGCTGATTAATCTTGGCGACTGGACCGTCTGGTTTGGCGGTGATACCGGCTATAACCCGGTGCAATTCCGGGAGATCGGCGACTATGCCGACACCATCGATGTTGCCCTCATTCCCATAGGCGCCTATCAGCCACGCTGGTTTATGGAAAAAAACCACGTTAATCCGGCCGAGGCCGTCATGATTCACCGCGATCTCGATGCCCGCCTCAGTTTAGCTATGCACTGGGGAACGTTTCAGCTATCGGCCGAGGGTATTCAGGAAACGCTCAATGACGTATTTGCGGCGCGCGAAGAGCAACAGGTAGCAGAAACTGATTTCTTAATTATGGCAATTGGTGCCACAATGGTAACACCCTTGACCCCCGCTAATAACTAACATAACAAGGAGGATCTGAGCAGTGGATTTAGTCCTGACGGCACTGATTGCCAGTACCCTGACCGGCGCTTTAACCGCGGTTGGCGCATTCCCGATCCTGTTAGGCAAAAAGCCCTCAGAACGGTTTAACGATACCCTGCTTGGCTTTGCCGCCGGCGTGATGCTGGCTGCCTCGTTTTTCTCACTTATTGTGCCGGCCCTGGCGATTGCCAGTGAAACCTATGGCGAGGGCCCGATCCCCGGCGCTATCGCCGTCATCGGGATCCTGCTTGGTGCTGTCACTATCTCCGTACTCGACCGGGTGATTCCGCACAAGCATTTCATCACCGGTCATGAAGGCCCTGACAGCGCCAAAATAGCCGGCGTCTGGTTGTTCGTGTTCGCCATCGCCATTCATAATTTTCCTGAAGGTATGGCGGTGGGCGTTGCCTATGGCAGCGGCGAGACCGAGAATGCCTTTGCCCTGGCGCTTGGCATCGGCTTGCAGAACCTGCCGGAAGGCCTGGCCGTTGCCGTCGGGCTGCTCAGTGTGGGCTACAGCAAACTAAAATCCTTCACCGTGGCAGCCCTGACCGGGCTGTTTGAGCCCCTTGGCGGCCTCATCGGCGGTATCTTCGTGAATATTTCCGCGCTGCTGCTGCCCTGGGGCCTGGTGTTTGCCGCCGGTGCCATGCTGTTTGTTATCAGTCACGAAATTATTCCTGAAACCCACCGCCGGGGTCACCATCAGCGCGCTACTGCGGGTCTGATGATTGGTCTGGTGCTGATGCTCTTCCTTGATGTGTGGTTAGTTGCATGAAACGAATTCTGTTATTAGGTTATGGCGATATCGCCCAGCGTGTCGCGCGCTTGCTCACCCGCCGGCACTGGCAGGCAGTCGGCGCCTGCCGGCATCCGGACGATAAAGAAGCAGTCGAAGGAGTTGAACTGGTCGCGGCTGACGCCACCAACGAGCAGGATCTGCGCCGGTTATTTAGCGACCGCTTTGATGCGGTACTGGTGACCATGACACCTGATGGGCGTGACAAAGACGCCTATCATAAAGGTTATGTGATCCCCTGCCGGCATCTGCAACAAGTGCTTAGTCAGGTCGTTGAGCCACCGCGGGTTATCTATGTATCCAGTACCGGAGTGTATGGTCAGCGTGATGGTGAATGGGTGGACGAAAACAGCCCCACCGAGCCCGATCGCGATACCGGCAAGATGCTATTGCAGGCCGAGCAGGCGATTGCTGGTTGTAACGCGCCGACGACCATTTTGCGTTGTACGGGAATTTACGGACCGGGACGGGATCGGTTACGGGAAATGATTCGTGCCGGCGATGCCACTATCACGCCAGCCTGGTCCAATCGCATCCACGCCGATGACGTTGCCGGTTTTATCGCCTATTTACTCACGCAGATGGACGAGCCCGATTCCCTGTACCTGGTGACCGATGATGAGCCGGCGCAGATGGAAACCGTATACAGCTATATTGCCCGACAGGAAGGGATTGAGCCGGCTGAATTGTCGCGCAGTAATGAAGTGGGGCCGCGCGGCAGCAAGCGCTGTAGTAACAAACGGCTGCGCGCGACCGGCTATGAGCTGATTTACCCGACCTTCCGGTCAGGCTTTAAAATCTAGCATCCGGTTAAGCGGCTTCAGCGCGCGCTTAGCCAGATCCGCATCCACAAATAT
>CAYWXF010000115.1:0-4461 GCA_964462025.1 uncultured Pseudomonas sp. | reverse complement strand
AATCGTCGGTAGCGACCAGCGTCATGCAATCGATCGGGCAAACTTTGAGGCAGGCAGGCTCATCATAAAAGCCGACACACTCGGTGCACAGGTCGCTGGCGACTTCATAGTGTATCGTGCCCATGCTGATCGCATCATTCGGGCATTCAGGTACACACATGTCGCAGTTAATGCAGTCGCTGGCAATGACCACAGGCATCAGCTGACGTCCTTAATGGCAATCGCAGGGGCTGGCGCGTGAATCTTGACCAGCATCGCCAGCGCAGCTTCGGTTTCACTCAGTGCTTCCGGCAGCTCTATAGTCACCTGATGACCTGAGCCAGGCGCCCGTTCAATCGCCAGCCCCTCTTTGTCAGTCAGTTGCTGCAATGTGAAAGCCAGGTTGCCGGAAGGCTTCATCAGCAGCAGTTGATCACGCAGATTAAAGGCATTTTTTACTTCAATACGAGCGTGCTTTCCCTGCACCTCAATCACTTCGCCCACCAGTTGCTGGGAGCCCTGGCTATGGCTGGTCTGATAGTTCTGTAGATCCGATGGCACATGGCGGCGTAAAAAGCCCTCGGTAAAACCCCGATTCGCCATACCTTCAAGGTCAGTCAGTAGCTGTGGATTAAACGGCCGGACCGCTGCCGCGTCGTCGATGGCCTGGCGGTAAACCTGGGCGGTGCGCGCAACGTAATAGGGCGACTTGGTGCGCCCTTCGATTTTCAGTGAATGCACTCCCATGTGGGTGAGCGCTTCAACGTGCTGGATGCCGCGTAGATCCTTTGAGTTCATGATGTAGGTGCCGTGGATATCTTCGTCCATCAGCATCAGCTCGCCGGGGCGCATGGGCTCTTCCAGCAGCTTGGGGGTGGGGTGCGGACGGAACTGGCCTACCTCGTCTTCTTCGGCATCGTGCACCTGATAAGGCCAGCGGCATGAGTTGGTGCAGGCCCCCTGATTAGGGTCGCGCTTATTGATGTAGCCGGACAGCAGACAGCGACCTGAATAGGCCATACAGAGCGCGCCGTGCACAAAGACTTCGATTTCCATGTCCGGGCAGTGGGCACGGATCTCAGCGATTTCCCGCACCTCCAGCTCGCGCGACAGGATAACCCGTTCGATTCCCTGTTGCTGCCAGAATTGCACCGCGGCCCAGTTCACGGTATTGGCCTGTACCGACAAATGCAGCGCCTGCTGAGGATAGTGCTGGCGCAGTAACATCACAATGCCGGGGTCCGAAACAATAAGCGCATCGGGCTGCAGGGCGATAACCGGCTCCATATCTTCGACAAAGCGTGTGAGCTTGGCATTATGCGGAGCGATATTGACCACCACATAAAACTTCTTGCCGGCGGCGTGCGCTTCGGCAATGCCAATGGCCAGGTTGGGCAGGTCAAATTCGTTATTACGCACCCGCAGGCTGTAACGTGGCTGGCCGGCGTACACGGCATCGGCGCCATAAGCGAAGGCCAGCCGCATGGCTTTTAAGCTACCGGCAGGGGAAAGCAATTCAGGTGTGTTCATGACATCAGGTCAGCGGTTCAGAAATGGCTGCTTATTCTATGGATCCGCTGCCGGATAACCCTGATCCGGATCAATAAAACGCATTCTTGCCAGGCAAGCTGCTATTCCTTTGTGGGTAGTCGCTACCCTCTCTTCATGGCAATAACAAAAGCTGGCGGCAGTCAGTAGTATAGCGCCATCACACGCCGAGCCGCTGTGTCTAAATCCGCTTGACGGACATGACCAGTGTGCCGTGGTCTTACTGACCACCGGGGTTGCGCTGGAAACGGCGTTACCTCCCGTTATCTGGAAAGGTGTCGCTTATGCTTATGGATCGTTTTGCCCGCCGCTTTACTTACCTGCGGTTGTCGGTAACAGAAAACTGCAACTTCCGTTGCAACTATTGCCTGCCCGACGGACCGGACTGCAGTTCACGTACGCCCGAACTTAGCTTGCCGGAGATCCGCCGACTGGTTACTGCTTTTGCCTTGCTGGGTACCACCAAAATTCGTATCACCGGCGGTGAGCCCTGCTTGCGTAAAGACCTGCTCGATATTGTCGCGACCTGTAAAGCCGTGCCGGGCATCGAAAAAGTCGCCATTACCACCAACGGCTATCGCTTACAGCGCGACCTGCCAGCCTGGAAAGATGCCGGCCTGGACGCCATTAACGTCAGCGTCGACAGCCTCGACCCCGCCACCTTTCACCTGATCACCGGCCAGAATCGCCTGCCTTACATCCTGGATGGCATCGATCAGGCGTTAGATCTTGGCATCCCGAGCGTCAAAGTAAATACGGTTTTACTGAAGAACTATAACGGCAAAGCCCTGCCCGAGTTTCTTGAGTACGTGCGGAAGCGTAACCTGGCGCTACGCTTTATTGAGCTGATGCGCACCGGCGACAACGTGCAGTATTATCAGCGCAACCATGTAAGCGGCAACGACATTAAGCAGCAGCTGCTGGCCGATGGCTGGGTGCAGCGGGAAAAGCCACGCAGCGCCGGGCCGGCGCAGGAATTCAGCCACGCCGATTTTGCCGGCCGCATGGGGCTAATTATGCCGTATAGCCCGGATTTTTGTGATGACTGCAACCGGCTGCGGGTATCCAGTCTCGGCCAGCTGTTTTTGTGCCTGTTCACCGAACATCACCAGGATATGCGTCGCTATTTGCAAAGTGATGATCCTGAGCCTCTGATGCAGGCCCTGCAGGGCTTTGTTAAAACCAAAAAAGCACACCATTTTCTGCATAACGAGCAGAGTGGTTCAACCCGTCATCTGGCGATGATCGGAGGCTGACCATGGCCGTTTTTTCGCATTGCACAGGCGTAATTCTGGCTGGCGGGCAGTCCCGCCGTATGGGCCGCGATAAAGCCTTATTGCCGCTGGCCGGTCGCACCTTGCTGGAGCATATGCAGTCGCTGCTCGCTCAGGCGGGCGTGGCGGAAACCCTTATCAGCCGCAACCAGCCCGGCTTTATCGCCGACAACTACCCGGGCAAGGGCCCGTTAGCGGGGCTTGCTGCGGTACTGCCGTACTGCACCACTCCCCAGTTGCTGGTGGTGCCCGTCGATATGCCATTATTGCAGCCTGGCATGCTGCGTCATCTGCTCGCAGCCAGCTCTGCAGCAGAGCCAGCGGCGGCATGGTACTTCGATGAATCCCCCTTACCTTGCGTACTACCCAATATCCCGCAACTTGCGGATTATCTGACGGCACAACTGGAGTCGGATCAGGGGGATTTTTCGGTACGTGGGCTGTTGCGTTATCTGAACGCCAACGCACTAACTGCCAGTGATGTGCTGCAGCTCGTCAACACCAATACCCCACAGCAATGGCAGCAGGCGCTACTGCAGCGGGAACAGCCAGACAGGTTATCGTCATGACAGCAAAAACCAAATCAAGCCGGGCATTTCAGCCTTTGTCCATCGCCGTGGCGACCATTTCGGATCGCCATACCAGTGCCACCGACAGCACCGGCGACTGGCTCTGCCAGCAACTGGCAACTGCCGGACACACTCTGAGCGAGCGGCGCATCTTGTCGACCAATACTTATGCCATCCGCGCGCAGCTGTCGGCCTGGATTGCTAATTCAACTACCCAGGTGGTGCTGTTAAACGGCGGCACCGGATTTGCCGCGAACAATAGTGTACCGGAAGCCATTAGCCCGCTGTTCGATCGCCCGGTAGAGGGCTTTGGTGAGCTGTTCCGGCAGTTGAGCCTGGCGGATATCGGATCCTCGGCCATGCAGTCGCGGGCGCTGGCGGGTATTGCCAATGGCACCCTTATTTTTGCCATGCCGGGTTCCGGTGGGGCGGCGGCGCTGGCCTGGAACCAACTGATAAAACCCCAGTTGGATTCACGCCAGGGCCCTTGCAATTTTGTCGGCCATGTGAAAAACGGGGCCAGCCTGAGCTGCGGAGAACCAACATCATGACAGACAGCAAAAACTTTACTCACGTGGACGCCCAGGGTGCCGCTCATATGGTCGATATTGCCGGCAAAGTGCCGGGCCAGCGCCAGGCTATCGCCGTTGCCACGGTGCAGACGCGCCCGGATGTGATTCAGCTGATTGAAGAGAACGGCCTTAAAAAAGGCGATGTGCTGGCGGTAGCCCGGGTAGCGGGAATCATGGCAGCCAAGCGCACCAGCGATCTCATCCCCTTGTGCCATCCGCTGGCGCTGACCAAAGTGTCGGTCAGTTTTCAGCTTGATCAGGCAAGCGGGCGGATTGAAATCAGCGCCTGCTGTGCCGTACAGGGCCAGACCGGCGTCGAAATGGAGGCACTTACCGCGGCATCTGTGGCCGCGCTGACCATTCATGATATGTGTAAAGCCGTTGATCCCGCCTTGCAGATCAATGGCATTCAGTTACAGGAAAAGACTGGTGGCAAACGAGGCCACTGGCAACGGGAGCACCATCATGCTGACAGTTAAATTATTCGCAGCGCTACGGGAACGGCTGGACTGCGCCAGC
>CAYWXF010000114.1:0-4513 GCA_964462025.1 uncultured Pseudomonas sp. | reverse complement strand
CGCTGTACGCGAACTGAAAGAAGAAATCGGTTTTGGCGCGCGCGAGCTTATTCCGTTGAAAAGCGTGACCATGGCGCCGCAGTTTTTCGCCGCCACCATGCATATCTTTATTGCCCGCGATTTGTATCCGGAGCAGCTTGCCGGGGATGAACCTGAACCGCTGGAACTGGTGCCCTGGTCACTGCAGAAAGTGGATGCTTTGCTGGATCAGGAAGATTTCACTGAAGCCCGCAGTATTGCGGCGTTGCTGATGATGCTAAGGGAGCGTAATGGCCATGACTAAGGAATCACGCGATTATAGCAGTCCGGATCAGCTGGCCGAGTGGCTGCAGGGTGCCGCCGATATTGCGGTACGCGCCGGCGCGCTTATCCTTGAGTTGTATCGCGATCAGGATTTTGAAACCTTTGAAAAAGAAGACGATTCGCCGGTTACCAGTGCTGATTTTGCCGCTAACCGCGTGATCCTTGATGCCCTTGCTGATTTAACCCCGGACATTCCGGTACTCTCCGAAGAAGGCTCCCATCGCAGTTTTGAAGAGCGTCGTAAATGGCCTCGCTACTGGATTATTGATCCCATCGACGGCACCCAGGAATTTATCAAACAAAGCGGCGACTTTGGCGTGGTGATTGGCCTGGTGGAGCATAACCGGCCGGTGTTGGGGATCATTTACTGGCCAACTGAAGATACGCTCTTTAGCGCGCAGCAGGGCAAGGGCGCTTATAAACAGGACAGCCAGGGTAAGCGTAAGATCGAAGTACGTTATCTGGATGACCCGGAGCGCGACTCGCTGAATGTGGCGATTAGCCGTCGTCAGCCTGAAGCCCTGGTACTGGACCGGATGAGCAGTGAGCGCGAGCTGGACTTAGTGAAGGTTGGCAGTTGTTCGCTGAAAGCTTGTCTTATCGCCGAAGGGAAAGCGGATTGCTTCCTGCGGGTTGGCCCTACCGGTGAGTGGGATACGGCTGCCGCCGAGGTCATAGTCGGTGAGGCCGGCGGTAACATTCTCAGCGAATACTTTGACCCGCTGACTTATAACCAGGAACCCAATCTGGGGAATCCGAATTTCATTATTATGGGTGACCCGGCAGTTAACTGGCGCGAGGTATTTACCTACCATCGGCAGGCAGAATAGTCACGGTTTCGTGCAATTCTGACCACACCAGCACTGCCTCGCCGCGTTGCAGCTGTAACTGCACGTCGGCGACTTTTTCTTCCAGTGACTTTTCTTCAAGGCCATAGTCAGTGCCTTCGCGCAGTACGAAACTTTCGATCAGATTAACCAGCGTCTGCTCATCAAGTTGCTGCCAGGGAATTTCCATTAACTTTCGTCCTCGGCCTGTTGCAGCGCTTCCGCTGCTTCCATCCAGGCGCCTTCTACCGTCTCTAGCTTCTGTTTGAGGCTGGCTTGTTGCTGCAACAGTTCCGTCAGTTCAGCTTTGCGGCTCGCTTCATACAGGCCGTTATCTGCCAGCCGGCCATTGAGGTCATCCAGTTGCGCGCTGACATCAGCCATTTGCTTCTCAGCTTTTTGCAGTTTATCCTTCAGCGGCTTCAGTGCCTGCCGCCGCTCCGCCGCCTGCCGCTTCTCCACCTTCCGATCCACCTTCTCAGAAGAAGGGGCTGACACCATGTCGGAGGAGACTGCTGTTGCCGAAACTTGTTGTTTTAACCACTCGTGATAGGCATCGAGATCCCCGTCAAACGGGTGTACCTGTTGATTAGCGACCAGATAAAATTCGTCGACCGTAGTACGCAGCAGATGGCGGTCGTGCGAGACGACAACCATGGCCCCTTCAAAATCCTGCAGCGCAAACACCAGGGCTTCGCGCATGGTGCTGTCCAGGTGGTTGGTGGGCTCATCAAGTAGCAGCATATTCGGCTTCTGATAGACGATAAGCGCCAGTACCAGCCGGGCTTTCTCGCCTCCGGACATGGGCTCGACCAGCGAGGTCGCCATATCACCGGAAAAACCAAAGCCGCCGATGAAGTCGCGCAACTGCTGCTCTGTCGCTTTCTCGTCAAGCCGTTGCAGGTGCTGCAGCGGGGTCGCCCGCGAATCCAGCAACTCAAGCTGGTGCTGGGCGAAATAGCCCAGGCTCACCCCGGGGTTCAGCTGCACCACACCGGCCTGGGGTTTGAGTTCACCCGCCAGCAGCTTAACCAGTGTCGATTTACCCGCACCATTGCGGCCCAGCAGGCCGATACGGCTGCCTGGCACCAGATTAAATTTAATATCTTTCAGAATAGTCAGATCGCCATAGCCCGCCTGGACCTTATCCAGGGTCAGCAGGGGGTTAGGTAGCTGCACCGGCTTGCGGAAGCTGAAGTTGAAACCGCTGCGGGCCAGCATGGGTGCGCTTGCCTGCAAACGTTCCAGCGCCTTGATCCGACTTTGCGCCTGACGCGCCTTGCTGGCTTTATAGCGGAAGCGATCAATGTAACTTTGCAGGTGTTTCTTCTGCGCCTGTTCTTTTTCAAACAGCGCTTGCTGCTGGGCCAGTTGCTCGGCCTGCTGGCGCTCAAAGCTGCTGTAATTACCGCTGTAACTGGTCGCCCGCTGGTGCTCGATGTGAATGATTTGCTGGGCAATCGCATCAAGAAAGTCGCGGTCGTGGGAAATCACCATCAGGGTGCCGGGAAACCGTTGCAGCCAGTCTTCCAGCCAGAAAATAGCGTCTACATCCAGGTGGTTGGTGGGCTCATCCAGCAGCAATAAATCGGCGCGCGCAATCAGCGCCTGGGCCAGGTTCAGGCGCATCCGCCAGCCGCCAGAGAACGCATGTACCGGCTGGTGGATCTGCGCCGGGGTAAAGCCCAGACCGTCGAGCAGACTGGCCGCGCGGGCATTGGCGTCGTAGCCGCCGATGGTGCCAAGCTCATCATGCAGCCGCCCGATGGCGTGGCCGTCCTGCCGGTGCTCGGCATCAGCAATCTTTTTTTGTACCGCCCGCAGCTCGGTATCGCCATCCAGTACGTATTCAATGGCGGGTTGCTCCAGCGCTGGAGTTTCCTGCCGGACACTGGCAATGCGCCAGCCCGGCGGCACATCACAGCTGCCTTGCTCGACCTGCAGTTCGCCGCGCAGCAATGCGAACAGCGAGGACTTACCGGTACCGTTGCGGCCTACCAGGCCCACATGATGGCCCGGAAAGATGGTGATATCGGCGTCTTGTAGCAATAGTTTGCCGCCACGCATCAGAGTCATGGCGCGGATTGTTATCATAAAGCTCCCTGAGCTCAGGTCATTAGCTGCATTCTTGCGCAAAGTCTGCCACAATTATACCGCATGCCAACAGAGGTGAATATGGCCCGACAACGTAAACGTTTTATTGCTGGTGCTCAGTGCCCGGCGTGTAATGCCCTTGATACTTTAATGCTGTTTGTCGAGGATGATGTCGAGACGGTCGAGTGCGTTCAGTGTAAGCATCGCTTCAGTGAACGCGATGAGCCGGCTCAGCCCGGCGGTCAGCCTGAACCGGTGGCCGTAAATAAAAACATAATTGGGATATTCAAACCATGACCCTTAGCTATCCACTGATATTTTGGGGAATTATCGTTATTATCGCGACGGTGATCCTGCAGTCTGTTATTGCTGCCACCACCAAGGCCAAACAGCCGAACGCCATACCCGGCAAAATAGACCCGTCGTTAAGTCACGATTCACTCGTTTTCCGTACCCACCGCACCTTTATGAACTCGCTGGAAAATACGCCGTTTATGCTGGCAACTATATTTCTCGGCCTGTTTATCGGCGTGAATTTGTTCTGGATGGGGATCTGGATCTGGATCTATGCGCTGGCGCGTATTTTCCACATGATTCTGTACTACGGCATCGCGACTGAGAAAAACCCCAGCCCGCGCAGCTATTTCTTTCTGTTCGGCCTGATTGCCAACATCGCGCTGCTGGTGCATTGCGCCCTGGCATTGATCTGAGCCATAACGCCCGGATCAGACTTGCGTAAGCCAGCCGTGGTGGTCAGTGGCTTCGCCCCACTGCACGGCGTTTAACGCATTGCGCAGCTTTTCGGTGGCCGGCCCCTGCTTGCCACTGCCAACAGCATACTCTTTACCTTTATGAATCAGTGTGCCAACCGGGGTCAGCACCGCTGCAGTGCCTGACAGAGCCGCTTCGGTACCGGGCTTCGCTGCGCGTTCAAGTAGTTCTTCCACACTAAGCTCACGCTCGCTCACTGTCATGCCCATGTCGCGCGCTAATGTCAGCAGTGAATCCCGGGTAATACCGTGTAAAAACGAGCTATCCAGCGCCTTGGTGATCAGCTCATCGCCGTCGATCAGCAGAAAGTTCGCGGCACCGGTTTCCTGTACATCCCCGCCCGGACAGAACAGCACCTGATCGGCGTTGACGTCTTTACGGGCCTGCATAATAGGTTGCAGCGCACTGGCATAGTTACCGCCGCTTTTCACCATGCCCATGTGCGCCGCGCAGCGCGAGCCTTCTTCTTCAAGTAGCAGCCGCAGCGGCTTAGCGCCACCACTGAAATAATCGCCGAC
>CAYWXF010000113.1:0-4620 GCA_964462025.1 uncultured Pseudomonas sp. | reverse complement strand
GCCAAGACCGGGTGTTTTACCCAGACCAAACAGCCCCATAATACGATTCTCCCGACTGGACATGCGGATTGTATTTTATTATTAAAATTCTGCTATGCCGATACTCATAGTACGCTCAAACGTAAGTATAGTGCAAAAAATCCTCATGATATTTCAATAACTATTATGATTCTTTAATTATCTTTCTATAATATGCAGCCCTGGATAGCAACCAGCAAAGGAATCTTGAGTGAAATTTGTAAAGTGGTCCCTGTATAGCTTACTCGGTCTTTTGGTCGTGGGTGTGCTGGTGGTTGGCTCACTGTACTTATACTTGCGTGCTGATCTACCTAGTGTAGCCGAACTTAAAGAAATTCGCCTGCAGACCCCAATGCAGGTCTATTCAGCGGACGGTGAACTGATTGCTCAGTTTGGCGAAATACGCCGAATTCCTCTGAAACTTGAAGAAATTCCGCAGCCACTAATCAACGCATTTCTGGCCACCGAAGATCAACGCTTTTACGAGCACTTCGGGATTGACCCGATTGGGGTCGCCAGGGCGTTCTTTCAGTTAGTTACCAGCGGCGAGATCCAAAGTGGCGGCAGCACCATTACCCAGCAGCTGGCACGAAACTTCTACCTCAGCTTTGAACAGACCTGGTCGCGCAAAGTGCGTGAAGCCTTTATTGCGCTGCATATCGAAAGCCAGTTAACCAAAGATGAGATCCTGGAGCTGTACCTGAATAAGATCACCTTTGGCCACCGTGCGCATGGCGTCGGTGCTGCGGCCCAGGTGTATTACGGCAAAGACGTAAAAGACCTGACGCTGGCCGAGATGGCCATGATTGCCGGCTTACCAAAGGCACCTTCAACGATGAACCCGATTTCTAATCCTGAGCGTGCCAGAGATCGCCGTTCGGTGGTGCTGGGCCGGCTGCTGGCGGAACGGATGATTACGTTGCCGGAATATCGCGCGGCTCTGGCTGAACCTGTTGAAGCCCGGCTGCACGCACCGGAAGTAACTATGACCGCGCCTTATCTGGCGGAAATGGTGCGCGCCGAGATGATCACGCGCTATGGCGAAGATGACGCCTATAACCTGGGGCTGAAAGTTTATACCACCGCCAGTGCCAAGCAGCAGCGGGCGGCGCAGCGCGCGTTGCAGACCAACCTGCACGCCTACGATGAACGTCATGGCTACCGGGGCGCGGAAGCTCAACTGTTCGACGCTGAAAATCCCTGGCCGGCGGAGCAGGTGGTTACTTATTTACGTAGCGTTGAGCAAATTGGCCTGACCTATCCGGCTGTGGTGATGGAAGTAGGCGAGCGCTCAGCCCGGGTTATCGCACAGGTTGGGTCTGAAATTGAGCTCGACTGGGATGGCCTGGCATGGGCAAGACCCTACATGAATGCTGAGCGCCAGGGTCCGGCTCCTACACAGGCTGGTGATGTGCTGAAAGTTGGTGACCAGGTGCGGATCCGGCTGACCCAGGACGGCTGGCGGCTGGCACAGGTTCCGGAACCCGGTGCGGCTATCGTTGCGCTGCGGCCCAATGACGGCGGAATTGCTGCCGCGGTCGGGGGTTATAGCTTCCGACTAAGCCAATACAACCGAGCTGTTCAGGCTGAACGGCAGGTTGGCTCGAATATTAAGCCCTTTATCTATTCTGCTGCGCTGGAAAACGGTTTTACCCTGGCAACGCTGGTCAACGACGCACCGATTAATCAGTGGAACCCGGGCAGCGGTATCGCCTGGCGTCCGCGCAACTCGCCTGATGTGTATGAAGGGCCTATTCCCCTGCGTGAAGCACTGGCGAAATCAAAGAACGTGGTGTCGGTAAGGCTGCTGCGGGCCATGGGCATCAATACTGTGGTGGACTACCTGACGCGCTTTGGTTTTGATTTTGATGAACTGCCCCGCAACGAATCCTTATCGCTGGGTTCGGCGTCGATGACGCCACTTGAAGTAGCCCGCGGCTATGCAGTATTCGCTAATGGCGGCTATCTGGTAACCCCCTATTTTATCGAGCGCATTACCACGGCTACCGACGAAATGGTTTTTGAGGCCCGGCCAGCCGTTGCCTGTGTTATATGTGAAAGCGGTGAGCGGGAGGTTCTGCAGGCACCGCAGGTGATTACTGAGCAGAACGCGTTCCTGGTTACCCAGGGTATGAATTCAGCGGTATGGGGCGGCGGCAGCTGGGCCCATAAAACGGGCTGGAATGGTACCGCCTGGCGTATTCAGCGGTCCGATAAGCTGGTTGATACCGTAGGCCGCAATATTGTCGGCAAAACCGGTACCACCAACGATGTCAAAGACACCTGGTTCTCTGGTTTTGTCAGCGGACTGGTCGCCACCAGTTGGGTCGGGTTTGATAATACTGAGCGGGCACTTGGCGCGACCAGTATGAATCCCAATCTGAGCAGCGATGAACAGGAAATCAGTGGCGCAGAAGGCGGCGCGAAAACCGCGCTGCCCATGTGGATCGATTTTATGGAAACCGCGGTGGAAGATGTTGCGGCTGAGTCGTTTGATATCCCGCCGGGTATTGTCTCGGCACGCATTGATCTGGAAACGGGTAAGTTAAGCCGCGAGAGTGATTACACCACGCGTTTTGAATACTTTTTACCGGGTACGGCACCAACTGAATTTACTGAAGGGAAGTCGTCACCAAACGTATTTGATGACGACGACGATTCGATCTTTTAATCAGGCCGGTTAATTTAGGCCTTTCTTACTGAGGCGGCTGAGCAGCTGATTTAAATCAGACTGCACGCCGCCGGCAGTTACTTCCTTACCGGCACCCGGGCCACTGATCACCAGCGGCATCTCGTGATACCAGTCGGTATAAATCACGAAAATATTCTCACCGGGTATCAGGTTCGCCAGCATATCGCCTTCGGGGATGTATTCGATGCCGACCCGGGCCCGCACACTGTCGTCTTCCTGTACTGCAAAGCTGGCCAGCAAGCGCGGTACTTTACCGGTCTTCTGGGCGTCAGCATAAAGTGCATGCATCTCGTCATCGAGCTCCGGTAACCGATCCATAAACTCGCTCAGCGAAATATCCGCCAGTTGTTGCGGCAGCAGGCTTTCCACGTCAATGTCCTGCCAGTCCAGCCGCAGGCCGATTTCGCGCGCCAGGATCAGCAATTTACGGACGATATCCTGACAGGATAAATCCTCCCGCGGATCAGGTTCACTCAGGCCGCGCTCTTTGGCTTCGCGCACCAGGTCACTGAACTTCACCTCAGTGTTAAAGTTCTCGAACAACCACGACATGGTTCCCGAAAAAATGCCGGAAATACTGCGGATCGAGTCACCTGAGTTACGCAAGTCATTCAAGGCGTAATTCAGCGGCAAGCCCGCACCCACTGTGGTGTTGTAATACCACTCGCGCTCATACTCGTGCTGAATGGTACGGATCTCGTTGTACTGGGATTCGCTCGAGGCCCCCGCCCGTTTATTGGCACTGATAATATGCACGCCGTTGGCGAAAAAGCTTGGATAAAGCTGAGCCACAGGTACGGCATCGGTTAGATCCAGCATCACCAGCTCATCGTAAGGCGCGTTGGGCAATTCCGGGATCAGGTGACTGAGATCATAAGGCCGCGCCAATTGCTCAAAGCTGGCCTCCCAGTCGTTTAAATCAACGCCGTTGTAATCCAGCCACATACGGGTGGAGTTCAGAATGCCGATAATCCGCACGTCCATTTGTTCGTTGATGCGCTCGCGCAGACGCCGGTACAGGGCCAGCCAGGCACTACCAATATTACCGCGGCCGACCACCAGTACGCCCAGGCTACGGCGGTAGTTAAACAGCTGGCTGTGCAACCGGTTGAGCAGGCGGTTATCCATTTTTTGCTCAAGGATGGCCACCACTGCGTTATTGTCAGGGGTAAAGCTCAGGCGCTTGAGGTTCTGCTCACTGAGTTCCTGTTTAAAGGTTTTGTACTGATCGGTTTCCTGAATACGGTTACCCACCAAGGCGATCATCGAATAGCCCTGCATCTGCACAACCTGGTTGCTGACGTCAATTTCTTCCAGCCAGCCTTCCATAAAATACAGGTGGTTCTGATGGTATGCGTAGTAGGCATGCTGGCTGTCGAGATCATTCCAGCTGATCAGCGGGGTCAGCTCCAGTTCTTCAAATTTCTCCACCAGCTTGGCATCGCGCAGGCTGACGCGGAATAACACCACTTCGGCTAGTGCCGTCAGCACTTTGCCGCGTGGTTCGGTGTCTTCATACTGACCAATGCGAGTCTGCTGATTTTCAACTTTCAGGCTGGAGCGCACCGCGATCACCATGCGGTCCCGGTTAACCGGCTGAAAGGTACGCGGGTGCAATACCGGGCTGCCCAGGCGCGCCAGTTCTTCGGCTTCCTGCCAGTCCAGAATCGGCAGGCTGACCACGCGTTCCACTTTGCGTGGATCCGCTGAGTAAACGCCGGCGACATCTTTCCAGATAGTCACTTGTTTTGAATCAATCAGGCTGCCAACCAGGGTCGCGGAATAGTCACTGCCGTTGCGGCCCAGAATCAGCGAGTTGCCCTCAGGGTCGGCACAGATAAAACCGGTGACGATAAAGCGGGTGCCAGGATGTGGGGCGATGCGGTTAAGCAAGCCAGCGCGGGACGGCT
>CAYWXF010000112.1:0-4727 GCA_964462025.1 uncultured Pseudomonas sp. | reverse complement strand
GTACGTTGCACCGGATGTGAGCCGGAATAACCGTCCTGGGTACTGTTACAGCCACTCAGCACAGCGGCCAGCGCCAGTACTGCCAACACCTTTGTTTTTATACGTTTTGTCATAAACTGAGCCTCTTTTAAATATGCCTGAATGCCAGCCCGCTTATCGTGGCTGTGAGCTATGCCAGATAATGTGGTTGCCACGCGGATCCTGATAGTGCCGGAATACGCCTGACGGATGATTTACCGGATTGCCCTGCAAGTCCGTATATACCGCCTGCCAGCTTGCCGGGTCACCCGGCGTGCCGCGCTGACTGGTGATGTGCACTGCATCAGGCAGACGCGACCAGTAACGGGTGTCAGCCCGTGGCTTGACCTGCTGCGACAGCGCCATGCTGGCTACACCGATCAGTGCCAGGGTGTTACCCACCTGCCCGGTACTGCCACCCGCCAGTGGCGCATACACATTTGCCGCAACGCCTAGATCGGCAAGCACTTTGCCAGCATCGGCCGTGTTCTGAGCAAAGGCTGCTTTACCTTCAACGATGGCATCCACCGGCCGCCCGCCACGTGATGTGGCCTGCCAGTAAATATTCTCCACCGGTGGTACCGCTACCAGCTCAGCGCCGGTGTTGATCGCCAGTTGTTTCTCAGCAAACTGTTTACCTGGTCGGAACACCAGCTGATAATGGCCCATGCCATCGGCCAGCTTGCGCGGTGCTTTACCGGTTTCGCCGATAATCAGCACGTTGTCGTCTGGCCCGGGGATCGGATAGCCCGGACGCAGCGCGCGTAGTTCATCGTAGGCTTCCTGTGCCAGGCCGGTACTGCCCATCTTCTGCGCCGACCAGCCGGCCAGCAACATCATCAGGGCAAAGTCAGAGCGGTTCTGCTCTTCCTCAGCGAAGGCGTCCTGCATCAGACCACTGATAAAACTCGCCCGGGCATTGTCGTATTCACCGTCAATCAGATAAATCAGCCCGCGGTAGTAATACACCATGGCGCGTTCGTAGGGTTCGCCTTTAAAGTCTTTACGGCCTTCTTCATGCCACAGGCTGCGAGCCTGGGTGGCAGAATCATTATTGGCGTACACGGTTTCGATACGGGCAAGCGCTACATCAAAGCTTTCGCGGGCTTCGTTCAGGTCACCGTGATAAAACGCGGCGGTACCTATTTCCATCCGGTTCAGTACTTCGTTGCGCTGGCCTTCCTGGAACAATTTCTGGTAAAGCGGACGCAGATACGCCGGCTTACTGGCCAGCGTATCCTGTTCCTGAGTATTTAAAGCTAACGGCTGGTATTGCGCCGGGCCCGTGGCACCACAACCTGCCAACCCGACCGCCAGCACCGCACTAGCGATAAACGATGTCGTCCTGGGCAGTTTTCTGGAATTCATACATGCCGCTCCATACATAAGTGCCAAGCTCGAGATCAATCAGCTCAAATGTGATCTGGTGATAGCGCGAGCGCTCCTGACTGCCGGTGTCCATTTTGTCCAGCGACATGATCCGGCCAACCAGCCGGAAGTCAGCGCCAGCGGTCGCTGCGGTAGTACGAATGGTACCGCCGTCAACCACGCCACGGCGTTTCAGTTCACGCTCTTTCTCAACCATGTTGGCGTATTCACGACCAACAAACACCAACCGGCCATTGGCGGCACGGTTCAGGTTAATCCGCAGGCGGTCAGTCAGCATGTTCTTGTTGATCCGCGACGAGCTTTCATTGGTGAAGTACTCGCTGTCGATGATCACCCGTGGCGATACCTCACGGCCTACCAGCATCGGATTGCTGAGCATGTCGCGCATCATCTGGTCAGTCACCGCCATGATGTCCTGAGATTCAACGCCCACGCCCTGAATTTTTCCGCCCTGACGCGCGTCTTCATAAACCGTTGCGCGCCCCGCGGTGTTATCGATGCGGGTGCCGGCACAGCCCACCAGAGTAGTGGCAGCCGCGGCTGCCACCAGGATCATTAACTTGTTCATAGTGAGTTCCTTACTTCCTTAGTAACCGATCAGGCTGTTGCTGCGGGGCGCTGCCGCACCGGTAACGGCCATTCCGGCCGAGGCTTGCTGCAAGGCAACGTAATAGACCTGTTTCAGTTCCGGGTAGATACTCATTGCGGACTCCAGCGCATCAGCATAGTGCGGGTGTGCCGAGTGGGTTACGTACATCCACACTGAGAGTTCTTCAAGGGTGTTAAAGGAGATATCTGAAGTGCCGCGCAGTACTTCTTCACCACCGGCCATTTCCAGCGCCACTTCACGACCTAAGGCATTACCAACCTGCTGACCAATCATGCCACCGAAGAAAGGAATGTTCTCTGCCAGCTTCTGACCAGCGTAGGCACCGGCCATACCGCCGATTGCGCCGCCCATTTCAGCATTTACGGCATTGTTAACCCATTCGGCTAATACCCCGTCAGTCGTATAGGGGCTCATAAACTGGCCGGTATTACCCTGGATGGGCATTGGCGCAGTTAACTGATGAGGCTGGGCGATTTGTGGCCCCATCGCGGCACAAGCAGTCAGCAGTACGGCAACGGAAGCAACAAGCAGAAGTTTGATTTTGTTCATAGCGGCGCTCTCCAATGAGCAGATAGGTAAGGCCTGTTAGGCTATTTGTTTTATAACGAATGCAGTTGATTTGATCAGATAGTGATCAGTCAGGTTAGAATTATGCAACTCCAATTATTTTGCAAGTGAATTTTCAAGAAATCTTTACATATTAAAAAAGCCCGCTATATCTTGCTGATACAGCGGGCTTTTTAGTCTTTTACCTGAAGCGGTTTAACGCTTATCAGGCCACGTTAAGCGTTGGGATAATGTTTTTCTTCGCTTCAGTCTCCGCAGCGCGGAATGCGTCCATCTGGTCAAAATTCAGGTATTTGTAAACCTCACCAGCCATAGCGTTAATATCCGCCGCATACTCCAGATATTCAGCCGGGCTTGGTAACTTACCAAGAATCGCACCAACTGCCGCCAATTCAGCTGACGTCAGGTACACGTTAGCGCCATCACCCAGCCGGTTCGGGAAGTTCCGCGTTGAGGTAGACAGCACAGTCGCGCCGGGTTCAACCCGGGCCTGGTTACCCATACACAGCGAGCAGCCTGGCATTTCTGTACGCACGCCGTTGTTAGCGTAGATGCTGTAGTAGCCTTCCTCACGCAGCTGGGCTTCGTCCATCTTGGTTGGTGGTGCAATCCACAGCCGGGTTTTCAGCTCTTCGGTGTTCTTCTCAAGCAGCTTACCAGCGGCACGGAAGTGGCCGATGTTGGTCATGCATGAGCCGATGAAAACTTCATCCACCTTATCGCCGGCCACTTCGCTCAGGAATTTGGCATCATCCGGGTCGTTCGGACAACAAACAATCGGCTCTTTGATTTCGCTCAGGTCAATCTCGATCACTTCCGCGTATTCAGCATCCGCATCAGCACGCATCAGTGACGGGTTGGCCAGCCACTCTTCCATTTTACGGGCACGACGCTCAAGAGTACGCACATCGCCATAGCCTTCATTGATCATCCAGCGCAGCATAGTAATGTTCGAGCGCAGGTATTCAGCCACTGACTCTTCCGACAGGTTAATAGTACAACCAGCGGCAGAACGCTCGGCCGAGGCATCCGATAATTCAAATGCCTGCTCAACGGTTAGGTGGTCCAGGCCTTCGATTTCCAGGATGCGGCCCGAGAAAGCGTTTTTCTTGCCACGCTTCTCAACAGTCAGCAGACCTTCTTTAATGGCGAACGCAGGAATTGCATGAACCAGATCGCGCAGGGTAATGCCTGGCTGCATTTCACCCTTAAAGCGCACCAGTACCGACTCCGGCATATCCAGTGGCATGACGCCGGTAGCCGCCGCGAAGGCAACCAGACCAGAACCGGCCGGGAACGAAATACCCAGCGGGAAGCGGGTATGTGAATCGCCGCCGGTTCCCACGGTATCAGGCAGCAACATGCGGTTCAGCCAGCTGTGGATAATGCCGTCGCCCGGACGCAGGCTGACGCCGCCACGGTTCATGATGAAATCTGGCAGGGTATGCTGGGTTTCCACATCGACCGGCTTCGGATACGCCGCGGTATGACAGAATGACTGCATGGTCAGGTCGGCAGTGAAGCCAAGGCAGGCCAGGTCTTTCAGTTCATCACGGGTCATCGGTCCGGTGGTGTCCTGCGAGCCGACAGTGGTCATCTTGGGTTCACAGTAAGTGCCGGGCCGCACACCAGTTACGCCGCAGGCTTTGCCGACCATTTTTTGTGCCAGGGTATAACCCTTGCCGGTATCCGCTGGTTGCTCCGGCTTAAGGAACAGATCCGACGGCCCCAGGCCTAAGGTTTCACGCGCTTTTTCAGTCAGCGCCCGGCCGATGATCAGGTTGATCCGGCCGCCGGCACGTACTTCATCCAGAATTACCCGCGAAGCATAGTCATACTCAGCCAGCACATCGCCCTGCTGGTTTTCAATTTTACCCTGATACGGATAAATGGTGATCACATCACCCATGTTCATCTGGTCGACGTCGGCTTCAAATACCAACGCGCCGGCATCTTTCATAGTGTTGAAGAAAATTGGCGCGACTTTGCTGCCGATACAGATGCCACCAGCGCGTTTGTTCGGGGTACCCGGCATGTCTTCGCCGATAAACCACAGCACTGAGTTGGTCGCTGACTTACGCGATGAACCGGTACCTACTACGTCACCAACAAAAGCAACCGGGTGGCCTTTTTGCTTCAGCTC
>CAYWXF010000111.1:0-4876 GCA_964462025.1 uncultured Pseudomonas sp. | reverse complement strand
GGATTATCGCAAGTAACAGCTATTTAAGCAAGGTTTAAGGCAGATCAGTGACAATTCTCGGCGTCACGAAAATCAGCAGTTCACGCTTTTCATGGATTTGGCTTTCGCTACGGAACAGCACGCCCACGTACGGGATATCGCCCAGCAGCGGCACCTTGGTAATGTCATTTAAAATCTGTTGCTGATAAATACCACCTAATACAATGGTTTCGCCGTTTTCAACCAGCACCTGGGTGCCGATCTCCTGGGTATCGATGGAGACCGCCGGACCTGTTGGCGTGGTTACCGTATCGCCCCGCGTGTTCTGGGTAATGACTAAATCCAGGATCACGCGATTATCGGGTGTGATCTGTGGTGTGACTTCAAGCCCGAGTACGGCCTTCTTGAACTGCACTGAGGTCGCACCGGATGAAGCGCTTTCTACATAAGGAATTTCAGTACCTTGTTCGATATAAGCCGATTTCTGATTGGCGGTGGTGATGCGCGGGCTGGCGATGATTTCACCTTTATTTTCACGCTCCAGCGCTGACAGTTCCAGGTCGAGGATGCGGCCATCAGCCATTTTGGCGATCTGCATGCCAAAGGTAGCGGCCGGGTTTGAAACCGGCAGGTTCACGTTGAAATCACCGCTGGCATCAGTGCCTGAGCCAAATAAGTCGGGACCGGCCATATCCGGATTCGATAAGCCCCATTCAATTCCCAGCTCGTCGCTGATGTTATCGCGAACCGTAACCATGCGTGCTTCAATGATGACCTGTTTGACCGGCACATCGAGCACTTCCACCATGGCTTTTACATTGGCGATTTGTTCGGCCGTGTCGCGCACCAGCAAGGTGTTGGTGCGATCATCGACGGTTACCGCGCCCCGGGATGACAGCAAATCCGAGCTTTCTGTGCGCAGAATAGACGCAATTTCGCCGGCTTTGGCATAGTTGATCTGTATGTACGAGCTGCTTAGCGGTGCCAGTTCGGACATTCGCTGCGAGGCCTCCAGCTCTTGCTGTTCGCGCTGAGCGAGTTCATCAGCCGGTGCGACGATCAGAATATTGCCGTCAATACGTTTGGCCAGGCCTTTTACCCGCAGGATTGTTTCTAACGCGCGCTCCCAGGGAACATTTTCCAGGCGCAGGGTGATATTGCCGGTTACTGATTCGCTGGCCACCAGGTTCAGGCCGTTTTCTTCCGCCAGAATCTGCAGCAACTGTCGAACGGGTACGTCCTGGAAGTTCAGTGAAATGGGCTGTTGGCTGCCATCGGCAACTGCGGCGCTGCGGCCATCCTCGATATCGAACAACTTCAGATTGAGTTCATTGTCGAGCCGCTCCAACTGGTGCCGGAAGGCTTCTTTACCGGTTACGGTAATCAGTGTATTGCCATTTTCCCGGAAGGTTTCAATGTGCGCCACCGGTGAGGCAAACTGGCTGACATCCAGCACGTACAGCAGGTCTTCAGGTAAATTGGTATCGAATAACGTCAGTTCCAGCCGGTTACCTATAGTGCGAACTTCGTGCTCGGCCTCATCAGTATTCAGCGACAGGCGGAGCAAGCCAACGTCATCTGGCAGCCGGGTGAAATCAATATCGGTAACAGCGGCAGCTGATGGGGTGCTGTCGGTGGAGGTAGATACCCGGGCCCGTGGCTGTGATGCCGCAGGTTGCTCGCGCGGTGTTTCGCTGCGCTGTTCTGCAGTCGCAGGTGCCTGGCGGGCATCGGGGATGTTCGCTGCGGCAATAAACACCAGTACCATAACATCGTCGGTACGGCTCATCAGATGCTCAAGAGGCTTAGTGGTTGTTACCCGCAGCAGTAAGTCTTCGCGCTGGGTTACCAGTTCGACGGATTCGAGTAATGGATGGCTGGCGACGCCAAGCTTGCCGTCATTATAATCGGACTCAGTACCAAGCAGCAGGAATTCATGAACCAGCGGATTTTTGCTACGCCGGACGATTGGGGAGTCGACACGACCGGTAAAATGCGCCTCGAGATTGAAGCGATCTTTCGCCAGCGGGATCTGCTCTACCCGCACCAGCTCATTAGCGGCCACGGACAGCGGCATCATGAGCAACAGCAGTAGGATACGGAAAAAGTGCGTCATGAGTCAGAACTCCTTTGCGAACCGGCCAGTGTCAGGGTTGTGTCGCGCTGTTGCCAGCATCCTTCCCCGGTTGGCAGCCATTCGCGAATAGCTATATGTTGTGAGGTGACTGCAACCACTTTGCCATGGTTGAGTCCGATATAATCGCCTTGTTCTACCCGGTACAGTCGTCCCTGGTTAGAAATTACCAGTGCAGTAAAGCCATCGTCGCCTTTACGTAAGGTGCCAGTCAGTGACAGCTGGTCAAGCGCTACTGATTCCAGTTCGCCGCGCTCGCGCCGTAAATTCGGTTGTGGGCAGTTCGCCCCACCGGCAACCTGAGTCGCCGCTTGGATAGGAGTGGCGGTAAAAGGATTGCGGTGGTCGTCGCCGGTATAAGCAATGCGTTGCAGTTCCGGTAAGGGCTCGATGGGTTTAATACCGGGCACCGCCTCGTTGCGCACCTGCTGGGTAAAGGCTTCCAGATCCTGGTGGCCGGCTTGCCCGCAACCCGCCAGAAAGCTGGCCAGCGCTGCGGTCAGGGCAAGGTGGCGGGCATTCATGGCTGCGTCCTCAGGGTTTGCTGGCGATAGGTTTCAGCCTTCACCGATAACCGTAATCCTTCATCCATATCGCGGCGCTGCAGGGTAAAATCCTTTACGCTGATGATGCGGTGCAAGCCAGCCAGCTGGCCGACAAAATCGCCAATCTGGTGGTAGCTTCCCACCAGCTCCATGCGCATGGGCAAGGCGGTATAAAACTCGCGGGATTGTGGTGCCAGCCATTCAATACGATCAAATGTCAGGCCACTGCGGGTGCCCACCAGGGTAATATCATCGAGCAACTTCGGCGTTTCATCGTCGTTAGGTAACATCGCCAGCAATATTTCAAGATCAGCGTTCAATTGTTTGAGCTGCTCACGGTAAGCCGGTAAATTTACTGCCGTCTGATACTTGGTCCGATAATCAATTTTCAGCTGGGCTTCTTTGCTTTGTTCGCGTTTGTAGCTGGCCCACTCGTCCGCCAGTAAAAAGTGATAGCCAAGCCCCAGCACAATCAGCGCCAGAATCACCAGCACCGCGATGCGGAATGGACGTGGCCACCATGGCAGTTCGTTAATATCCAGTTCGCGGAGGGTATCCATATCTATTTTCATGGGTTCACCTCTTCAGTATCCGCGGGCGGGGTAATAGGAACGACCAGAGAAAACGCGCTGAGCTGTTCGCCACCTCTTGTGGGCATCCGATCGGCGACCACTTCACGCAACTCCGGCTGACCGAATATTTCGGAATTTTTCAGCTCCCGCAAAAATTCTGCAACGCGATTATTGGAAACCGTACGGCCATTTATCGACAGCTGCATGCCATTTTTCTCAGTCGTCAGCAGATGCACACCCTCGGGAGTACGCCGGGCCAGTTCATTAAAGATTAAAATAGCGGTATTACGATCCTGATGCAGCGACTGAATCAGCTTCATGCGGCTGACAATTTCGTCTTTCTGCTCATTAAGGCCCTGAATCTCAGCGATCTGGGCATCAAGTACCTGGATCTCGCCCTGCAGGAACTGGTTGCGCCGCTGTTGCTGTTGCTGGTAATTGCCGATAATCGAATAGGCAATCATCAGGAGAATGGCCGCAGCAGCAATCGCCAACCCGGCATGAATCGCGAATAGGGTTTTAGCGCGCTGGCGCGTGGTTTCACGCCAGGGCAGGAGGTTTACGTGTGCCATGGGGTAAAACTCCGTAATGCCAGGCCAAGCACTTCAACAAAGCGCGGGCCATGGGCGCGCAAATGAGAGTAGTTGTCAGCTAACTCAAAGTGGTCAAAAGGATTCAGTGACAGCACCGGCTCGTCAATTTGTTGATCGATGTAATCAATTAGCATCGGCAGCATTGCCCCGGTGTTAACCAGTACCACACCGCCAAAGCCTTTCTTCGGTGCGTTGCTTTGATAAATCTGAATACCGCGGTTCACCTGCGACCACAGGTTAGTCAGTGAATCCTGAACAACCAGGCCAGAGTCTTCCCCAACCTCACCGGCTCGCAGTTGCGCCAGTACTTCGCGGTAGTCGCCGTTGCCATTGTCATCAAGGGCTTTTAACAGAGGTTGCAGTCCGCCGGTCTGAAAGCGCGTAAAAATCACTTCGCCCTGGGCCATGACAATGGTTTGTACTGCGGTGACGCTGATATCCAGCACCAGTAACGGCAATTGATTCTCAACGATTTCCGGCGCCAGGTGTGGCAGCAGGTAATTGCAGCTACGCAAAATGGCCTGGCTGTCGACATCCATAATTTTTACTTTGAAGCCCGCTTGCTCGAGAGCTTCTACCCGGCTGTCGACACTCACGGTACGGGTAGCGGTGACCAAAATGCGCTGCTGACCTGACAGCGTCGGGTGTTCACCGAGACTTTCAAAATCGTAGCGAACTTCGGCAATAGGGAAAGGAATCAGCGCTTCGGCTTCGGATTCAATTTTTTCCGCGATGGCGTCGTCGTCGAGTTCGTTACCAACGGCGATTTGCTTTGAAATAGCCTGACTGCCCGATACCGCGGTAACAACCTCCCGGACACTGCTGCCGGTCTTTTTACGAAGCTGCTGCAAGGTCTTACTCAGTTGCTCGATATCGGTGATTTCATCATCGGTAATGAGGTTTTTTGGCAACGGCAGTTCCGCCACTCGGGTGATCTGGTATGAATCCCCTTGCGGTAACAGTTCAAGTGCCTTAACGGCATCCGTGTTAATATCAACGCCAAGACCGGGTGTTTTACCCAGACCAAACAGCCCCATAATACGATTCTCCCGA
>CAYWXF010000110.1:807-5028 GCA_964462025.1 uncultured Pseudomonas sp. | reverse complement strand
TATAATCATGTTAGATTCTTCACTACTTACTAAGCGTAGTCCGCTGGCCATTGCGATTGGCTGCGTATTCGCGGGCAGTATCTTTACTGTCCAGGCACAGGAAGAAGGTACAGATAACCAGCAAGCCGAAGAAAAGCCGCAAGAGAAAATTACCGTACTGGGTTCACGGATCCGTACGGACGGCTTAGATAAATCATCCCCGGTTGAGATTATCAGCGCCAGTGAAGCCGTTGGCCAGGGCCTGGTTACGCTGGGTGATTTATTACGGACATCTACTGTTGCTGCCGGTGCCAACCAGGTAACAGCTGCCGCCTCTACTGCTTTTGTAACCGAAGGTGGTACTGGTACTGAGACCTTATCACTGCGGGGCCTGGGTGCTAACCGTACGCTGGTGCTGCTGAATGGTCGCCGGATTGGTCCTGCGGGTACCCGCGGCCAGGTATCGGCTTTCGACCTGAACATCATGCCGCTATCAGCGGTTGAGCGTGTTGAAATTCTTAAAGATGGTGCGTCATCGCTGTACGGTTCAGATGCGGTAGCCGGCGTCGTGAATATCATCACCAAACAGGGCGACGAAAGTAACTTCACTTTCAATACCAGCCAGCCGACTGATT
This sequence comes from uncultured Pseudomonas sp., assembly GCA_964462025.1. Lineage (GTDB taxonomy): Bacteria > Pseudomonadota > Gammaproteobacteria > Enterobacterales > Alteromonadaceae > Pseudidiomarina. The sequence goes on along the minus strand of CAYWXF010000110.1, from coordinate 4,414 downwards.
CTGGCGGCGAAACCCTGCGGGTAAGCGGTACCTTCGGTCGTAGTTACAGCAAGGGCTCATTCCGCTTAGTCGGTGACTATCAGCGGCAAAACGAGCTGGCGAACGGTGATCGTGATTTCTTCGACTGTGGTCAGAACTATGTATTTGATCCAGATTCTGGTGAGCGTGCCGATGTTGTCGACCCACGTACCGGCGATTATCATTGTAATGACCTGTTATGGGGCCATGTCTGGATTTACGACTACGCACCCGACTCTAACGTACCACCTGGTGCCTTAGCTCAGTATGATTATGACGGCGATTTAGGTCAGTATGTGCCAAGTTTTAACGAAACGGCCAATGATCCTTTTGATATGCGGACTCCGGAAGGTTGGTATCCAGTCGCGTATGATCGCAACTCTTTTGGTGTGGCTAATGCCGATCACCCGTTCCAGGATCTGGAAACATTATCGCCAGAGCAGGAAATTGGCACCGTATTCGGCCAGGGTGAGTATTGGGTTTCTGACACCATGACCATGTATGGTGAAGTGCTGTTGAACCGTCGTAAGACGACCACCAACGGCTACCGCCAGTTCTGGAGTTACATCTATAACGAAAATTTCTTTGCTGGTAGCGATCTGAGTGAAGGCTGGACCGGTGCACAATGGCTGAGCCCAACGCCAATTACTGATCACTCCGGTAGTGAAATTACTGTCGATTACCGTCGTTTTGTGGCCGGTATTGAAGGTGTCTTAGGCGACTATGACTGGGATGTCTCAATTCAGGACAGCCGCAGCGATGGCGACTACATGAGCAAAGTTATTTTTGCTGATGCTATCTACGATAATAACTTTTCAACAGGCTCCTGTGAGGGTACCCAAAGTTCAGTGCGCGGCGTTGATTGTGTCGACGTGCCCTGGTTAGACCCATCATTCCTGGCCGGTAACATTACCGGTGAAGTGCGTGACTTCCTGTTTGGCGAAGAAACCGGTAATACGGTTTACGACCAGATGACCATCGAAGGTATTATTACCGGCCCGATTACTGAATTGCCTGCCGGCACCTTAAATATGGCCTTTGGTGCGTCTTTCCAGCAGGATGAAATTTTAGATACTCCGGGTGAAACGACGCTTGCGGGTAACTCATGGGGTAGCACATCAGCCGGTATTACCGAAGGTAAGTCTAATACGCGCGCCGTTTTTGGCGAGCTGCAAATACCTATCCTTCGTGACGCGGCCTGGGCCGAGATGCTGGAGTTCAGTGTTTCCGGACGTTACACTGATGTATCAACCTATGGTAGTGATACCACCTATAAAGCGAGCCTTAACTGGCTGATCAATAACGGTGTTCGTGTTCGTGCTTCGCGCGGTACATCATTCCGTTCACCAGCGCTTTATGAACTGTTCCTGAACGATCAGACCAGCTTCACCAGCCAGCGCGCAGTGGATCCATGTATTAACTGGGGCACCGCACTGTCGCAAAACCGTATCTCTGAGCAAGTGGCGGCGAACTGTCAGGCTGACGGCATTCCGGCCGATTATCCGGGTGCTGCGATCTCAGCTACGGTATTTACCGGTGGTGGTGCAGGTCAGTTAGAAGCTGAAACTTCAACTGCAGAAACCTTCGGTATCGTATGGTTACCTGAGTTCACTGACTTCAGTATGAGCGTTGACTACTTTAACATCGAGATCGATGGTGAAGTGACGCTGCTGAGTCCGGGACAAATCGTTGGTGGCTGTTATGCTTCTGAGAACTTTGCTACGGATCCACTCTGTGACCAGTTCTTCCGGAACTCAACGGACCTTCGCGTTGAAGAAATTCAGGGTAACTACCTGAACGTCGCTAAGCAGATCAACCGTGGTATTGATGTTCAGTTAAACTATCCGTTCAGCACTGATTTCGCTGAGTTTAACGCAAACTACGAGCACACAATTCAGCTCGAAGCTGCGCGTCAACTGCTACCGACCAGTGAGCTTATTGATCGGGTTGGTGAGTTTGGACGGCCTAAGCATGTCGGTAACTTCACGTTAGCGATGATGCGTGACGACTGGACCTTTAACTGGACAGCCCGTTATATTGGCGAAGTTTCAAACCACGAGCGTTTCGGTCTGGGCGAATACCGCGATGACGCGACATTGTTCGGTGATCCGGTTATCGTGAAGCTTCATAGCGACCCGGTTATTTATCACGCGTTTTCTGCTACCCGCGACTTCGAAGAAGAAGGTCTGAGTGTAACTCTGGGTGTAGCTAATGCGTTTGATAAAGAGCCACCCAAGGTTAGCTCCATCGGCGGTGTAACCCGCATGGGTAATGCAGCCTTCTACAGTCAGTACGACTGGCTGGGCCGGCGGGTATTCCTGAACTTGTCTTACTCGTTCTAATCCCTGCAACAGGTCATGATGAAAATGCCGACATTTTGTCGGCATTTTATTTTCCAATGTGGAGTTATGTAATCCCATGCCACGTGTAATCGCAAAGCAAGATACGCTGAATGAATTGAATCAGAACTATCAGCAGACGGAGCTTAAGGTTCCGGTGTTTCTAAACTCGGTTCCCAAATGCGGAACTCATTTACTTCGTAATATTTTCCGGATGTTTGTGCCGGTGGCGCAGCAATACCATGAAACCTTTATTCAGATTCCGGTATTACAGCAAAACTTAGCAGCATTTAACGTGCAACAGCCGAAGCTTAGCTGGGGGCATTTATTATTTTCTGATACCTCAGCAATGGCATTACATCAGGTTCGTCAGCTGGTCATCGTACGCGATCCCTACGACTGGGTTCTGGCACGTGCCCGGTTCTTCCTGTCTGACAATTTTCAGGGCAGTATGGAGAATCTGAAGAGCGGTCGGGTAAGCATTGAAGAAGTGCTGAATATGATGATATTTGGTATTTATCAGAAAGCTCCGACGTTGAATGAAATTTATACCCATAATGCGGTCGCCTGGTTGGGAACCGGGATTCAACTGGTGCGCTACGAAGAGGTTATTAAACATCTGAAAGCGCTGGACGAGCCAGCCGCCGAGGTTTATTTTACTGATTTACTGCGGCCACTTGGTCTTGACCGTTTACCCGACGACTGGCGCGAGCGGGTGCGGGTTGGATCGGATCGCGAGCAAAGCGGAACTTACCGGGACAATTTAAAAAATACAGCCTTTGAGGTACCGGCTGAGTTGCCCGACGCGCAGAAACAATTAGTGGAATATGCAGCGCCTGGTCTGCGTCGCTTGCTGGGTTATTTTTAATAATAATAAAAACTCTATCTGGTGATTCATGAAAAAACGGAAACTACTGATTGTTGGCGGAGGCTCTGCCGGCTGGATGGCTGCAGCCTATCTCAATGGTGCGCTTAACGAACGGGGCGAAAAGCCGCGGGTCGAGATCGTTTTATTAGAATCACCGGATACCCCCCGGATTTCCGTGGGTGAGGCGACTATCCCCTCAATGCGGCATTTACTGGCTGTGGTCGGCGTTGATGAGATGGACTTTATGCGGGCTACTGACGCCAGTTTTAAGCAGTCTATCAAATACGTTAACTGGGTGGATAACGATAACTCGTTTTACCATCATCCGTTTTCCAGTATGCGGGTGCAGCCGCTGGATCGGGCTGGCCGTAACTGGCTGGAA
>CAYWXF010000110.1:0-797 GCA_964462025.1 uncultured Pseudomonas sp. | reverse complement strand
TGGAAAGCGATCGTAGTATTCCCTTTATGGAAACCTGTTCAGCCCAGCCGATTATCTGTGAGTGGGGTTTGTCACCGCTGATGCTGGGGCGCTGGGATATGGGCGCACGATTTAACTATGCCTACCATATGAATGCGCAGAAGTTTGCCGACTACTTGCGAGATTTTTCAGTTGCTCGCGGGGTGAAACACATTCTGGCCAATATGGTTGACGTTAAAACCCATGCCAATGGCTTTATTGAATCGGTAACAACGGATAAAGGCGAGCAGATTAGTGCGGATCTTTTTGTTGATTCCACGGGCTTCCGCGCCAAGCTGATTGAAGAGCAAATGGGCGTGGACTTTGAAGATTGCTCGCAGTATCTGCTGTGTGATCGGGCCGTGACCATGCACGTGCCTTACGATCGTTTTTATCCCGGGATGGTACGTCCTTACACCACAGCAACCGCTTTATCCAATGGCTGGATTTGGGATATCCCGATGCAAAATCAGCGGTCGGTTGGTTACGTCCACTCCAGTGCTTTTATTGATAAAGAAGCCGCAGAGCGCGAGATGCGAGCCTATCAGGGGCCTGGTTGTGAAGATTTGCCCTGTCGGTTTGTGCCGTTCAAAGTCGGGCGGCGGCGAGAAACCTGGTCGGGTAACTGTATCGCAATCGGCCTGGCTGGTGGGTTCATTGAGCCGCTGGAGTCCACCGGGCTTTATCTGAGTGACTTGGGTGCGGTACTACTGGCCGAGCACTTTCCCTGGCAGGATGAGGGAATGGAAGCCCTGGCAACGCGGTATAACCGCCTGATG
>CAYWXF010000109.1:0-5043 GCA_964462025.1 uncultured Pseudomonas sp. | reverse complement strand
TATGAAATCGTTACTGTCGCGCGCTGTGGTCTATGGCCTGGTGATCGTGCTGGGGTTACTGAGCGCTTTACCAAATTTTCTTCCGCCAAACTTGTCCGCTAAGTTGCCGGACTGGTATCAGCAAAACACCATGTCACTGGGGCTGGATCTGCAGGGCGGATCCCATCTGCTGCTGGAGGTGGATACCGACGCCCTGTTTGCCAGCGAACACCAGGCGATTGCCGATGAGCTGATGAAGTCGTTACGTGAAGCCGACATTCACTACGGCCGTCTGATTCTTACTGATAAAGCGATCGAATTACCGCTGCGTCAGGCCCAACGGCTACCTGAAGCGGCCACTCTTGCCCGCAAGCTGGCAACAGATACCCCGGACGGTTCGCGCCGGTTTAATGTCGAGCAGGAAGGCGGAAGCCTGGTGCTGACTCTGACCGATTCGTGGCGCGAGCAGTTGTCGCGCGACGGCGTGGAGAGAAGCCTGGAAGTAGTCCGCCGGCGCCTGGATGAAACAGGCCTGGTCGACCCGAGTATCACCCGCCAGGGTAGCGACGGAATTCTGGTGCAGATGCCGGGTGTTGCAGATCCGAGCGATATACGTGAACTGCTGGGCACTACGGCGAAAATGACCTTTCACTGGGTGGCGCTCGACGGAAGGAACAGCGGGGTTGCCATTTTTACCTTGCCAGGTACTGATGACCAGGGCCAATACCAGCTGGAAGAACGGGTTGCCATGGCGGGTGAGCGTATTCGTGATGCCCATATGGCGTTTGATCCTGAAACCGGCGAACCTGTGGTCAACTTCAAACTGGATAACGAAGGTGCGCGGCAGTTCGGCGAGATGACCCGGGATAACATCGGTCGTCCACTGGCCATCGTGCTGGATGAGGAAGTGATCACCGCTCCTGTTATTCGCAGCGAAATTGCTGGTGGCAGCGGCCAGATCAGTGGCGCTTTTACTACAAAAGAAGCCAACAGCCTGGCGTTGATGCTTCGCGCGGGTGCCTTACCGGCACCTTTGTATGTCATTGAAGAACGCACCGTTGGTCCTGATTTAGGTAGCGACGCTATTGAGATGGGCCTGACCACCGGCTTACTTGGCGCGGCCATGGTGATTGCTTTCATGGTTGCGCTTTATGGCCGCTGGGGATTCATTGCCTGTATCGGCCTGACGGTGAACATCGGTCTGGTGTTCGGTATTCTGAGCCTGCTCGGCGCCACCCTGACGCTGCCGGGCATTGCCGGGATTATTTTGACTGTCGGCATGGCGGTGGATGCGAATATTCTGATCAACGAGCGTATCCGCGAGGAATCGCGCCGTGGTAAACGGGCCGCAATGGCGCTGCGTGAGGGCTTTGGCAAAGCCTACAGTACCATTATGGACTCCAACTTCACTACCCTGATCGCGGTCAGTCTGCTGTTCCTGTTTGGCAGTGGCCCGGTCAAGGGCTTCGCGGTCACTATCGGCATCGGCCTGTTGACCTCACTGTTTACCGCCATTGCGGTTACCCGTCTGATGATGGAGTGGCGCATTCGCGGGCGTGAACGGGAAACCCTGGTAATTTCAGGTATTGCCTGGCTGGATCGCCTAAGCGAGCGTGGCGTTAACTTTATGCGCGGTCGGGTCATGGGGCTGGTTGTGTCAGCTGCGCTCTCGCTTGCCGCCATTGCGCTCTTTGTGCACCCGGGGCTGAAGTATGGCGTCGACTTTACCGGTGGCACCGTTGTTGAGGTGCAAACACAGGGGGTAACCGTCGATCACCTGCGCCAGACGCTGCAGGCGAACCAGCTGGAAGATTCTGCTATTCAGGAAGTTGGCACCGACGGCCGTTTTCTTATCCGCATGCCGGCAGAACATCAGGCACCGGGAGCGACAGCGGAGCAGGTCAGTTTGCTGAAGAGCGCAGTGCAGTCGGTCGATCCTACGGCTGAATTTCCGAAAGTAGATATGGTTGGTCCGAAAGTAAGTGGTGGCTTCAGCGATGCCACCATTCTTGCCATCCTGCTGGCTGGCAGCGGCATGCTGGTGTATCTCTGGTTCCGGTTCGAATCCCATTTCGCGCTGGCAGCGACCCTGACGATTGCCCTGGATCTCACGAAAACGATCGGCTTTTTTGCCCTCGCTGGAGTCGAGTTTAACCTGACCGCGGTCGCGGCACTGCTTGCCCTAATCGGCTACTCAATTAACGATAAGGTGGTGGTGTTCGATCGCATTCGCGAAAATATACGCAAATCGCCGGACAAGCCGATGCTGGAGCTGATGAACGAGAGCGTCTCGTCTACGCTGACCCGCACCACCTTCACATCGGTGACCACATTCCTGGCCTTGTTACCGATGGGAATTGCCGGTGGTGCGGCGGTAGCAAGCTTTGCCCTGCCGATGCTATTTGCTATTGTGATCGGTACCAGCTCATCGATTTTTATCGCCTCACCCATCTTGTATTATCTGGGTCAGCGGCGCATGCGCAAAGGGCTTGCGCAACTGCGGCCGACTGACGAAGAAATTCGTAAGGAACTGGAACTGATGCCCTAGCACGACTGCGGTCAGCATTCGATAATGTTGACCGCCAGCCCGCCACGGGCAGTTTCTTTGTATTTGCTCTTCATATCGTTGCCGGTGTCCCACATGGTCTTAATGACTTTATCCAGTGACACTTTGTGATCGCCGCTGCCGCGCAGGGCTAAGCGTGCGGCGTTAATGGCTTTAATCGCGCCCATGGCGTTGCGCTCAATACAAGGCACCTGTACTAAGCCGCCAACCGGGTCGCAGGTCAGGCCCAGATTGTGTTCCATGCCGATTTCGGCGGCATTTTCGACATTGCTGACGCTGCCACCCATTAATTCAGCGAGGGCGCCGGCCGCCATTGAGCAGGCAACGCCCACTTCGCCCTGGCAACCTACTTCAGCACCGGAGATTGATGCGTTTTTCTTATACAGAATACCGATCGCTGCTGAGGTAAGCAGAAACCGCACGACGGTCTCTTCGTCCAGCGGTTCAATGTACTTGTCGGCGTACTTCATCACCGCCGGAATAATACCCGCTGCGCCATTGGTAGGCGCGGTGACTACACGGCCGCCAGCGGCATTCTCTTCGTTTACCGCCAGCGCGAATAAATCCACCCAGTCCATGGCCTGCATAGGGTCAACGCTGCGCTCGTTTTTCAGGCGCTGATATAAGCCCGGCGCGCGGCGACGTACTTTCAAACCACCTGGCAGTATGCCTTCGGTGCGGATGCCGCGGGCGATACAGTCGTCCATGGTTTTCCACAGGTGCATCAGCCGTTCACGGATCTCTTCTTCACTGCGGAAAACTTTTTCATTGGCCAGCATCAGTGAGCTGATGCGCATACCATGCTCCGAGCAGTGGCGCAGCAGATCCGCGGCACTATCAAACGGGTAGGGGATAGGCTTGCTGGACTGCTCAATGGCTTCTTCGAGGCTTTCTTCAAAGTCGGCATCGCGAACAATAAAACCGCCACCGATAGAGTAATAAAGATCTTTGTATATTACCTCATCACCGCTGTACAGACGCAGCTCCATGGCATTGGCGTGACGGGGTTTGGTTTTGCGGCGGTGAAATACAATCGCGCCTTCGCGCGGAAAGGTGATTTCGTGCTTGCCCAGCAGGGCGAGTTTCTCAGTGCTGTCGACCTGCTTCAGAAAATCATCCACTTTGGTGGTATCAACTGAATCAGGTTTTTCACCTGCCAGGCCAAGGATGACCGCTTTACCGGTACCGTGGCCTTTGCCGGTCTGGCCAAGTGAACCGAACAGCTCAACCACCAGGCTATCGGCTTTATCCAGACCCACTTCTTTGTCAGCGGCATGCAGGAAGTCATAGGCAGCCCGCATCGGGCCTACTGTATGTGAGCTCGACGGGCCAATACCTACTTTATAGAGATCAAAAACACTAATCATAATTCCTCTTTAATTTAGTGACCGGAACAGCGGGCGATGCTCGGGATAGAGATGATCGGCTAATTCACGCAGGATTCCTGCGGTGGCGCCCCAGATGTTGCGGTGCTGGTACGGTATAAAGTATACCTGATCGTACAGAAAACGCTGTAACCGGTAGACAAAATGTTCGCGCTGCTGCATAACGTGCTGCATTGGTACGGTAAATATTTCCGCCACCTCGCGCTCCTGGGCCTTTAGCGGCGCGCTGGGATTAACAAAAGCCACATAGGGGCGGACCATAAAATTACTGACTACCGGATAGTCCTGTAGCTGGCCAATGAGCTGTACATCCGTTGGCTCCAGGCCGATTTCTTCATGTGCCTCGCGTAAGGCAGTTTCGTACAAATTTTTATCAGCCGGCTCTTGCCGGCCGCCCGGAAAGCTAATCTGATTGGCATGATGACGCAGCTTTGCCGAACGCAGCGTCAGGATAACATGCAGCTCGCCGTCACGCTCCCATAGCGGAATCAGCACCGCCGCCGGGCGCAGGCGCTTGGGTGTCGGCCGCTGCACTATGGGCGCGTTATGCAAAAAAAAGCGATGCAGAAATTCGTCACGGGTCATGGCTGCTCCTCGAGTACCGGCAGGATACGGGCCACTTTATCCAGGGTTTCCTGATATTCGTCCGCACATTGCGAGTCAGCCACGATACCGCCGCCGGCCCAGCAGTGAATTTTATTACCGGCCGCGACCAGGGTGCGAATAGCAATACTGGTGTCAGCCTGTCCGTGCTGCGAAAAGTAGCCCAGGCTGCCACAGTAAAAACTGCGCCTGTGCGGTTCCAGCTCTTCAATAATTTCCATGGCACGGATCTTCGGCGCGCCGGTAATTGAGCCGCCCGGGAAGCACGCCGCCAGCAATTCCGTTGCCTGACCCGCATCAGCAAGTTGCCCGGTTACCGTACTGACCAGATGATGTACCGCCGGGTAGGTTTCCACCGCGAACAACTTTGGCACCTGCACGCTTCCCGGCAGACAGAGCCGGCTGAGGTCATTGCGTAATAGATCAACAATCATGACATTTTCGGCACGGTCTTTCTCAGAAGCGGCGAGTTCCTGCGCCAGTTGCTGATCGCGCTGAGGGTCGGTATGG
>CAYWXF010000108.1:0-5052 GCA_964462025.1 uncultured Pseudomonas sp. | reverse complement strand
GATTACCTGGTGTCTGAGTGGGAGGTGGTTTACCGGCTCATCCCTGACGAGCAACCGGAAATTGAACTGACGCTGGCCTCGCTGGCCGATGACGAAGGCTGCTGTCTGATTGTCACCACCGGCGGTACCGGCCCCGCCAAACGTGATGTCACCCCGGAAGCAACCGAAGCGGTTTGTGATCGCATGATGCCTGGCTTTGGCGAGCTGATGCGTACCGAGTCATTAAAGTATGTGCCTACGGCTATTTTATCCCGGCAGACGGCCGGTTTGCGCGGCCAGACCTTAATCATCAATCTGCCGGGCAAGCCCAAAGCCATCCGCCAGTGTCTGGATGCGGTGTTTCCGGCGGTACCTTACTGCATTGACCTGATGGACGGGCCCTATCTTGAATGTGATGACAACGTGATCAAGCCGTTCCGCCCGAAGCAGTAAGTTTGCCGCTTAATCATCTTCCAGAAAGTTATGCGCCTGCGCCTGCGCCTGTTGCAGGCGCTGCTGGTATTGTGCCGCCTGGTTGGCAAAGAACATAGTGATCATGCATACCGCCAGCACCCCGTAAAGAATCATAAAGCAGCCCGTTACTATGCCGAGTACATCCTGAGCCAGGCCGAATAAAATCGGCAGGGTGCAACCGCCCAGCGCACCCATGGCCGCAACAAAGCCACCGGCGGAGCCCATATGCCGCGGGTAGTAGTCGTGAATATTCTTGTAGACACTGGCCCGGCCGAATCCCTGGGCGACGCCGATAACAAAAATCAGCCCGGTAAATAACCAGACATTCATACTGATCTCCAGCTGCACGTCTTTATCCATGCCATGGATGATCAGGGTGGTAGGCGGGTAGCTCAGGAAGAACAGGCACACCAGGCAAACCCAGAACACACTCCAGTTCACGGCACGGGCACCGTAGCGATCAGCGAACCAGCCGCCGAGCGCCCTGACCATGCTGGAGGTGGCAACAAAAAACAGGGTAAATTCCATGGCCTGCTTTTCGAACATAGCGAATGCCTGCATATAGTATTGTGGCAGCCACAACAGCAAGGCCAGAAAGCTGCCAAAAACGAAATAGTAATACAGCGAGAAGCGCCAGATGCGCACGTCACGAATAAGGGTTGCCAGTGGCAGCGAGCGACTGGGTAAAGCCGTATTGAGCACTGCCGGCGATGGTGAGCACAGCCAGAACAACAGGATCATTGCCAGTAACGCACCGGCATAAACTGGACCCACCCAGTTCCAGCCAAGCGTAATGACAATCAGCGGCACCAGTATAAAAGTAATGGCCACCCCGGCATTACCTACGCCAAACAGGCCCAGTGCCAGGCCCTGCTGAGCGGACGCGAACCACTCAGATACATAGCGCACGCCCAGGGCGAACGAAGCCCCGCTGACGCCCAGCCACAGGCCAATAAGCAGGTAGCTGGTGAAACTCTCGATAATAGGCAATAGCAACAGCGCCGGAATGAGCGACAGCATCAGAGCGATCCACAGCTTGCGGGCATCATAGTGGTCGGCCAGCATGCCCAGCGGAATCCGCAACATGGCACCGGAAAAAATCGGTGCGGCCAGCAGTAAGCCATATTCAGTTGCGCTCAGCGCCAGCTGTTCGCGTACGGTCAGGCCCATGACTGCGTAGAGCGTCCAGATCGAAAAACAACCGGCGAAAGCCAGGGTCGCAAGCACCAGCGTACGCCAGGCCAGCGGGTGGGTAGCATGCATAACGAGTCTCCGGAACCAATCGTGTTTATTAGCTTAACCGAGTTTGTATTTGTTTCACGAGTATTAAAGCAGTACCTCTCAAATCCTCAGTAACGCCATGGCTATTTTTTATCTACCCCAAAAGAGATAAAGCCTCCTTACAGGGCCAGCGGCGGCGGCTGTTTTGCCGCTACCTACATGGTGATATGACTAATAAATTCAGTGGTTTATATGAGTTTCTGGAGGCCTTCACAGGATGGATTACAGGGCGCAAAAACTTATAATTGAAGCAGTTTAATCTCACCCGCTTGATTGCATTTTGGAGGACACCATGTCCGAAACTCATATAGTAGATGACAGCCGCAAACTCCGGCTCCTGAATTTTGCTGATCAGAAGATCAGGATGTTGCATCTGACCTGGTTTGCGTTTTTTCTGACCTTTGTTATCTGGTTCGCCCATGCGCCGCTGTTAATCCATATCAAAGAAGCGCTGGATCTTACTACGGCGCAGGTCAAAGCCCTGCTGATACTGAACGTCGCCATTACTATACCGGCACGGATTGTGGTGGGCATGTTGGTGGACCGTTACGGTCCGCGGGTTATCTACTCATCGCTGCTATTTATATCAGCACTGCTGTGTATCGGTTTCGCATTTGCCAACACCTACGAAACCCTTGCGCTGTTCCGCTTCCTGCTCGGCTTTGTCGGCGCCGGCTTTGTAATCGGCATTCGCATGGTTGGTGAGTGGTTTCCGCACCATCAGGTGGGCACAGCGGAAGGCATTTACGGCGGCTGGGGGAACTTTGGCTCGGCTGCTGGTGCCATGTTACTACCTACCATTGCGCTGCTGTTTGGCGGCGAAAACGGTTGGCGTTATGCAATAGTCAGCATTGGCGTGGTCAGCGCCGTCTATGCGCTGGTGTTTTACAAGTTTGCCCGTAATACACCTAAAGGCTCGGTGTATTTCAAGCCGAAGAAAAGCGGCGGCATGGTGGTCACCAGCTGGCGTGCATTCTGGGCGCTGATCCTGATGAATATCCCGATGTACCTGGCGCTGGCGATGCTGGCGTGGCGGTTGTCTCCAGCCGGCGTTAATCTGTTCTCAGACGACATGATGTACCTGATGTGGGCGCTGCTGGCGGTGCTGTTTGTGGTGCAGACGCACCAAATCTGGCGCGTTAACATTGAGCACCTCCGGGCGGGCGTACCTGAAGTTGACCGCTACAGCTTTAAGCAGGTCGGCATTCTTAATATTGCCTATTTCGCGACCTTTGGCTCAGAGCTTGCTGTAATCTCCATGTTGCCGCTGTACTTCCTGGAAACCTTCGAAGGCTTGTCAGCGGTTCAGGCTGGCCTGCTGGCCTCTGGTTTTGCCTTTATGAACCTGGTATCGCGGCCTATGGGTGGTTGGTTCTCGGATACGTTTGGCCGGCGCAAGAGTATGCTGATCCTGATTGCGGGCCTGGCCGTGGGTTACTTCCTGATGGGCCTTATGGACAGTTACTGGTGGATTCCGATGGCGGTGCTGGTGACTATGGCTTGTTCGTTCTTCGTGCAGGCCGGTGAAGGCGCAGTGTTCGCCATAGTGCCGCTGATCAAACGCAGCATGACCGGGCAGATAGCCGGCATGGCAGGCGCTTATGGTAACGTCGGTGCGGTGGTCTACCTGACCGTGCTGAGTTATGTTGATTACAGCACATTTTTCTATGTGATTTCGGCTTCCGCTGCATTAGGCTTAATAGCAGTAGCCTTTCTGAATGACCCCAAAGGCCATATCGTGGAAGTAGGCGAAGACGGCACCGTACATCGGATCGCTGTAGGCTGAAGCATGTAAGGAGAAAAACAGTGGCGGAGTCAGAACTGGAGTTAACTTTTGCCAGCCTGTCTGAGGCTGGCAACAAGCCAACCAATGAAGACGCCGTCGCTGTTTACTGGCCTGATTCAGAGCATATCCTCAAACACAAAGGTGCCTGTTTTGTGCTGGCCGATGGCGTCAGCACCGCTGAAGCAGGACAAACGGCCAGCTCGCTGGCAGTTAAAAACTTCACTCAGGATTATCCACAAACCCCTGATAGCTGGTCGGTCAATCATAGCGGCCAGCAGGTGGTAGCAACCATTAATACCCAGCTGTATCAGCTGAGCCATCAGTTTCAGCATGAGCAAAAAGGCTACCTGTGTACCTTTACCGCGTTAGTGCTGAAGTCACAGTCAGCCTATTTTTTTCATGCCGGCGACAGTCGTGTCTACCATTGGCGCGATGGCCTGCTGAGCCAGTTATCCCAGGATCACACCACCATCATTTCTGAACAGCGGCAGTTCCTTGGCCGCGCGCTCGGCATGGATTCTAAAGTGGAACTGCAGAGCGGCTCCGTTGGGATTAAGCCTGGTGACCGCTTTCTGCTTAGCAGCGACGGTATCCACGACTTTATTCCGGAAACCAGGCTGCAACAGCTTATTTCGCAACAACGGCCACCAGCGGAGATCTGCGCTGAACTCAAAGCCGAGGCGCTGACCAACGGCAGTCAGGATAATCTCAGTGCCATTCTGGTGGTGGTGGAAGCAGTGCCGGAGCAAAGCCTGGACGATTACAGCCAGCAACTGGTGAGGTTGCCCTTCCCGCCAGCTTTAAGTGCGGGCATGAAGATTGATGGCCTGCGGGTAGTGCGGGAAATTTTTGCCAGCAGTCGCAGTCACCTGTATCTGGTTGAGGATGAAACGACCGGTCAACAACTGATCCTGAAATGCCCGTCAATTAATTATGAAGACGATGTGCTGTACATCGATCGCTTTATCCGCGAAGAATGGATTGGCCTGCGGATCCGCTCCCCCCATGTGGTGCGGGTATTTCGGCAGCAGCGACCGCGGCAGTATCTCTATTACCTGATGGAATACATTGAAGGGGAAACCCTGGAACACTGGTTTGCGCGGCAGCCTAAGCCGCTGAAGCCATCAGTGGCAATTGGGCTGGTCAAACAAGTCGCCGCCGGCGTCGAGGCCTTTCACCGGCAGGGCGCAGTGCATCAGGATCTCAAACCCGGTAACATCATGATGGACAAGGAAGGCACCCTGAAAATTGTGGACTTCGGTTCGGTCTATGTTGCCGGGCTGGCGGAAATATATAGCCCGCTGCAACATGAGGTCGCGCTGGGGACTATAGATTATTCCGACCCGAATTATATTCTTGGACATAATTCTGGTGAGCAGGGCGATATCTATTCGGTAGCAACCATTGCCTATGAACTCTTTACCGGTCACCTGCCCTACGGCGAGGCCATAGAGAACTGCACGACTGCCCGTGATTTCGACAAATTACGTTACCATAGTGCCAGCCATTATAACGGGGTGATCCCGACTTGG
>CAYWXF010000107.1:0-5294 GCA_964462025.1 uncultured Pseudomonas sp. | reverse complement strand
TGGCAGGGGTGGAGGGATTCGAACCCCCAACCGTCGGTTTTGGAGACCGCTGTTCTACCAATTGGAACTACACCCCTGCAAACAGACTCCGAATTATACTGGCACATACCAGCCAGGCAAGCGATTTTAAGGGTTGTTCGCCTGATTGCCGCTTTTTTCACCGGCTTTTTCGGGCTGAACTGATATACTCATCAATAAATCAATAGGTTGGTCGGGAGATTTGATGGTTCGACTGCGTACAGTTGGTATTTGGTTATTGTTAAGCCAACTTACCCTTCATATTCCCATGGGCTCCGCACAACAATCCGAAGAGCGGCAGCGAGCGCCCGCGGATGCGACGGTGAATGTTGTTATTGAAGGCGTCGATGGCGAATTGGAAAAAAACGTCCGGGGCTATCTGAGTGTCATGGAGCTTGACGGGAAGAAAGCTCCTGCCCGCTTCCGGCTGAGATTTTTGCAACAGCGCGGTGAAGAACAGATCCGCAATGCGCTGGCCCCGTTCGGCTATTATCAGCCGACAATTGAATCGTCCCTTGAACTGATCGATTCAACCTGGCATGTCCGGTATTCAATCGCCCCGGGCGAGCCTGTTCGTTTAGACGATATTGACATCCGGATACTTGGCGACGGCCGTGATGATCCCAAATTTCAGCAACTGCTTAAAAAACATCGACTGGTGTCGGGAGATATATTGCGGCATCAGGCCTATGAGAGCCTGAAAAGTCAGCTCCGCAACCTCGCCATCGAACGTGGCTACTATAACGCGCGCTTTACTGAACAGCGGGTGAAAGTGGAACTAACTGATCTCTCAGCCGATGTTACCTTATTCTTCGATACCGCAGTCCGTTATTCTTTCGGTGAAACCACCTTCTGCTGTAGCGAACTTGATAACGACTTCCTGCATCGCTTTCTGAATTATGAGGCTGGGGAACCCTTTCAGACCCGGGAGCTGCTGGATCTTCAGGTTGCTCTTTCAGGTAGTCAGTATTTCAGTTCTATTGAAGTTGCGCCGGACTGGGACAACCGAGACGGTGACACGGTACCGGTTACCGTCGATCTGGAACCCAATAAGCGGGATCGTTATCAGTTTGGTCTTGGTTATGGTACCGATACCGGTGCGCGCGCAACGGTAGGCTTCGATCGACGCTGGATAAACTCCCGTGGCCATAAGCTAAACAGCATATTGCGGTTATCTCAGGTACAGAACACAGGTTTTGTCAGCTACATAATACCTGGCAAGGACCCTGCTACCGACCAGTATAGCCTTACCGGAGAAATTACCGACCGTTCGTACCAGGACCAGCGTTCCACCCTTTATCGTTTTACCGGACGGGATACCCGCCATTTCAACAACTGGCAGCGAACCTATCAGCTCGGCTGGCAGCGGGAAGACTTTGCCTTTGGCGATCAGCCCCTTCGCTCTTCGAACTTTTTAATACCCTCGGTTGAAGTCAGCCTGATTGAGAGCTCCAGCTTTGGGGACAACCGCAATCTCATTGCCGATGGTTATCGGGTAAGTGCTTACTTACAGGGCGCAAGCTCTTCCCTGTTATCGGAAACGAGTTTCGTGTCCGCCGAGCTTTCAGCTAAATGGGTTCATAGCTATACCGAAAAATTCCGTATGCTGTT
Source organism: uncultured Pseudomonas sp. (assembly GCA_964462025.1). Classification (GTDB taxonomy): domain Bacteria; phylum Pseudomonadota; class Gammaproteobacteria; order Enterobacterales; family Alteromonadaceae; genus Pseudidiomarina. The sequence goes on along the minus strand of CAYWXF010000107.1, from coordinate 3,665 downwards.
ACGCGGGGAAGTTGGCGGTATGGCAGTAAGCAATTTTACTTTGTTGTCGCCCTCACTCAGGTTTTTTGCCGGTGGCGATTACAGTGTACGAGGCTACGAATTTGAACAGCTGGGGCCGCGAAATGAAGAAGGAGTTGTTACCGGTGGCCGATACTTACTGACTGGCAGCGTCGAGTTTGACTACAAGATCGCAGATTCCTGGCGGCTAGCCGTATTCAGCGATTTTGGTAACAGCTTCATGGATTGGCCGGTAACCATAAAGCAAAGCTACGGAATTGGTGTCAGATGGATATCACCAATAGGACCAGTGCGACTGGATGTGGCGCAGGCGGTGGATGAGCCTGGCAATCCGTGGCGAATTCATCTGACATTAGGGCCTGATCTATGAGGTTTATAAAGTGGTTATCCTGGATCATCGTCGGACTTTTCATCCTGGTGCCGGCTATCGCCGCGATGTTACTGGCGACCACCAGTGGCTCCCGGTTTCTGATCAATCAGGGAATTTCCTTCGCCGAAGTGCCGGTAACCTATGAGCGTCTGGAAGGCAATCTCCTTGGTGAGCTGACTATTGGTGGCCTTCGCTACAACCCTGAACAGCTGGACCTTCAGATTGAAGAAGTAAACCTGCGCTGGACGCCGACAGCTCTGCTCGACCGGGAAGTTACTATCCGCAGTCTGCAGGCCAACGACGTTAGCCTTGTTCTGCAGCCTGCTGCGGAAGCTGCGCCCACCGACCAGCCTGCATCCTTGCCCGTGATATCCATGCCCTGGCTCGTTACCGTGCAGCAGCTTGAAATTAATAATATTGACTACCATCGGGGTGATCAGCGTCAACATATCAACCGACTTTACGCTAAACTTCGCTGGCAACAAACGGCGGTCGCTGTGCAGGCGCTTGAGCTGGATCACCGGCAGTTACAACTACAGGCCGCTGGCCAGTTTGATATGGCTGATAATTATGCAGTTTCATTGCAAGCTGACTGGGCCTTGCGCAACTTTGATGCCCCGGTAGAAATTCAACAGCTTACTGGCTCGGCTAACCTCGACGGAGACCTGCAGCAGCTTTCGCTAACCAGCAGCTTGCAGGTTAATGGCCGGTCCGGGAATAATCATTTGAGTGCTCAGCTACGCGACCTGATGACAACTCCTGAATGGCAGGCAAACCTGGAGGTTAGCGAGCTCCCGGCGGCACTGTTCAGCGAGACTCTCCTCGCCGGACAACCGGAGGATATCCGGCTGCTGCTGCGCGACAGTCTGATCACCGCGAGATTAGTTCTTGATCAAGACGAGGTGCAGCTACAGCAGTTCCGGCTACAACCAGTGAGCCCGCTTGAGGGAGTCGTTGAACTGACCGGCCGGATTGCTAACTACCTGATGCTGGCGGACAGTCCTCAGCAAGCCCGTTTTGAACTAGCCGGAAACGCCGATAATCTGCAACTGCCCTATCAGATTAACGAGCGCCCGCTTGCCGTTTACGATGCGGATCTGAGCGTCAGCGGGCATATTGATGATTATCAGATACAACTGCAGAGCAATATCATCGCGCTCGACGACAAACCTATTGCGGTGCAATTAGTTGGTCATGGCACTAAAACGTCACTCAACCTGGCCACACTGACCGCTACGCATAATGACTTCAACTTAACCGCTAGCAGTCAGATTAACTGGCAGAACGCATTGGCGGTCACAGTCGATCTTGAACAAGCCAATACTACTATTCCCGCTGCAGATGGCGGCTATCCGCTTTCTGCAGAAGGCCGGGTAGCGATCGCTGATGGAAAGGTGACGGCCGATGGCCTGCGCCTGATTTCAGGCGATACCCGATTGATCGCAAACGGCGTGATAAGCGATCAGGATTCGCTCGATATCGAACTGACCGTACCTAACCTGTCCCAGTGGCTGGATAACCCGCTAATGGAAGCAAGCGCCACAATGAAAGCCCGTGTCAGCGGCAACTATAACGAAGAACTGAGCATTGACATCGATACGCTTGAGCTTGATACCGAGGAACTTGGCCGCTGGAGAAACCAGCAGCAAGCCCGCATCGGATTAGATACCCGCAGCCCCATGAGTCAGCTGACAATTAATAATTTATGCCTGGTGCAGGGGCAGGAAGATCCCGCCGAGATCTGCGTCGTCGCCCGGCCTCATCAGCAGTTACTTGAGATCAAGGTGGCCGGTCAGCGCTTGCCGTTGCGTTTGCTTAACAGATTCCGGAGCGAAGCGGCGGCGGAACGTATAGTTGGTACATTGCAACTAAGCAGTACCACCCGGCTGGTGCCTGAATCCAGGCAAATTCACTCTACTTCAGGCAGGCTATACAGCGAGAACACGACCTTTGTTGCGCTGGATGAAGAACTCAGCAGCCGGCTATCATTCTGGGAATTGCTGTGGGACGGCAATAGTGAGCTGGTTACGGTAACCGCTTTAGCTGAACTGGATGAAGATTTCGGGCGGGCCTACGGCGATTTCAGTATTCGTGACTTAGCCGGCAGCCAGACCCTCGAGGGATCCCTGGATATGTCGTTAAACGACCTGACGCTGTTGCAGTGGATTTTGCCCGACTTACGCTATGAAGGTGCGACTGCAGTCGGGTCTGTTGCTGTGAGCGGGACACTCCAGCAACCGCAAGTCCAGGGGTCGCTCGAGCTCGCCGCTGAGGAAATTGGTTTCGCGCAAAGTGGCCTGCTGTTAACCAACGTCAAAATAGCGGCGATTGACCGTGCTCAGAATGCGGACCAGCTCGAAATTACCGGTCAAGCGCGTTCGGGCGATGGCTGGATTACTATTGATGGTTTTGTTGAGCCTCTGAACCAGGTTCTTGAGCTGCAGGTAAAAGGTCAGGACTTCCGCGCGGTGCAGCTTCCCTCAGCTGTGGTTGACGTCAATCCGGACTTACAAATTAAAGTCAGGGAGCAACAGATAAATGTAGAGGGCTCGGTCCATATCCCTTATGCCAGAATTGAGCAGCCTGATCTTGGCGATCAACTGGTTGAGCGCTCAGATGATGTCCAGATAGTCAGAGAGGGTGAGCCGGTAACCCTTGTGGATGATGGTATTTATCCGGTGCATGCCTCTGTGCGGATTAGTCTGGGTGACGACATTACCGTTGATGCTTATGGCTTTACCGGAAATGTTACTGGTAGTGTCCGGGTGTCGGAACAGCCGCAAAAAGCGATGACGGTAACGGGTAGCATCAAGGTTGTCGATGGCGAATACACGATTTATGGTCAAAGCCTGGATATTCAGCGTGGGGTACTGATTTATAATGGCGGAACCCTGGATAATCCTGGCCTGGATCTGCGTGTAGCCCGAACCTCTTCCGGTGTCGGCGCGGTTGATGAGGTTACTGTTGGTGCGCAAATTGGTGGGTCTTTATTAGCACCGGACTTCCGACTCTTTTCTAATCCGGCACTGCCGGAGTCTGAGATTCTTTCGTATTTGATATTGGGCCGGGGCTCCGGTTCCGGCGCTCCGGATCCCGACTTACAGCTTCAGGCGCTACTTATGTTGAGCTCACGCGGTACCGATGCGATTGGTGGTCCGGTACAGGAAGCATTCGGCCTTGATGAGTTTGGTCTGGATTCTACCAACGACCCGCGTGAAACCTCGTTTTATATCGGCAAATATCTGTCACCCAAGCTTTATGTGAAATACGGTGTGGG
>CAYWXF010000106.1:2055-5328 GCA_964462025.1 uncultured Pseudomonas sp. | reverse complement strand
TCTCCGCCGCGCCTGCAAGATCTTTTTTGACCTGAACCGATCGTTTGCTTATTTTTTATTCAGAACCTTTGTCAGAGCCTGTTTTTTGCCCGGATTCTGAATCTTTTTGTTGCTTATTCGTTTCGTCATCCAGCTCACCTTCATCGGTGTCGCCGATCACATGCTCCAGCTTTAATTTCTTCACTGAACGAACTGTGGTGATTGGCCCCGACAAGGCATACAGGAAAAAGATACTAAAGAGTACTAACGAAGGCTCAGTAGCAACGATAACGAACGCCATAACTACTGCCAGAATAACCACGAAGGAAACCCGGCCGCGCCAGTCGACGTCTTTAAACGAGTGATAACGAAAATTACTGACCATTAATAACCCAGCACAAATCGTCAGTATCGCCGCAAGATAGCTGATATCTGTAGGATCCACACCGTACTTGCTACCTACCCAGACAGCACCACCTACCACAGCCGCGGCACTGGGGATTGCCAGCCCCTGGAAGTAGCGTTTATCAGCAGTGCCGAGATTAGTATTGAAACGTGCCAGCCGCAGAGCGCCGCCAGCAACAAAAATAAATGCAGCCAACCAACCAAGCTTACCTAAATCCGCCAGCGCCCAGTTGTACATAACCAATGCCGGGGCCATACCAAAAGACACGATATCGGCCATGCTGTCATACTCAGCGCCGAAGTCGCTTTCGGTATTTGTCATTCGAGCTACACGACCATCAAGCCCGTCAAATACCATAGCGACAAAGATCGCAACAGCAGCAGACTCAAAATTGTTATTCATTGAGGCGACAATTGCGAAAAAGCCGGAAAACAGGCCTGCAGTAGTCAGCAAATTGGGTAGCAGAAAAATACCGCGATTCTTGGTATTCGCTCGTTGCTCATTGTTATTTGGCATTTTGGCATCCTTAGTTCGATACAGCCTGGCACCCTGATTCCTTATGAATCAGGGTCGCACAGGATAGCATAGCTTAACAGCAGCAATAAACAGCCGCTATTAGCCTGCCCTTACTGGCTGATGGACAGCTCATCATCCACTTTGTCGATAATGATAGTCTGACCCGGAATCAGTTCGCCAGCCAGAATCTTCTGGGCTAGCGGATTCTCAAGTCGCTGCTGTATTGCGCGTTTTAAGGGCCGCGCACCAAATACCGGATCAAAGCCCTCGGCTGCCAGCAGATCCAGCGCGTCATCACTGATCTGTACCTGATAGTCACGCTCAGCCAGACGGTCATACAACCGCTGTAACTGAATCCGTGCAATATTGCGGATGTGATTCTTCGCCAGCGGATGAAATACTACGGTTTCATCAATCCGGTTTAAGAACTCAGGCCGGAAGTGATGATGCAGAATGCCCGTAACATCGGCCTTCATCTGCTCATAGCTTTGCTCATGGGCTTTCTCCTGGATCATGTCCGAGCCCAGGTTTGACGTCATAATGATGACCGTATTGCGAAAATCAACAGTACGGCCCTGCCCATCAGTCAGGCGTCCATCGTCCAGCACCTGCAACAGAATGTTAAATACATCCGGATGAGCCTTCTCAACCTCATCAAGTAATAACACCGAGTAAGGCCGGCGCCGGACCGCTTCGGTCAGGTAGCCGCCTTCTTCATAGCCGACATAGCCAGGAGGCGCACCGACTAAACGGGCGACCGAGTGCTTCTCCATGAACTCCGACATGTCGATCCGGACCATGGCGTTGTCGGTATCAAACATAAAGTTCGCCAGCGCCTTACAGAGTTCCGTTTTACCGACCCCGGTCGGACCCAGAAATAAGAACGAACCAATCGGCCGCTGCGGGTCAGACAATCCAGCCCGTGAGCGGCGGATGGCGTTTGCCACTGAGGTGACCGCTTCATCCTGCCCGACCACACGAGAGTGCAACTGACTTTCCATCTGCAATAGTTTCTCGCGCTCGCCTTCAAGCATTCTGTTTACCGGGATGCCCGTCCAGCGCGACAACACTTCGGCTATTTCTTCTTCGGTGACCTTGTTCTTTAACAGGGTCATGGTCTGCCCTTCAGACTCGATCGCGGATTCCAGTTGCCGCTCAAGCTCCGGGATCTTGCCGTACTGAAGTTCAGACATACGATTCAGATCACCAGCCCGGCGTGCGATGTCCAGATCGGTGCGGGCCTGCTCAATCTGCGCCTTAATATTCTGAGCTCCCTGTACCGAGGCTTTCTCAGACAACCAGACTTCTTCAAGTTCAGCATACTTACGCTGCAGATCCTGCAGATCATCTTCCAGGCTCTCAAGACGCTTGCGGCTCGCTTCGTCTTCTTCTTTCTGCAGTGCTTTTTGTTCCAGTTGCAGTTGAATGATCCGGCGTTCGAGGCGGTCCAGCTCTTCGGGTTTAGAATCAATCTGGATACGGATGCTTGAGGCCGCTTCATCAATCAAATCAATGGCCTTATCCGGCAACTGACGATCACTGATATAGCGGTGCGACAACGAAGCGGCAGCGACGATTGCCGGGTCGGTGATCTGCACGGAGTGGTGCACTTCGTACCTTTCTTTAAGGCCCCGCAAAATAGCTATGGTGTCTTCTACTGACGGCTCATCAACCAATACTTTCTGGAAACGCCGCTCCAGCGCCGCATCTTTTTCAATGTACTGCCGGTATTCGTCGAGCGTGGTGGCACCCACGCAGTGCAACTCACCGCGTGCCAGCGCTGGCTTCAGCATATTACCAGCGTCCATGGCACCTTCTGCCTTGCCGGCGCCAACCATAGTGTGCAACTCGTCGATAAACAGGATCACCCGGCCTTCTTCTTTTGACAGTTCATTCAGGACTGCTTTAAGGCGTTCTTCAAACTCGCCTCGGTATTTAGCGCCGGCCAGAAGCGCGCCCAGATCCAGCGACAGCACCCGCTTATTCTTCAGACCTTCCGGCACTTCGCCGTTGACGATGCGCTGGGCCAGCCCCTCAACAATGGCCGTTTTACCAACGCCAGGCGCGCCGATAAGCACCGGATTATTTTTGGTCCGACGCTGCAGTACCTGCACGGTGCGGCGGATCTCTTCATCGCGGCCAATCACAGGATCCAGTTTGCCCTGCTCAGCCCGTTCAGTCAGATCAATAGTGTATTTATCAAGTGCCTGACGCTGATCTTCGGCATTCTGGTCACGCACGGTCTGCCCGTCCCGCACCTGCTCTATAGCTTTTTCCACTTTATCGCGGGTGATGCCGAGACGTTTCAGGATGCTGCCGAGCTTGCCCTTATCTTCGGTGGCGGCAAGCACGAATAGCTCTGACGAGATGTA
>CAYWXF010000106.1:0-1955 GCA_964462025.1 uncultured Pseudomonas sp. | reverse complement strand
GCCAGCTGGAATTTATTTGTGAGTCGGTCAAATCGCATAGAAAACTACCTCAAAAAGTTTCATATAACCTGTTACTTAATGTGGGTAATATTTAGGCGATTTCAAGAGGGGTCGGGATCAATTTTTCCAGATCATGGACGCGAAACGACCAGCTGTTGGCGTTCGGCGATAGGAGTACCAGCGCGGGTCACTGTAGGAGCATAAGCGGCTGAGGGTGACATCCGGAACGCCAGCACGGTTTAATACTTTGCGGGCCAGGTCGGGCAAGTCAGCAAGCCACTTGCCGTGGGGTTGTGGCAGAAAGTTCTGGCTGTCAGCAAGCCCTCGGGCAGCAAATACGTCAAAAACATCGCCGCCGACTTCAAAATGTGCAGGGGAAATCGCAGGTCCGATCCAGGCGCGCATGTCAGCCGGAGCAGTGGTTAACTGCTGTAATGTATTTTCGATAACGCCCGCGGCCAGACCTCGCCAGCCGGCATGAACTGCCGCGATTTCACTGCCGTCGCAACTTGCCAGCAGCACCGGCAGGCAATCAGCCGTTAGTACCGCACACACGGAAGCTGACTGGCGGCTGAACACTGCATCAGCCGGCGCGCCCGCTCTGATCTCAGCGAAGTCTACCGCTTCAGTGCCATGGTATTGCTGCAGCCAGCGTGGCGCACAAGGCAAACCCAGGTCACGAACTAGCTGTCGGCGATGCCGGACCACAGCAGCAGGCTCGGCATTTACATGCGCAGCCAGATTGCCTGGCGAAGTAACTGTTGTAACGGCAGCAAAGACGCCTGCCGGCAGCGGCCAGTCGGGTATCAGATAATCCCCCGACAGACTGCGTTTAGTCATGCGGATGCGCTTGCCGGTCACGGCGCAGCTGACTCAGTAATTCAACAAAATCAGGCGGTGTCGGCGCATCCCAGCTAAGCCATTCTCCGGTAATCGGATGATGCAACGACAAGCGCGCTGCATGCAATGCCTGACGTTTAAAGCCCTGTAGCGTTTCCAGTAGTTCCGGAGATGCTTGCTGCGGTGGCCGCGGCCGGCCACCGTAGGTCAGATCGCCGACCAAAGGGTGCCGGATATGCGCCATGTGCACGCGGATCTGGTGGGTACGCCCGGTTTCCAGTCGCAGTCGCAGGTGCGTGTGCGCGCGAAACCGTTCGGCAACCCGATAGTGAGTTACTGCCGGGCGGCCAGAGTTTACTACCGCCATATGGGTTCGTTTGGTGGCGTGCCGGCCAATAGGCTCATCGACCAGGCCTCCGGCTGTCATCGCGCCATTACAGACAGCTTCATATTCCCGGGTGATCTCCCGACCCTGCATTGCTGCTACCAGATAGGTCTGCGCCGGAATTGTCTTAGCAACCACCATCAGACCGGTGGTGTCTTTATCCAGACGATGGACGATACCAGCACGGGGCACCTGGTCTATAGCCGGGTGATAATGTAATAAGGCATTCAGCAAGGTACCATCAGGCTTTCCTGCTCCGGGATGTACAACTAGTCCGGCAGGCTTATTGATAATCAGAATATGGTCATCTTCATAAACAATATTGAGGTCAATCGGCTGGGCGCTGTAACGCTGTTCCTCTTCGATTTCGGCTTTTACCTGAATCTCCATGCCGGTCAGTACTTTCTCCCGGGGACGGTCAACAACCTGGCCGTCGATTGTTACCGTACCGTCGGTGATCCAGTTTTTTAGTCTTGAACGCGAGTAGTCCGGGAACAACTCAGCGAGTGCCTGGTCCAACCGTTTACCGTTGGCATGGGAGGGGATAACTCCAGTCAGTAAAATCTGTTCACTCATAAAATATGTTATGGACCTGTGAAAGCAGCCAATGCTGCGTTAGAATGCGTTTAATGAACTGCTAGTGTACCTGTTTGGTGTATCGACCACCAAAAAATTAAATTAACCGAGATTAGAATAACATCATATGAAACTGCGAATTATTCTGGCTTGT
>CAYWXF010000105.1:0-5382 GCA_964462025.1 uncultured Pseudomonas sp. | reverse complement strand
GGTGTCGCCCTGGTTCGTGCGGCCAGCAAGCTGCAGGAACTGCGTGGTGACAACGAAGATCAGAACGTTGGTATCAAGCTGGCACTGCGCGCGATGGAATCACCGCTGCGTCAAATCGCTTCCAACGCTGGCGCTGAAGGCTCAGTAGTCGCCAACAACGTGAAAAACGGTAAAGGCAACTACGGCTACAACGCCGGTAACGACACCTACGGCGATATGCTTGAGATGGGTATCCTGGATCCAACTAAGGTGACCCGTTCAGCCCTGCAATTCGCGGCGTCGGTAGCGTCACTGATGATCACCACTGAAGCCATGGTTGCTGAAATTCCAAAGGAAGAGCCAGCAGCACCTGACATGGGCGGCATGGGTGGTATGGGCGGCATGATGTAAGCTGCTTCGGTCATTCTGACTAGCAAAAACGGCGCCTTCAGGCGCCGTTTTTATTTGGGCTTGTCACACTTTGCTATACTTAAGCATCTTACTTACTGTTAGCCACCAAGGAGGTAATTATGCGTAAGTCTATTATTGCATTGATGACAGTAGCGTTTGGAATATCAGCACCGGCGGTTTCCGCAGCAGAGACCACGGTTATTTTCGAAACCCCTGACGAATATCAGGATATCGAAGCAGTTAACGCCAAGCAGGATGAGTTTGAGCAGATGATCATGGAAGGCCTGCGCAAGCATATCGTAAAACTGGGTGAAGAGTTGCCCGAGGACCATAACCTGGAATTTGTTATTACGGATCTCGACCTGGCCGGTCGTGTCGAACCAACTTTTGGCGCGACCACCAGCAGCTATATGCGGGTATTGGATCGGATCGACTATCCGATGATTGAGTTTCGTTACAAGCTAACTAATGCCGAGGGCGACAGCATTAAGTCGGGCGACGAGCGCCTGCGTGACATGGGTATCACCAGTACCATGCGTGCCGCGAAACAATCGGGCCGTGATGTGCTCTATTATGAAAAAGAAATGCTGACCCAGTGGTTTGATCGTCACCTGAAAGCAGCTGCAAAAGAATAGCCGCTGGTTTTATAAAGGTGTTTTACTCGGCTCGCCGGCAATTTCACGTACCAGTTTAGGTACTAAAAAGCCCGGCAGGCGGGTACGCAGTTCAGCTTCTATCAAGCGGGCGCGGTCATCGCTTATGGCGAAATGGCTGGCGCCCGCTACTTTATCCAGCTGATGTAAATAGTAGGGCAGCACTCTCGCTGCAAACAGTGCTTCGCTAAGCTCTGCCAGCATCGTGCTGTCATCGTTTATCCCCCGCAATAACACACTCTGATTCAGCAAGGTAATACCGTGGCTGGCCCATATTGCCGTGCCGGTCGCGAGATCCGCCGAAACCTCACGCGGATGGTTAGTATGCAGCACCAGAATTGCCTGCAACCGGCTCTGCTGCATACGCTTCGCCAGCCCGCTGGTGAGCCGGCTGGGGATCACCACTGGCAGCCGACTGTGGATACGCACCCGCAGTAACTGGGGCAGGGCTTCAAGTTCAGTCAGTAGCTGGCTGATTTGTTCATCCGTGGCCAGCAGCGGGTCACCACCACTTAAAATCACTTCATTGATATCCGGATGTGCCTGAATATAGCTGAGCAGCTTACGGCGCTCGGCGCGGCCGAAGTGGTGTTCCTGGTAGGGAAAGTGGCGGCGGAAGCAGTAGCGGCAGTTAATGGCACAGCCACCGCGAAAAATAACCAGTACCCGCGACTGGTACTTATGCAGTAACGCGGGTTGGGAACTCTGCTCATCCAGCGGGTCCGCAACAAAGTCAGGGTGTTCAGTAAACTCATCGGCCTGAGGCAGTACCTGCAGAAGTAAGGGATCCCGCCGGTTGCCTGCTTCCATTAAGCTGACAAAATGACGGGGTACGCGCAGCGGAAACAGGCCGCGGGCGGCTATATCCTTTTGCTGCAGCGAATCACTGATGCTCAGCAAACGGGCAAGCTCAAGTGGATCCGTTATCGCCTGTGCGAGTTCCTGCTGCCACTGCGGCCGGATGGAGACAATTGTTGATGCGCTCACGCAAGTCCTTAAACTGGTTCAGTAAATAAAAATCTGCCACTTGTGCAGTGATTTTACCTGAAAAGCGCTGCGCTTTGGTTTATTATTGCGCGCGAAATCGCTTATTTTCAAAGCATACGAGGGATCTATGGCGAATTACAGTACCAACGAATTTAAGGCAGGCTTAAAGATCATGCAGGACGGCGAGCCGTGCTCCATTGTCGAAAATGAAATGGTCAAGCCTGGCAAAGGGCAGGCGTTTAACCGGGTCCGTATCCGTAAATTAATCAGCGGCAAAGTGGTCGAGAAGACTTTTAAATCAGGTGACTCTGTAGAAGGCGCCGATGTCATTGATGTGGATTTAGCCTATCTGTACAACGATGGCGAATTCTGGCACTTCATGAACAATGAAACCTTCGAGCAAATCGCCGCCGACGAAAAAGCTGTTGGAGATTCGGTGAAGTGGCTGGTTGAGCAGAATATCCACACCCTGACCCTGTGGAACGGCAATCCGATTGCAGTCACGCCGCCGAACTTTGTCGAGCTGGAAATCACGGAAACAGACCCTGGTCTGAAAGGTGATACCGCCGGTACGGGTGGCAAGCCAGCGACATTAAGCACTGGCGCCGTGGTGAAAGTACCTTTGTTTGTTCAGGTTGGTGAAGTCATTAAAGTCGACACCCGCTCTGGCGAGTACGTATCACGCGTACAGAAGTAATATCAGGATACCCACTGATGCAGCTCGACAAGTCATGGCAACCCGACGCCAGCCTGGCGATGCTGCATCAACGGGCCGCATTATTACGGCTGATCCGCGAGTTCTTTTATGCCCGCGATGTGCTCGAAGTTGATACACCGGTTCTTAGCCGGTTTGGTGTAACCGATGTTCACCTGAGCAATCTGGTTTGCCGGCTGGGCCAGGATTCCCGCGACTGGTACCTGCAGACCTCCCCTGAGTACGCCATGAAGCGGTTACTTGCCGCCGGCTCCCCTTCGATTTACCAGCTTGGTAAAGTATTTCGCAACGACGAACTCAGCGCCCGACATAATCCTGAATTCACGATGCTGGAATGGTATCGGCTTGGCTTTACCATGACTGAGCTGATTGCCGAAGTGGATCTGTTATTGCAGACCACACTGAACGCGCCTCCAGCCCATCGAATTAGCTATCCCCAGCTTTTTATTGATCAGCTTCAGGTCGATATTTTCAGTAGCAATGGCTTTGCCGATCTGCAACAGGCTTTGCAGGCCTTTCCAGCTGTTGCTGAACTGGCAGCACGGGAAACCGACTTTGATACCCTGCAGCAGTTAGCCCTGGCGCTTATTATCGAACCCCGCCTGGATCCATCAGTGCCAGTTATTCTTTGCGACTACCCGGCCAGCCAGGCGGCGCTGGCGCAGATCTCAATTGAAGATCCACGGGTAGCCTGTCGGTTTGAAGTGTTTTATATGGGTATGGAGCTGGCCAACGGCTATCAGGAACTTACTGATGCCACTCAGCAACTACAGCGATTTGAGCTCGATCAGCAGCGGCGCAAGCAGGCCGGCTTATCACCGATGGCGGTCGATTCGCGGTTAATGGCCGCATTGGAAGCCGGGTTGCCGGCCTGTTCGGGTATCGCCTTAGGTTTTGATCGGTTGTTGATGATACGAACCGGGGCGCAGCATATTCGAGAGGTTTTGCCCTTTAGTATTGCCCGCGCCTGATCCCTCCCCAATCTTATTATCCCGGATGCAACTTGCGCAATAAAAGGTGATGTTATAATATAACACTGTAACTTCGACAGGACAGCCGGGCAGACTATGCGTTTTCTAGGATCACAACGATCAATTGACAGAACAGGGATTTGGGTCACCACCATTTGTGCGATCCATTGTCTGTTGCTGCCTGTCATCCTGCCGATGCTGTCACTGATTGGCTTGTCGTTCATCGGTGAAACATTGTTGGAACGCACAATTCTGGGAACCAGTATCGTGGTCGGGCTGATTGCCCTGGTGATGGGTATGCGTCAGCATGGCCGGACTTTCCCGGTGTTATTCCTGATTGCTGGCGGTGTTATTTATTGGCACAAGAATATTCTCGGTGCCAGCGGCGAACCTTTTGTGATTTTAGTGGGTGCTGGCCTGATTATCGCAGCTCACTTTATTAACCTGCGCCTGATACGTGCCAGACAAGTGGCGCCATCTCGCAGCGCCGCCACCCAAACCGCCTGACGCTTCCTGCGTTAACCCCTTCGCTTCAGCACCACGCCTGTTTCAACATGATGGGTGTAGGGAAACTGATCAAACAGCGCACTTTGCACCACTTCATGGGTTGACGCCAGACTGGCCAGATTTTCGACCAGGGTTTCCGGGTTACATGAAATATAAACTATAGTCGCGTAGTTCCGGACAAGCTCAGTGGTGGCCTCATCGAGGCCCGCTCGGGGTGGATCCACCAATACTGTCGAACAGTCAAACTGATCAATTTCCGCCTCATCAGCACGGCGGGACGAACGTTCACCTGCAAGCACAGCGCTGAAATCTTCCGCGGACATCCGCACCAGGGTCACATTATCAATGCCGTTTAAGGTACAGTTGTAGCGGGCTGATGCCACCGAGGTTTTGCTTATTTCAGTGGCCAGCACCCTGTCAAAGTTTTGTGCCAGCGGCAGGCTGAAGTTGCCGTTACCACAATAGAGTTCGAGCAAGTCACCCCGGCTGTCGGCTGTGGCGGCGAGCGCCCATTCAATCATGCAGGAGTTCACAGCCGCATTAGGCTGGGTAAAGCTGTTTTCAACTTGCTGGAAGTGAAACGGTTGATTGTTGATGATCAGCGTTTCCGTCACCCAGTCCTGGTCAAGAATCACCTTTTGCTTCCGCGAGCGGCCGATCAGATGAATGGTGCCAAATTGTTGCAGATAGCTTTTCAGATCGGTTGCCGCCTGCTCCCACTCATCTTCCAGGGGGCGATGATAGATTAAGGAGATTAGCGCCTGGCCCGTGGTGGTGGTTAAAAATTCAACCTGGAACAGTTTCCGCCGCAGTACTGGCCGGTTCCGGACATAATCAATAATTTCCGGCATCAGCGTATTAATCAGAATACTGCCGGCAGGAAACGAATCCATCCTGACTTTTTCGCGGGTTTCTGGATCAAACATAATGTAGTAGAGGTCATCGCCCTCATGCCAGACCCGGAACTCAGCCCGCATGCGGTAATGGAGAGGCGGTGACGGATACACCTCGGGTTGCTGCGAGACGAAGGGCTGCAGTAAGGTGTTCAGGTACCTGGCTTTGGCCGCAAGTTGACCGGCATAGTCCTGTGTCTCAATGGTGTGATGCGTCATTGGCTCTCCGAAGCGTGAAACGACTGCGAATTGTAATGACTTGATAG
>CAYWXF010000104.1:0-5393 GCA_964462025.1 uncultured Pseudomonas sp. | reverse complement strand
GTCGGCATGGATATTGTCGCTGAAGGCGTTGAAACAGCTGAAGACGCGCTGGCGCTGAAGATTATCGGTGTGCGGTACGGACAGGGGTATTATTTTGCTAAACCGGGAGCGCTGCCGATAAAGCTGAACACGTCACCTGCTGGTTAAGAGGAGGATGTTATGTCTGAAGATGACAAAGTACCGGAGGACTATAAACACAAACGTGACCTGGATAAAACGTCGGAGCCATCTGGCGCTGACGTCAACTTCGACTGGGCTGACGAACGGCCGGTTTTTGTGATCCAGAAGCACGACGCGTCCAGCCTTCATTATGATTTCCGGATTGAAGTGGACGGCGTTTTAAAATCCTGGGCTGTGCCTAAAGGGCCGTCGACAGACCCCAGTGACAAACGCCTGGCCGTTCCCACCGAAGACCATCCGCTGGATTATGCTGATTTTGAAGGGGTGATTCCTGAAGATGAGTATGGTGGTGGCACCGTGATGATCTGGGATCGGGGCTGCTACCGGAACCTCAAAGATGACAAATCAGTGGCCGATCAGCTCGATGATGGCCACGCCACCATCTGGCTGGAAGGCGAGAAGATCTGCGGTGGCTATGCGCTCATTCACACCGACAGCGGCGACGATGATCGCTGGTTACTGGTGAAAATTGATGATGACAAAGCCGATGCGCGGCGCAATCCCACATCCACTGAGAAGAAGTCGGTCGAAAGCGATCGTAGTATGAAGACGATCAGCAAAGAGGAAGCTGACGATGAGTAAGCTGCTCGATAAATTATCGGACGAGGCCCGGGAGCAAGCCAGTAAAGTGGATCAGCCTGAGTGGATGGATCCCATGCAGGCCAAACTGACCCATGACCATTTCTCCGACGATGCCTGGCTGTACGAGCGGAAGCTGGATGGTGAGCGCGTAATCGTGTACATCCAGACCGATGGCGAGGTACGCCTGATGTCACGGAATCAGGAATGCCTGAATGACAGTTATCCTGAGCTGGAAAGCGCATTGAAAGAATGCCATAAGGCTTGCTGTATTCTCGATGGTGAAGTGGTGGCCCTGAATGAGGACGGCATCAGTGATTTTCAGAAGTTGCAGGCCCGCATGAAAATATCCAGCCGCGACGAAGCGCAGCAGAGCGATGTGAAGGTCCACTTCTACTTTTTTGATTGCTTGTACGCCGATGGGTATGACGTCACGGATTGTCCCCTGACCGAGCGGAAGAAGTTACTTAAAGAGACGCTGGACTGGCAGGACCCTTTGCGTTTTACCGAATATCGCAAGGGCGATGGCCTGGACTACTACAAAGAGGCCTGTGATAAAGGCTGGGAAGGACTGATAGCCAAAGACGGCGAAGGGACTTATGTTCACAGTCGCTCACCCAAATGGCTGAAGTTTAAATGTGTGATGGAGCAGGAGTTCGTTATCGGCGGCTATACCGAACCAGAAGGCGATCGCGTTGGTTTCGGTGCCCTGTTGTTAGGCTTCTACCGGGACGAGAAACTGGTCTATGCCGGACAAGTTGGCACTGGTTTTGACGATGAAACGCTAAAAGAGCTCCACAAAAAGCTGCAGAAAATCGAGCGCGAGACCTCGCCCTACGATGAGGGCGAGCCGCAGACTAAAGACGTGCATTTTGTAACCCCTGAACTGGTTTGCGAAGTGGGTTTTACCGAATGGACCAAGAAAGATCAGCTGCGGCATCCACGATATAAAGGTCTGCGCCGCGATAAAAAGCCTGAAGACGTGCATAAAGAGGAAGAAAGCCAGGCGGCTGAACCTGAGCTGTAAGCGAGGAGGGAATTACCGTGAAAATAAACGGCCATGACATTGATGTCTCCAATCGCGATAAGGTGTTCTTCCCGGACGCCGGCCTGACCAAGGGTAATCTGATTGATTACTATGCGGAGGTGGCGCCAACTATGGCGCCGCATATGCGGCATTATGGCGTTAGCATGCAGCGCTTCCCCGATGGCATCGACGGCGACAGCTTCTACAACAAAGACACCCCGGATTATTTCCCCGACTGGATTGAGAGAGTGAACTTTCCCAAACGCGAGGGAGGCAGCTTCAATGCACCGGTAATTAAAAACAAAGCCGGGTTGGTGTACCTCGCCAATCAGGCGGTGCTGACACCGCACCTGTATCTGGCTCGCGCGGATGATCTGAATCACCCCGATAAGATGATTTACGATCTTGATCCTCCTGAAGACACCGAAGACTATTCGGCCGTGCGTGAGACAGCCCTGGCGATCCGTGACCTGATGCAGGAGCTGGATCTCAACTGCTGGGTGCAGACCACGGGGTCGAAAGGCTTTCATGTAATTATTCCGCTGGATTGCGCCGCGGACTTCGATCAAGCCCGGGAATTCGCACGGGATGCAGCGCAGGTCCTGGTAAAACGGGAGCCGGATAAATACACCCTGGAGCAACGTAAAAATGAGCGCAAGGGCAGGGTGTTTTTAGATACCTTGCGCAATGCTTACGGGGCCACCGCGGTGGCGCCATACAGTGTCCGGGCCCGCGAGGGCGCACCGGTTGCCACTCCGGTAGACTGGCAGGAGATCAAAGACGGCGCATCGCCCCGTGACTGGACGATGGAAACCGTACCCCGACGGCTGGCGCAGAAAGATGACCCCTGGGCGGATATCCGTAAGCACAGCTATTCGCTGACTAGCCGGCGGGATAAGCTGGACCAGTTGCTGGATGATGAAGCCGATGCCGATGCCGACAAAGAATCTTAATCCTGCTCCGCCACTCCCAGAAAACTCAGTACGGGTTGCAATGACTGCTGAGGATCTTCCTCCTGCGGAATATGGCCCAAATCCGGGAATACCACCAGCGCGCTGTTGGTAATATCCTGTTCGTACTTATATCCGTTGGCTAGAGGGATCAGACGATCCTGCGCGCCCCACAGAATAAGCGTTGGTTGCTGCAGTGATCGAATAATCGCTTGTTCATCACCGTTTGCTTCCTGCTGAAAGCGCTGCCGCAACGCCTGCCGGTTGCCTTCGCGACGCGCCATATCGTAATAGAGATCGACCAGCTCTTCCGTCACCAGCTCAGGGTTGGCATAAACATTTTCCAGGCTTGCCCGGACCATAAAGCGCGGCAGCACGTAGTCCATCAGCTTACTGAATCCCGGCAGCTGAGCCACCCGAAATGCCAGTGGCACGGATTCTGGCGGCAGCGGATAGCCGCCACTGGGATCGACTAATATCAGCTTAGTCACTTGTTCCGGTGCGATAGCCGCCGTGGTCCAGGCAATGCGTCCACCCAGCGAGTTTCCGGCCAGTACAAAGGAATGGATGCCGAGCTGATCGGCCAGTTCAATAACGAAGTCAGCGTATGCGGTGATTCGGTAGTCTTGCTGCGGATGCGGGCCGGTCAGGCCAAAGCCCGGCAAATCCACCCGGATCACCCTGCGGTGTTGCGCCAGCTGTTCGGTCCAGCCGTTCCAGGTGTGTAAGCTGGCGGAGGTGCCGTGTAACAGAATAACTGGATCAGGATCATTGCGTGGGCCCTCGTCGCGAATGTGGACCTGCATACCCTGCAGGTCAATGAACATAGATGGCGGGGGAGCCCATCGCTCAGCAAGCTCATCAACGGGTTTGCCCGGAGTCCAGAAAACAATAACGGCCACCGCAATGACCGCGACCGCCAGAATCAATAATTTCGCGATAAATCGCAGCACTGCCGAGAAAAAGTTGTTCATTGAGGGCAATCCCGGTTAATAGTTATTTTTTCAGTAAGTTCTGTTCATCAGAACTCCGCAGTTCTTTTGCAACCTGTTTATCAATGGTGTGATCGGCGCTGACATCGCTGTCGCTGAATTCGGCTGCCTGCTCTTTTTGTCGCGGCCGTTCCGGCGCTTGCTCAGCGCTTTTGGGAGCGGTTGGTAACGCCGGTGCGTCCGACTCAAATAGCAGCCGGTAAGCCGGCTCCGGCATCTCGATTGCGGCATCATCAAATGCCTGCTTCACAAAACGGATAGCCTCACTACGCGCCTTTATTACATCGGTCTCGCGTTGATCCACCCAGCCCAGTACCCGTAAAATCACGGTGCTGGCGCCAAGTTCATGGATCAGGCACTGCGGGCCGGGGTCGCTCAGAATTCCTTTCATTTGCGTCAAAGTCTGTTTCGCCAACTGACGAGCCTCAGACAAATCCGCGTCAGGTGTAATATCTACATTAAAATCAAAACGACGCAATGGGTTAAGCGAAAAATTTGTCATTGAAGAGGTAATAATAACGCTGTTGGGAATGCGCAGATGATTGCCGTCCAGGGTCATCAATACGGTATCGCGGGAGGTCAGACGCACCACGCTACCGGTGAATTCACCGATCTCAATCACATCGCCAATAGCAAAGGGGTTACGGGCACTCAATAAGATCCCCGCCAGATAATTTTCCACGATATTGCGAAAGGCAAAACCGACGGCAATACCGAATACGCCAGCCACGCCCAATACGGCGCTGAAAAGTGCTGTGGCGTTGAGGATTTCGAGCGCAATAATTAAGCCGATTAGGGTAATCACCAGGCGGATGACCCGCCGGCCAAGCAAGGACGCCAGCTCAGACATCCCCAGGCGCTGCAGCCAGCCGGAGCGGTTGCTGGCCCAGCCGCCGATAAACCAGAACAGTAGCACCACCGCCAACGCAATAAGCAGTAGCGGAAGCAACTGCAGGGTCGTATTGCCAAGTTCCTGAAATTTCTGGGTCAGGGGTTGCAGCCGGGCGCCAACTTCCAGCCGTTCGGTCAGCTGATTTTGCACATGCACAACGCCTTCGGTGCGTTCAGCGATAGCAACCAGCGACCGTGCGTCAGTTAAGCTGGCGACCTCGCCAGTTAAGGTGACAACGCCGGAATTAACCGAAATATCGACTGTATCCTGTCCGCCGATGGCCTGCAGAATTTCTGTCAGCCGGTTTTCGATGGCTTCATCCTGAGGCGCATCAACAACTTTTATTTCTGCTTCGGCGCTTTCTGTTTCCTGGGCGCCGGCAGGCTCCGCTAAGCAGGCCGCCAGTAACAACAGGAATAAGCTAACTAAAATGTGATTTTTCATAGCAAAAGCTTCTGTATTATCTGAAGTTATTATCAGTGTAGCTGCTTTTTGCCTATTGAGGGGTTAACGCCGGTAGGTTATAACAGAACCTATCTGTTTCTGGCCCAAGGCTTAATGACCGTGACTCTACCCATTCCCTGGCTTCGTCTTGTGATTTTCATGCTGTTGGCGATCGCGATTTCAACACCATTTCGCTTTGCGCTGGTCGACTGGCCAGTCATGCAATCGACAGCATTTGGCGTTCCTGTGCTACGTGCGTTGCTGGAAGGTAGCGGGCCCATTCTGGCCGTGCTGATCGTGACTATGGGGCTGCGCCAGTACTGGCAGCC
>CAYWXF010000103.1:0-5503 GCA_964462025.1 uncultured Pseudomonas sp. | reverse complement strand
CGGCGTGGCTTGAGCTGTTCGATATCGATGCCCAGCGGTTGGGTGGGGCTGGCGGCTACCGCAACAGCATTGGCAGTATGGCTGATCGAGCAGTACCAGCTCGTGCCGTCAACCTGCAACAGCGGCGCACCGTTCGGCTGGCGACTGATACGAACTTGTTCGGGGGTATAACCGTGGGTTTCGCATACCAACCGGCGCAACAATGCCCGCCCACCCTGATATTGCTGTTGCCGGGCGGGATGCTGGTAGGTCAGTGCATGCGCCGCTTCCGTTTCGCTCAGCCAGGGGCTGAGTTGTGGTAGCAGCGTCTGCAAATCAGTAGTAAAGGTCATCATCAGGCCAGTATATCCTTATAGCTGGCTGATGTTATGCACAATCTTTCTGTTGTGCCAACTGCAGGCGCAGGTAGTCATCGTACGAGCCGTCAAAGTTAGTCAGGCCGCGTTCGGTGATTTCCAGAATGCGTGTGGCCAGCGACGACACAAACTCACGGTCATGGCTGACAAACAGCAAGGTACCCTTAAACTGTTCAAGTGCCAGGTTCAGCGCTTCGATGGATTCCATGTCCAGGTGGTTGGTCGGCTCATCCATGACCAGAATATTCGGACGCTGCAGAATCAGCTTACCAAACACCATACGGCCTTTTTCCCCACCGGACAGAATTGATACCGGCTTGCTGATATCGTCTGCTGAGAACAGCATGCGGCCTAGTACGCCACGCACCGCCTGCTCATCATCCTGCGGTTGTTTCCACTGCATCATCCAGTCAAACACCGACATCTTCTGGGTAAACAGGTAGGCGTGATCCTGGGCGTAGTAACCGATGTTGGAATTTTCCGACCATTTAATCATGCCTGAATCCGGCGTGTATTCGCCCATCAGGCATTTCAGTAAGGTGGTTTTACCGATACCGTTGGCCCCCAGAATCGCGACTTTCTCACCGACTTCGATGGTGGCGGTCAGGCCTTTTAATACCTGATTGTCGCCAAAGCTTTTGCGTACGTCGTTGGTCTCCAGCGCCAGCCTATACAGCTGTTTGGTCTGATCAAAACGAATATAGGGGCTGACCCGGCTTGATGCTTTGACTTCGGCCAACTGAATTTTTTCAATCTGTTTAGCGCGCGAGGTGGCCTGCTTGGCTTTTGACGCGTTGGCAGAGAAGCGGCTGACAAAGCTCTGCAGCTCAGCGATTTTGTCTTTCTTCTTGGCATTTTCGTTCAGCAGTTGCTCACGAGCCTGGGTGGCGGCAAACATGTACTGATCGTAGTTGCCCGGATAAACACGCAGCTCACCGTAGTCGATGTCGGCCATATGTGAGCACACACTATTCAGGAAGTGCCGGTCATGCGAGATAATAATCATGGTGCTATTGCGCTCAGATAGCACATTTTCCAGCCAGCGGATGGTGTTGATATCCAGGTTGTTGGTTGGCTCGTCCAGCAGCATGATGTCGGGATCAGAGAACAATACTTGCGCCAGCAATACCCGCAGTTTCAGGCCCGGCGCAATTGCTGACATAGGGCCGAAGTGTTGTTCTACCGGAATACCCACTCCGATAAGGAGCTCGCCGGCGCGGGATTCCGCGGTATAGCCATCCATTTCGGCGAACTGGGTTTCCAGGTCGGCGACCCGCATGCCATCTTCATCGCTCATCTCAGCGCTGCTGTAAATGCGATCTCGCTCTTCTTTAACTGCCCAGAGTTCTTCGTGGCCCATGATCACGGTATCGACCACCGAGAAATTCTCGTAGGCGAACTGATCCTGGCGTAGTTTACCCACGCGCATATTCGGCTCGACCGAAACGTTGCCAGAGGATGGTTCCTGTTCGCCGCTGAGAATGCGCATGAAGGTAGATTTTCCGCAGCCGTTCGCACCGATCAAACCGTAACGGTTCCCCTGGCCAAATTTCACGGAGATATTTTCAAATAAAGGCTTAGCACCAAATTGCATGGTGATATTTGCAGCAGAAATCACGTAGTCAACACCTAAACAAATTGCATAAAAATTGAGCGCGCTAATCTACGTGTTTTAGGGGCAAATTACAAAGAAAGTTTGCGTTTAATTGAATTTAACACTCACCAGCTCTTCAAGAGCGGGGCGGGCAAAGTAGTAACCCTGAAAATAACGAATACCGAGGCCAGCAAGATAATCGAGCTCAGCTTTCGATTCGACACCTTCTGCCAGCACATGGGTACCCTGCAACAAACACTGGGCGAGCGCCTGCTGCACTTCATGCTGTTGCCCTGGCTTTTTGTCGATGTCGCGAATCAGCGTCATATCCAGTTTGAGGAAGTCCGGACGCAAGTCAGTCAGCCAGTCCATGGTAGCAAAGCCGGAACCGAAATCATCAATGGCAGTATAGAAGCCGCGTTTAGAATAGCTCTGGAAAATGTCCTGCAGGTGCGCTTTGTCAGGGATCTGCTCGCCCTCGGTAACTTCAAAAATAATTTTGGTCAGGTCAAATCCATAAAGATCAGCCGCTTCGATGGTCGCCTGAATACAGGTATCCGGGTTGTACACAGCGTTTGGTAAGATGTTAATGCTCAGTAAGGTTTCACAGCGCAGGCGCGTTGCGGTTTCAATCGCTTTTACGCGGCAGGCTTGGTCAAAATAATACCGATTATCATCATTAATACGTTCAAATACCCAACCGGCGCCCTGGCCTTCCGGACCTCGCACCAGTGCCTCATAGGCGATGACACATTGTTTTTTTATATCCACAATGGGCTGAAACGCCATCTTAATTTCGAAACCAAGATCCTGCCCACTCAGGCAGTCCTGGCATGTCTGTTGCTTTACCGAATCCGGAAAATCCATATTAATTGAAGCCCTGTTGAAACAGTTCCGTAATAACGAATTATCGCCTGCTAGCTAAAAAACTTTAGCAAAAATTTAATTGTTCCTGCCAATTACCGGTTTAGTAACCATAGCAGGGAACCGCCACTGATGAACAGCCACAGCAGAATTGCCAGCAGCATAGGCTTTGGTCCGGCGGCGCGTAGCCGATCCGGCGTAATGCTACAGCCGACCAGAAACAAACAGAGCACCAGCAGCTGCTTGCCGCCAGTAAATAGCAAGTCATATAAAGGCGCAGCAACTGGTAACAACGTAGCGATCGCGATCGCCGCCAGATAGCCAACAATGAAAAGCGGAATGCCGGGCAAGCCTGAAGCCGCGCCCAGCGCAGGATCGCGCCGTAGCGCAATCAGGCTGGTCAGCAACACCAGCGGTATAATCAGCAGCGCCCGCGCCAGCTTCACTGTAGTGGCAGTAACCAGCGCATCATCACTGTAGGCCTGCGCGGCACCCACCACCGAGGAGGTGTCGTGAATGGCAATCGCCGCCCACACGCCGAACGTATAACTGTCAAGACCCAGCCAGCGCCCAACTACCGGAAATACCAGCAGCGCGACGGCATTGAGAGCGAACACACATGCCAGTGCTATAGCCATCTGATCGGCGCGGGCGCGCATTGCCGGACCCACTGCCGCAATGGCGCTGCCGCCACAAATCGCACTACCTGAGCCAATCAGGTGCGCGGTGGTGTAGTCCAGCCGCAGCCAGCGAGCAATCAGTAAAGCCAGTACCAATGTCAGCGTTACCGACACCAGCATCAAGCCGAGATTATCGGCGGTGGCCTGCACTGCCCCGTCGAATTGCACGCCGAAGCCCAGCGCGATAATTGCCACTGCCAGTAATTTCTTAACCACCAGTGCTGGCTGCACGGTTGCGGGAACCAGCCCGCCGGCTGCCAGGGCGAAGCCGATCACCAACGCCAGCGGTGCCGATATAAATGGTGTCAGGCAAACCAGTGCTGCCAGCCAGAAGGCCAGATGCCGGATTGACATGCTCAACGCTCCTCCCCCTATTGGATAAACCGGGATAAAATGATGCTTTAACTGGATCACACCCGCTCTGTCAGTATAAAATTGCGCCTTTGTTATTAGTCTTCAGCGAGAGTGCTTTATGGGTCGTGCCTATCAAAACCGCAAAGAGTCGATGGCCAAAACAGCTAATGCTAAAAGTAAAGTATACAGCAAGTATGGCCGGGAAATTTATGTTGTTGCCAAGCAAGGTGGCGTTGATCCCGAGGGGAATCTGGCACTGCGGGCGCTGATTGACCGCGCCAAAAAGGATCAGGTACCCGCGCATGTGGTTGAGAAAGCCATTGATAAAGCCAAAGGCGGTGCCGGCGAAGATTACGCGCCAGCCGTATATGAAGGGTATGGACCAGGTAACTGTATGGTTATGGTCGAGTGCCTGACGGATAATCCAAACCGGACCATTGGCGAAGTCCGTAACTGCTTTACCAAAACCAAATCGAAAATTGGCGCGCCTGGCAGCGTATCCCACATGTTTGATCACTGTGCGATTCTGGCCTTTGCCGGCGATGATGAAGATGCGGTACTCGAAGCATTGATGATGGCCGACGTAGATGTAACCGATATCGAAGAAGATAACGGCAAAATTACCGTTTTTGCGCCGCATACCGAATCACACAAAGCCAAGCAGGCGCTACGTGATGCTTTCCCTGATCTTGAGTTTGATGTGGACGAGATTCAGTACCTGCCGCAGGTGATGACGACTGTCAGCGGCGATGATGTAGCGGTTATGGAGAAATTCCTCGACATGCTCAATGACTGTGATGATGTGCAAAACATCTACCACAACGCGGAATTCTAACCCTCTCTGTTAAAAATGCAGGCGTACCGCAGATTGCCGCGGTACGCCCATTTTAATTCGCTTTACTCTTCCAGCAAATTCAGCACAAAGGCATATTCTTCGGCGGTTTCTTTCAGTCGCGAGAAACGACCCGAACTGCCACCGTGGCCGGCACTCATGTTGGTTTTCAGCATTAACGGATTCGCATCCGTTTTATAGGCACGCAGCTTGGCCACCCACTTAGCCGGTTCAAAATACTGCACCTGCGAGTCGTGTAAGCCGGTCGTTACCAGCAACGCCGGATAGTCCTGCGCGCTGATCTGATCATACGGCGAGTAAGACAGCATATAATCGTAGTAGGCTTTTTCTTTCGGATTGCCCCACTCATCGAACTCGTTGGTTGTCAGCGGAATGCTTTCGTCCAGCATGGTGGTGACTACGTCGACAAAAGGCACGTGGGCTACCAGGCCTTTGTATTTCTCAGGTGCCAAATTTGCTACCGCACCCATCAGCAACCCGCCGGCACTACCGCCCATACCAAATACTTTATCCGGGTGCGCATAGCCTTCGGCCACGAGGTGATCGGTTACCGCGATATAATCAGTAAAGGTGTTTTTCTTCTTCAGTAGCTTGCCGCTTTCATACCAGTCACGGCCCATTTCCTGACCGCCGCGGATATGTGCAATGGCATAGACGAAACCACGGTCGACCAGCGAGAACACGGTCGAGCGGAAGCTCGGTTCGGACGTTGAACCATAGGAACCATAGGCGTACTGATATAACGGAGCGCTGCCATCAGCCTCAAAGCCTTTCTTGTACAGCAGCGATACCGGAACTTTCA
>CAYWXF010000102.1:0-5547 GCA_964462025.1 uncultured Pseudomonas sp. | reverse complement strand
TTCAAGCAACGTCTGCCAGGCATAAGCACCTTTCATGCGCTCCTTACCTAAGCGGTCTTCAGCCATATTTTTATCGCTGGTCGCATGGGTTGGCTGCATTGAGGGAATAATATTCAGCTCTTTAAACCGATGCAGGTCATCGGGGTGAACCACCTGGGCGTGCTCGATACGATGGCGCAGGTTACGCCCGCCGATAGTAGCGAAAGCGCGTTCGAACTCATCCAGCGCCAACCGGTTGGCGCGGTCACCGATAGCATGGGTATTAATCTGAAAGCCCATCGGGATAATAATCTGATACAGGTCGTGCAGCCGCTCCGGTTGCGTTACCAGCAAGCCCAGCTGGTCTTTATCATCATGATAGGGTTCAAGCAACGCGGCCCCCCGACTACCTAAAGCGCCATCCGCATAGATTTTTACGCTACGCATAGTAAAGCGGTCATCAGGGGTATACACCGGACCTTCACTAAGGATGGATACCAGTTCGGGCTCGTTAGCGCTCAGCATGGCATAGACGCGCATCGGCATGTTCCCGGCTGCGGCCATTTCACGGTAAAGCTGCAAATTCACCGCATCGACACCGGCGTCATGGACATTGGTAATACCGCGTGCCAGCAAGTGCTCAAATGCGAGTTCTAATGCGTTACGCTGCTGTTCTTTGGTTGGCTGCGGGATGGCTTTTTCAACCAGTGCCATGGCGTTATCAATGAGTACGCCGGTTGGGTGGCCGCGCTTGTCGCGGATAATCTCGCCACCCTCAGGGCTAATCGTTGAGGCATCAATACCAGCCAGTTCCAGCGCTTTACTGTTCGCCCAGCCGGCGTGCCCGTCTACCCGGGTAAGCCACACTGGCTGTTCACTGATCGCTTCATCAAGTGCATCAGCGGTAGGAAATTCTCTGACCGTCCAGTTCTCCTGGTTCCAGCCGCGGCCCATGATCCAGCCGTCCACGGGTGCTTGTTCGCTAAACGACTTCACTTGCTGTACGGCTTCTTCAACTGATTTTGCATCGCGTAAATCAGCAAGCTGAAGGTTTTGCCCCAGCCCCAGCACATGGCCATGGGCATCAATGATCCCGGGCAGTAAGGTTTTACCCTGCAGATCAATTTCAGTATCAATTAAGGGCCTGAAGTAGCTCACCGAACTGGCGGTACCGATAGCTGCCACCTTACCATCGCGGACCAGGATGGCGCTGAAGCGGCGTAATTTGGCATCGGCACCCGGCGAACCGGTGAGTGTGTAGCCTTTGAAATTATGAAGAAGAACAGTTTCAGCCTGGCTGACACCGGCAACTAGCAAATTTGCAACAATTAATAAAATTCCGAATGAACGCATGATAAGTTAACAACCTGTTGTTTTGTTTGGTTTTTTATGATTTTAAGCAGTGTACAACTTATTATAGTAGCAATGTGCCTAATTTGCTTTTAACATTGCATTACAAATTGGCAACACGCACTATGCAAATTATCGCTGAACAGTGTACAATAGTCGCCATGTTTTTGGGAACGAATCTTGCGCTAAGGCCGCTATGAAAATACTAATAATTGACCAACAGTTCTTTATTCGCGCCGGGCTTATCCATCTGATTACCAGTTACACATCAGATGTTGCGATCTATGAAGCACCGACCTTTGAACTGGCAAAAGAATATTTACGGCACCAAAGTAATTACAATTTGATTTTCCTGGACATGGAACTGCCAGATGCTGAGATCAGGCCAACCCTTGCAACCATAAAAAAAATGGCTCCAGCGGCTCACATCGTCTTGTTTAGCTGGCCCCGGCCACTATCGGATGTTCGTCAGGCGCTTGCCGCTGGTGTACGCAGCTATTTGCCGAAAGACGCAAGTTCAGAGGAAGCCAAACAAGCCATCCGGGTTTTGTTGCAAAACGATCGGTATCTGCCGGACGAGTCGCGATTGAATGATAATTTTTCGCGGCAGGGTAGCGCCGAGAACTTCCTGTCGCCGCGTCAGCTTGAGATTATGCAGTTGCTGGCTCAGGGGCTCTCTAATAAAGAGATTGCAACCATACTCGGAATCACTGAAGGCACGATACGGGTTCATTTATCTGCTATCTTTAAGGCTATTAAGGTATCGAACCGCACCGAAGCAACGTTGTGGTATTTATTGAGGCAGAAACGACTGGTGAGCTAGCATGCCTGACTTGCAAGATGTTTTGCAGTCGCTGGAACAACGCAAGAAAGCGCCAACCGAGCTCTGGGATCCGCCTTATTGTGGCGAATTGCCGATCCGTATTGATGAGCAGGGTAACTGGTACTATCAGGAATCCCGCATTCAGCGGATCGAGTTAGTGCGGCTGTTCGCCTCGGTACTCGCCCGCGAAGATGACGATTACTTCTTAATCACACCCGCCGAAAAAGTCAAAATCACAGTCGCTGATGCCCCTTTTCTGATTGTCGGCTGGGATTACGTTCATGATACCGATCCTGAGGTCATGCAGCTCACCACCAATATCGGCGATCAACTGCCATTATCCG
Organism: uncultured Pseudomonas sp.; assembly: GCA_964462025.1. Taxonomy (GTDB): domain Bacteria; phylum Pseudomonadota; class Gammaproteobacteria; order Enterobacterales; family Alteromonadaceae; genus Pseudidiomarina. Next base: position 3,051 of record CAYWXF010000102.1, on the reverse strand, counting down.
CCAGTCATCCACTGCTCCTGAAGGACAATTACCCGTATGTTGATATGGGGCAGGGGTTGCTCGCCAAAGTGCATCGCAATGTTTATTATCAGTGGGTGGACGCAGCTGAAACGCACCAGGCGGATGCAACTAAACAGCTTATAATTCAAAGCGCTGGCCAGTCATTCGTGATAGGCGAGCTAGCGGCCTGATTTGCGCGTTCCGGCATCCTGGGATATGATGCGCAGCCAGTCTTCTGTGGAGTTTGACACCGATTTATGAAACCGATTACGGTCACTTTGGCGCAACTCGATTTTACTGTTGGTGCCATTACAAAAAACACCGATACCATAGTCCGCACGCTGACTGATTATGATCAGTCTGATATTGTCATTTTCCCGGAACTCGCGATCACCGGCTATCCGCCGGAAGATCTGATTTTTCGCCCGGACTTCCAGCGTCGCATCAGTGAATCCGTGCAGCAAATTGCCGATGCGGCGGTAGATAATGTGGCCGTGGTCGGGCATCCGCACTGCGTTGGCGACGAGCTGTTTAATAGTGTATCTGTGTTGCATCGCGGTAAATGTCTGGCTCGTTACCATAAACATCGACTGCCTCAGTACGGTGTCTTCGACGAACAACGTTATTTTATTCCCGGTCACGAACCCTGTGTTTTTAACTGGCAGGGGCATCGCATCGGTTTGGTTATCTGTGAAGATTTATGGCGCGCTGAAGCCTTGCGTGAACTCACCGATATCGGCATCGACTGGGTGATCAGTATCAATGCATCACCATTTGAATATGAGAAGCACAAGCAACGTGTAACCATGATCGGCCAGCGCGCGCAGGAAGCGAACTGCCCGATTGTTTATCTGAACAACTGTGGCGGGCAGGATGAGCTGGTATTTGACGGCCATTCTTTTGTGATGACACCAGACGGCAAGTTGCAGGCTGAGCTGCCGCACTGCCGGCCCTGCTGCGCGTCACTGCGATTCGATAAATCGGGCATTACCCTGTTAGATGACCTGCCTATGGATCATCCTGGTGATAGTCTGGCGGAAGTTTATCAGGCGCTGGTATTATCTATTCGTGACTATGTTCAGAAAAACGGTTTTAAAGGCGTCTTATTTGGTTTATCCGGTGGTATCGATTCAGCATTAACCTGTGCACTGGCCAGTGAGGCCTTGGGTCGCGAACACGTTCACGCGGTGATGATGCCGTTCCGCTATACTTCTGAAATGAGTATCGAGGACGCCTTGCAGCAGGCGAAGAACCTGGGTATTCAGTATGACAGCATTCCGATTGAGCCGGTCTATAACAGTTTTATGCAGCAGCTTGAGCCGGTGCTTGCCGGAACCATGGCAGACACTACTGAAGAAAACCTGCAGGCCCGAAGCCGCGGCACGATACTGATGGCGATTTCGAATAAAACCCGGGCGTTGGTATTGAGTACCGGTAACAAAAGTGAGTTGGCGGTTGGTTACTGTACACTTTACGGCGATATGTGCGGTGGTTTTTCACCGCTCAAAGATGTGCCAAAAATGATGGTTTACGCCCTGGCGAACTATGCCAACCGTAACGGTGAAGTTATTCCGCAGCGGGTCATTGACCGGCCGCCATCGGCTGAGCTGGCACCGGATCAGAAAGATGAAGACTCGCTGCCAGCATATCCGATACTGGATAAGATCATTAGCTTGTATGTAGAACAGGACTGGAGCCCGCAGGAAATTGTTGATTCCGGCTTTAACCGCGCTGATGTATTCCGCGTGGTCAGGCTGATTGACGTCAACGAGTTTAAACGCCGTCAGGCAGCGACCGGGCCAAAGATTACTTCACGGAACTTTAGTAAAGATCGCCGCTATCCGATCACCAATCATTTTCACTTTGAGCAGGAACGCCAGCTTGTTGAGGAGGCTAAGAAATGAAGAAAATAGAAGCCATTATTAAACCCTTCAAACTGGACGATGTGCGTGAAGCCTTGTCAGAAGTTGGGATCGCTGGCATGACAGTCTCTGAGGTAAAAGGTTTTGGTCGCCAGAAGGGGCACACCGAGCTTTACCGGGGTGCTGAGTATATGGTGGATTTTCTGCCTAAGGTTAAACTCGAGATCGTAGTACCCGACGAACAGGTTGAACGGTGCATTGATGCCATTATGGAAACCGCGCAGACGGGTAAGATCGGTGACGGTAAGATATTTGTGACAACGGTCGAGCGGGTTATCCGGATCCGGACCGGCGAGGAAAACGAAGACGCAGTGTAATACTGCGTCTTAATCAGTTTGTCAGCGGTTACTGCTATTAATTGTTGTTAGGGAAGTTCTGCCGCAATGTGGCTAATGCATTGTCGCGTAAATCAGTAAGACCCAGGCGACCGTAGCTATCGGCCATAATTTCTAAAGCTCGTTCTGCTTCTGGCGTATCGCCATAATATTCAAGCACGTATTTGCCACGGTTTGCCGCCGCTAAATAGGCCTCGCGCGTCACATAATATTCCGCTACAGATAGCTCATGGCGTGCCAGACGGCTTTTTATTCCCACCATACGCTGCTGAGCATCGGCTGCATATTTGCTGTCAGGGAAGCGGCGCAGTAACTGGGCAAAATCATTGAATGCTTCTTTGGCTTTACTCGGATCCCGGTCGGCGCGGTCAATACCTGCCAGTTCCTGAATGGCATTGTAATCAGCGCGCTGATTTATCAGGCCACGCATATAAAGCACGTAATCGATGTCCTGATGATTAGGGTTCAGACGACTGAAACGATCTACCGCCGCCAGCGCTTTATCAATATCTGCCAGCTTGTAATAGACATAAATTAAATCAAGCTGAACCTGATGAGCTAACGGGCCAAAAGGGTAACGGGTAGACATTGCCTGCAGCGTCTGGGCAGCAGTACTGAAATTGCCTGCTGCGATACTGTTACGTGCGCGCTCGTAAGTTGCCTGCGCATCGTTTAACGGCTCTACGGCAGTGGTGTTTTCCGGAGTACCAGAGCACCCGCTTAAATAGATGCTTGCAAGACAAGCCAGAATAATTCGCAGTTTCATATGATGTTATTCTAATCTCGGTTAATTT
>CAYWXF010000101.1:0-5597 GCA_964462025.1 uncultured Pseudomonas sp. | reverse complement strand
TTCGTCGTCGTGAATTCTACGAAAAGCCAACTTCAGAGCGTAAGCGCAAGAAAGCCGCTGCTGTGAAACGTCACGCGAAGAAACTGTCGCGCGAAAACGCACGTCGCACTCGTCTGTATTAATTGACTGGCTGTTGCCGTAGCGGCAATGCCGAAGTGCGGTGCCACTACGAAGCACAGACCTCGAAGCCGGATTGAGTTATGCTCAGTCCGGCTTTTTCATTTCCGTTGTTGCAGGTACAATCAGGTTCACTTTCCGCATAAGCGCTAGTTTAAAAACAGGACACCGATGGCAGGGCTGATTCCAAAAAGCTTCATTCATGACTTAATTGACCGTGCCGATGTGGTCGAAGTGGTGGATAGCCGTGTGCCGCTGAAAAAAGCGGGCCGCAACTACCAGGCCTGTTGCCCCTTCCATAACGAGAAAACGCCCAGCTTTACCGTTGCTCCCGACAAACAGTTTTATCACTGCTTCGGTTGTGGTGAGCACGGCAATGCGCTGGATTTTCTGATGAAGTTCGACGGTCTGGAATTCCCTGAAGCCATTGAAGAGCTGGCCAGCATGCTGGGCCTGGAAGTGCCGCGCGAAACCACCGCCAATCCGCAGGCTGACGCGAAGAAACGCGCCCAGGCCGCCGATGATTATGAGCAGATGGAAAAAGCCGCGCGCTTTTTCGCCCATCAACTGCGGCACCATAAGAACTCCGCCAAAGTTATTGAGTACCTGAAGAACCGCGGCCTGAGCGGCGAGATTGTGAAGGCCTTTCAGATTGGCTATGCACCAGATGAATGGGATGGCATTCTGAAAGCGCTGTCGAGCGGTCAGGCCAGCCGTGAGCAGCTGGTTGAACTTAAGCTGGTCAATAAAAACGACAACGGCCGCTATTATGATTTCTTCCGCGACCGGGTGATGTTCCCGATCCGGGATCGTCGTGGTCGCGTGGTCGGCTTCGGAGGCCGGGTACTGGAAGGCGATGGCCCTAAATACCTGAACTCGCCGGAAACCCGTATTTTCCATAAAGGCCGTGAGCTTTATGGCTTTTACGAAGTGCGTCAGGCGCACCGACAGCCTGAGCAGATCCTGATCGTTGAAGGCTACATGGACGTGGTGGCACTGGCCCAGGCCGGTATTAACTACGCCGTGGCGTCGCTCGGCACCGCGACCACCACCGAGCAGCTGCAGATGCTGTTCCGTGCCACGCCGCGGGTGGTTTGCTGCTATGACGGCGACCGGGCCGGCCGCGACGCTGCCTGGCGGGCGCTGGAGAACGCGCTGCCGCTGCTGACCGACGGCCTGGAGCTTAAGTTTTTGTTCCTGCCCGACGGTGAAGATCCGGATTCGCTGGTGCGCAAAGAGGGCGCTGAGCACTTTGAAGAGCGCCTGACGAAAGCCCAGAGTTTTACCGATTACTTTTTCAGTCACCTGGCAGAATCGCTGGATTTGAATACCGATGCTGGTAAGTCTGCATTGCTGAAGCAGGCTAAGCCGCTGATTGAGCGCATCGCCAGTGACTTCTATCGCGAGACCCTGATGGAGCGACTGGCGCGCCTGTTGCGCCGCGAAACCTCGCAGATCGCCAACCATATTAAGGCACCAGCCAGTGGCCGACGCCCGGCAGAGAGCCTGAAGATAACCCCCATGCGGCGCGCGATCGGCCTGCTGTTGCAGCACCCTGAGCTGGGCCAGGAAGTGCCGCTGCATGAAGAGCTCAAAGCACTCAAGCTGCCCGGTATTGATTTGTTACTGGCGATGCACCGGCAGACTAGCGAGCGGCCACTGAGCAGCGCACAGTTACTGGAAATGTGGCGCGGCACACCCGAAGAAAATGCACTGCGTCAGTTAGCCCGCTGGGACCACCATCTGGATCCGGAGCGAGTGCGGCAGGAATTCCTGGATATTTTCCTGTTTTTTATCGATCAGTTTGTTGAGCAGCGCGCCAGTGAATTGCTGGAAAAAGAACAGCAGACGCCGCTGACACGCGCCGAACAGCAGGAGTATATGACCCTGCTGAAATATCGTTCGGGCAAAGGTAAAAAATAAGCCAATCGGCTAACGGATTAGTGGAATGGGCTAATAAGTTGGTCAGATGCCTCACCCCGGGCCATCAGATTTCAGCTGGATTCAGGCAAAATGCCAGTTACAACAGTAAGATACCTAAACTGGCATCCCTATTGCATAAATTCTGCCTGTAAGTACATATCTTACCCCTGAGAATTTAGACAATAAATCAAACAATTATGAATTGGAGTAACACATGAAAGGTTCTCAATTAGCCGCTTTAGGTTTAGTGGCCGCGCTTAGCTTTGGCCTGCAGGGCTGTATCGTCGTTGCCGATGGCGATGGCATTCACAGCTATGACAAAGCCGATTATGAAAAAACCGAAGAGCGCAACCGCAGAGCGATCGCCAGTTTTGATGAAGGCGCGAGCCTGAAACAGGTCGAAAATGAGATGGGCACACCAAACTTCTCTGACCTGGTGACGGTCGACGGCGTGCGCTACCGCGTCATGTACTATCGCACCCATCGCGTTCATGCTGATGGCAACACCACCAAAGACGAGTGCACGCCACTGGTATTTGCTGATGGCGTACTGATCGGTACCGGCGACCTGGCATTGGCCCGTATCCCGCACCACGACTGATTAATTTCTGGCTCAAAACGACAAAATCTGCTATAGTTTCCGGTCTTGAATTTTATCCTTGATAGTGCTCTTTTTCGCATTCGGTGTAACGTTTAAGACCGGTCACTTTTTCTATAAATATCAGGTGGTATTTCTGTATGCAGCAGAGTCGTCAATCACAGCTCAGAACGCTCATTGCTAAAGGCAAAGAGCAGGGGTATTTAACGTTCGCGGAAGTGAACGATCATCTGCCTTCTGAGATCGTTGATTCGGATCAGATCGAAGACATTATTAGCATGATCAACGACATGGGCATCAAGGTGTTTGAACACGCACCGGATGCTGATGAGTTGATGATGAGCGAAGACACCGCCGACGAAGATGCTGCGGAAGCGGCCGCGCAGGCGCTGGCCAGTGTCGATGGCGAACTCGGTCGCACCACCGACCCGGTACGCATGTATATGCGTGAAATGGGTACTGTCGAGCTATTGACCCGCGAAGGCGAAATCGACATTGCCAAGCGTATCGAAGAAGGCATTAATCAGGTTCAGTGTTCAGTTGCTGAATACCCTGAAGCCATTAACTTTTTACTTGATCAGTGGGATAGCTGTGAAGCCGAAGAAATGCGGCTGACCGATATTATCTCAGGCTTCATCGATCCCAATGAAGTGGACGAAGCTCCGGTTGCAGCAACCCATATCGGTTCTGAACTGTCCAAAGAAGAGCTTGAAGACGAAGATGACGATGGCGACGACGATGACGATGATGATGACGCCTCAGAAGGCGGTATCGATCCGGAATTTGCGCGCCAGAAATTCGCAGAATTACGCGACCAGTACGAGAAAACCCGCAAGGCTATCAGCAAGCACGGCCGTGACCACGCCAAAGCCCGTTCTGAAATTGACGCCCTGAGCGACCTGTTCAAACAGTTCCGCCTGGTGCCCAAGCAGTTCGACCGGCTGGTGAAAGACATGCGCGACATGATGCATCGTGTGCGCGTACAGGAACGTCTGATCATGAAGATGTGCGTTGAGCAGTCGGCGATGCCGAAGCGCGCTTTCATGAAGTCATTTGCCGGTAACGAAAACAGCACTGCCTGGCTGGATCAGGCCATCGGCGCCGGTGAAAGCTACTCGGATGCCCTGAAAGTTCTGCAACCAGAACTTGAGCGCTGCATCCACAAGCTGGCTGAAGTTGAGATTGAAACCGGGCTGACTATCGCCAAGGTAAAAGACATCAACCGTCGTATGTCGATCGGTGAAGCCAAAGCGCGCCGGGCGAAGAAAGAAATGGTTGAAGCGAACCTGCGTCTGGTTATCTCAATCGCGAAGAAATACACCAACCGTGGCTTGCAGTTCCTCGACTTAATCCAGGAAGGTAACATCGGTTTGATGAAAGCCGTGGACAAGTTTGAGTACCGCCGCGGTTACAAATTCTCGACCTATGCCACCTGGTGGATACGTCAGGCCATTACCCGCTCGATTGCGGATCAGGCCCGGACCATCCGGATCCCGGTGCATATGATCGAAACCATTAACAAACTGAACCGGATCTCGCGGCAAATGCTGCAGGAAATGGGTCGTGAGCCATCGCCGGAAGAACTGGCCGAGCGCATGGTCATGCCTGAAGACAAGATCCGCAAAGTACTGAAGATTGCCAAAGAGCCGATCTCGATGGAAACCCCCATTGGCGATGATGAAGATTCGCATCTGGGTGATTTCATCGAAGACACCACGCTGGACCTGCCGGTTGACTCAGCCACCGCTGAAAGTCTGCGTAACGCAGTCCGCGAAGTGTTAGGCGGCCTCACCCAACGTGAAGCGAAAGTGTTGCGTATGCGATTTGGCATCGACATGAATACCGACCATACTCTGGAAGAAGTTGGTAAACAGTTCGACGTGACTCGTGAACGGATTCGTCAGATCGAAGCCAAAGCTCTGCGTAAACTGCGGCATCCAAGCCGCTCGGAGCAGCTGAAGTCGTTCCTGGACGAATAATACGTACTCATTTCGCTGATAAAGGATGATTTATGATCGCAGTTGATCAGAACGCGACCGAAAAACAGCAACCGCATCGCATTGTCGATGCGCACTTTCATATCTACAACAGCGCATATCCCCTGATTGAAAATCAGGGGTTTTTGCCACCGCCTTTTACCGTTGAAGATTATCAGCACCGCACCAGAGACTTGCCTATTATTGGCGGTGCGCTGGTATCCGGTTCGGTACAGGGCTTTGACCATACCTATTTTGCTAATGCCCTGCCCAAACTTGGCGAATGCTTTGTGGGCATCACCAACCTGCCCAGCAGTGTGTCTGACGCGAAGATCCTGTCACTGAAAGAGCAGGGGATTCGTGGCGTACGGGTCAACCTGAAACGACGCGTAGTAAGCGGATTGGATAACCTGGTGGACTTTGGTAAGCGCATCTGGGATCTGGCCGACTGGCACCTCGAAATGTATGTGGATAGCCGTGAGTTGGATGAAGTACTGCCGAAGCTGCTGAAGCTGCCCAAAGTATCTATCGATCATCTGGGTATGGCACGCTCCGGCGTATCGCAGATTCAGCGTCTGGCCGAAGCCGGCGTGAAGATTAAAGCCAGCGGCTTTGGTCGCACCGAGGTCAACGTCAGCGAAGCTGTGAAGCTGCTGTACAAAACCAATCCGGATTGCCTGATGTTCGGTACCGACCTGCCATCAGTACGGACCGAGCGGCCGTTCAACTTTGGCGACATCGATACTATCTGCACCGCCCTCGATGATGCCAAGGCCATCGACAAAGTCTTTGCCACCAACGCCGCTGAATTCTACGGCATAAAACTTTAAAAAAGCCTCCCTTTTTCTACAGGGGAGGTCATGACAAGCGGGCCGAAATTTCATATACTTGCGCCCGCTTTACTAAAAGCACCCTACCGAAATACCAAAATGGCCCCTTAGCTCAGTGGTTAGAGCACCCGACTCATAATCGGTTGGTCCCCA
>CAYWXF010000100.1:0-5600 GCA_964462025.1 uncultured Pseudomonas sp. | reverse complement strand
TAATGAACTGGCAGGCTCGTAATTTCGAGAAGCTTGAAGATTTAAAGCATGAGTTCCCGGTAAGTCCGAAAACAACTGACTTTTACCCCGCAGACATTGGTCCGTCGTTAAACAATGATGACATGCTGTTTAAAGCCCGGTTTGCTGCTGGCGCGGAGCTCGAAACCTATAGTGAAAACCTCGACCCTCGCAAGTTGCATCTGGTTGTGCTGGTTGAATTGCGGGATGGCGCGTCGCGCCGACTGTTTGATGATGTGAGCGACGATCCGGAATTATTCAGCAAAGTCGACAACCTGCTGTTCTTATTTTCCCAAACCTCGGTGGCCAATCCCTTTGATGTAGCTAATGCGTCGCAGTTGATGAGTGATTTTGAATTTGCCTTCGTAAATAATGAGGATGCCTGGCCACAAGAAATGTACTTTCACCATTACCCTGTGTTTTATTTCCTACACGAGAATAAAGTGCTGGAACGGATCCCCGGATGGCCATTAGCGCCTGATGCGCAGGCACAGCTGATTAATGATACCTATGAACGGTTACAAAGCGAGCTGATCCAGGAGCGTGCTAAATAATCTCCCCGCTAACGTAATACCAGCGCGATCCCTCTTTAACGAAGTCCGATTTTTCTTCCAGCTTGCCCTGCTGGCCATCAGCCTCAAAGAACGCGCGGAAATGAACGTAGCCGCGGTTGCCACGCTGCCATGACTCCACGACCTGAAGCTGCAGCCAATGCGGATTATCAGCAAGATCCAGCTCAGGCCGGGTATCCTGATGCCAGGTTTCCAGTAAGTAATCCCGCAGCTCCAAAGAAAAAGCACTGAAGCGCGAACGCATCAGTGCTTCAGGGCTGCCGGGTAATCGCTTACCTTTGTGATAGGGCTCACAGCATTTATGGTACTTCCCTGCTCCACACGGGCACTTAGCCATTAAAAACAGTCACCCGGAACCCGAACCCAGCCTTCCATCAATACGCGCGCACTGCGGCTCATAATGGCTTTGGTTACAGTCCACTCGCCGTTAACTTGCTTCGCTTCCGCGCCCACCTGCAAGGTACCGGAAGGATGACCAAAGCGGACGCTAGTGCGATCGCCGCCGCCGGCAGCGATATTCACCAGGGTGCCCGGTACCGCAGCCGCGGTGCCGATTGCGACCGCAGCCGTCCCCATCATAGCGTGATGCAATTTACCCATCGACATAGCGCGTACCAGCAGGTCTACATCTGCCGCATGAACGGCTTTACCGCTGGACGACACATAATCCGCTGGTGGCGCCACAAAAGCTATCTTCGGGGTATGCTGCCGCGAGGCCGCTTCGTCAATGCTTTTTACAAGTCCCATTTTCACAGCGCCATGGGCGCGCAGGTTCTCGAACATCACCAGCGCATCGGCATCTTCGTTAATGGCACCCTGTAGCTCGGTACCGGTGTAGCCAATGGCTTCCGCGTTGACAAAAATGGTCGGGATACCAGCGTTGATCATGGTTGCCTTGATCGTGCCAATACCAGGCACCTCAAGATCGTCCACTACGTTGCCGGTCGGAAACATCGAGCCGCCTTCGCCATCTTCATCAGAGGCGGGGTCCATAAACTCAACGGGGATTTCCGCAGCCGGAAAGGTCACGCCATCAAGTTCAAAGTCACCGGTCTCCTGTACTTCACCGTCTACTACAGGTACATGAGCAATAATGGTCTTGCCAATGTTTGCCTGCCAGATACGCACGGTCGCCATCCCGTTTTCAGGAATACGACTACTGTTGACCAGGCCGTTACTTATCGCAAAAGGCGCAACTGCAGCGGACAAATTGCCACAATTACCGCTCCAGTCCACAAACGGCTTATCAATAGATACCTGACCGAACAGGTAATCCACATCGTGGTCGGCTTTGCTGCTTTTGGACAGGATCACCGTCTTGCTGGTGCTTGAAGTGGCGCCACCCATACCGTCGGTGTGCTTACCGTAAGGATCGGGGCTGCCGATTACCCGCAGCAACAGATTATCACGCGCCTTGCCTGGTACCTGAGCGGCTTCTGGTAAGTCCTGCAACCGGAAGAACACGCCTTTGCTGGTACCGCCACGCATATAGGTGGCGGCGATTTTGATTTGCGCAGCATGTGTCATAACTCAGACTCCAGCCTGTTCAAGAAAGTCTTTGGCAAAGCGCTGCAATACACCGCCTGCTTCAAAGATGTTCACTTCTTCAGCAGTGTCTAAGCGGCAGGTAACGGGCACTTCAATGCGCTCACCGTTGGCACGGTTAATGACCAATGTGAGTCGTGCGCCGGCAGTTGGTTCACCGACAACATCAAAGGTTTCAGTGCCGTCAATATTCAGCGTATGGCGGGTCACGCCACTATCAAACTCGAGTGGCAACACGCCCATACCGATCAGGTTGGTGCGGTGGATCCGCTCAAACCCTTCAGCAGCAATAGCTTCAACACCCGCCAGACGCACGCCCTTGGCGGCCCAGTCACGGGACGAGCCCTGACCGTAGTCGGCACCGGCGATGATAATCAGCGGTTGCTTACGTTCCATGTAGGTCTCGATAGCTTCCCACATGCGCGTCACTTTACCTTCCGGCTCGATCCGCGCCAGCGAACCCTGTTTCACCTTGCCGTTCTCCTGCACCATTTCGTTCAGGAGTTTCGGATTAGCGAAGGTCGCGCGCTGTGCGGTCAGGTGATCGCCGCGATGGGTCGCGTACGAGTTAAAGTCTTCTTCCGGCACACCCATCTTCGCCAGATACTCACCTGCTGCGCTATCCAGCATGATGGCGTTCGACGGCGACAAATGATCCGTCGTGATATTGTCACCGAGCACCGCCAGCGGACGCATGCCTTTGAGCGCGCGCTCACCGGCTAGTGCACCTTCCCAGTACGGAGGGCGGCGGATATAGGTACTCATCGGCCGCCAGTCATATAACGGGTCGATTTGATCGCCAAAATCAACTTGCAGACTGAACATCGGGTCATAAACTTCGCGGAATTGCTCAGGCTTCACGCTTTGCTTCACAATAGCGTCAATCTCAGCGTCATCCGGCCAGATATCTTTCAGCGTGATGGCGTTGCCCTGCTGGTCATAACCAAGGATATCTTTCTCGATATCAAAGCGAATCGTACCAGCGATTGCGTAAGCAACCACCAATGGTGGTGAGGCCAGGAAGGCCTGCTTCGCGTACGGATGAATCCGGCCATCAAAGTTACGGTTGCCCGACAGTACCGCCGTCGCGTACAAATCGCGGTCAATAATTTCCTGCTGAATCACTGGATCCAGCGCGCCGCTCATGCCGTTACAGGTGGTGCAGGCAAAACCGACAACGCCAAAGCCTAAGCTCTCAAGCTCCGGTAACAGATTGGCTTCTTCAAGGTACATCTTGACGGTTTTTGAACCCGGTGCCAGTGAGGATTTCACCCATGGCTTACGCAGCAAGCCTAATTTATTGGCGTTGCGCGCGATCAGACCCGCCGCGATCATATTGCGCGGGTTACTGGTGTTGGTACAGCTGGTTATTGCAGCGATAATCACCGCGCCGTCAGGCATTTTGCCTTCTTCATTTTCGACCACACCGGAAATACCACGTGCGGCCAGTTCAGAGGCCGGTAATAATGCATGCGGATTCGATGGCCCGGCAAGGTTACGCTGTACCGATGATAAATCGAAGCTTAGTACCCGTTCATATTCCGCAGTTTCAAGGCTATCCGCCCACAAGCCGGTATGGCGGGCAAACTGTTCAACCAGCTTAACCTGCTTGTCGTCACGACCAGTCAGTTTCAGGTAGTCGATAGTCTGCTCATCGATGTAGAACATCGCAGCAGTCGCGCCATATTCAGGCGTCATATTGGAGATAGTCGCCCGGTCGCCAACGGACAAGTTGGCGGCGCCTTCGCCGTAAAACTCCAGGTAACCACCAACCACGCGCTGCTTACGCAGAAACTCGGTCAATGCCAGTACCAGGTCAGTACCAGTAATACCCGGTTGCAGCTTACCGGTCAGCTCAACACCGATAATATCGGGCAGACGCATATAGGACGCACGGCCAAGCATCACGCTTTCAGCTTCAAGGCCACCAACGCCTACAGAGATAACGCCAAGGGCATCAACCATAGGTGTGTGGCTGTCGGTGCCCACGCAGGTGTCAGGAAACGCCACATTGTCACGAACCTGGACTACGGGTGACATCTTCTCCAGATTGATCTGGTGCATAATGCCGTTACCCGGTGGAATCACATCAACATTTTTAAATGCCGTTTTAGTCCAGTTGATAAAGTGAAAACGATCATCATTGCGCCGGTCTTCAATCGCCCGGTTCTTATCAAAGGCGTCGGACTCAAAACCAGCGTGCTCAACAGCCAGTGAATGATCAACAATCAGCTGGGTTGGCACCACCGGGTTCACTTTAGCAGGATCACCGCCCTGCTCCGCGATCGCGTCGCGCAGGCCAGCCAGATCGACAAGAGCCGTTTGTCCGAGGATATCGTGACAAACTACCCGCGCTGGGTACCAGGGGAAATCCAGGTCACGTTTGCGCTCAATCAGCTGTTTGAGACTATCCGTCAGCATCGAAGGATCGCAGCGCCGCACGAGGTTTTCAGCGAGTATCCGCGAGGTGTACGGAAGCCTGGCATAAGCGCCAGGCTCAATTGCATCCACAGCTGCACGGGCGTCATAATATTGCAGTGACGTACCCGGCAGCGACTTACGAAAATCTTGATTCATATTAACGCTCATTAATTGCAGGAACCGGCCGGGCTTCAGGACCAATATAGTCAGCGCTCGGACGGATAATACGGTTGTTTGCGCGTTGCTCTTTCACGTGCGCAGTCCAGCCGCTCACCCGTGACATCACGAAGATTGGAGTAAACAGCTTGGTCGGAATGCCCATGTAGTGATAAGCAGAAGCATGGAAAAAGTCGGCATTCGGGAATAATTTCTTCTCGCGCCACATGACTTCTTCGCAGCGTACAGAAACGTCATACAGACGGGTGTCGCCGAACTCATCAGCCAGCTTCTCAGACCATTCTTTGATGATGGCATTACGTGGGTCATTGTCACGATAGACGGCGTGACCAAAGCCCATGATTTTGTCTTTACGTGCCAGCATCGCCAGCAGCGTCTGCTCAGCGTCTTCTGGTGATTTCATATCTTCAATCAGTTCCATCGCTGCTTCATTGGCACCACCATGCAGTGGGCCGCGCAGCGAGCCGATAGCACCGGTCACACAGGAATGAATATCCGATAAGGTTGAAGCACAAACCCGCGCGGTAAAGGTAGACGCGTTAAACTCGTGCTCCGCATACAGAATCAGTGACGTATTCATCACTGCTGCATGCAGTTCTGATGGCTCTTTATCGTGTAACAGACGCAGGAAGTGCGCACCAATGGAATCATCATCGGTTTCGGTTTCAATACGCACGCCATCATGGCTGAAACGGTACCAGTACAAAAGAATGCTCGGGAATACCGCCAGCATCCGCTCAATGGCTTGATCGGCCTCGCTGAAATCAGCTTCAGGCTCAAGGTTACCCAGCATTGAGCAACCGGTACGCATAACATCCATCGGGTGGGCATCAGCAGGGATCCGCTCCAGCACATCTTTCAGTGCCT
>CAYWXF010000099.1:0-5661 GCA_964462025.1 uncultured Pseudomonas sp. | reverse complement strand
GACATCTGAATTTGGGGCAACCCTAAGAGAGTGATGACATGGCGCTGACCAAAGCTGAACTGGCTGAACATTTGTTTGATAAGTTCGGGATCAACAAAAGCGACGCAAAAGAATTGGTCGAAAACTTTTTTGAGGAGATCCGCCGCTCGTTAGAACAAGGTGAAGCGGTAAAATTGTCCGGATTTGGTAATTTTGAGTTGCGCACCAAGAATGAGCGACCGGGGCGCAACCCTAAAACCGGCGAGGATATTCCGATTTCTGCCCGGCGCGTAGTAACCTTCCGGCCCGGACAGAAGCTAAAGCAACGGGTTAGCGGCGCTAAGCCTCAGGGCTGAGACAGGCAAGAAATACGCCGCACTGTTACTTAAAAAACAGGCTGCTGAAAGGGTTTAGCAGTCTGCTTAAGCCTGATGTGAAATGCAGCGGCGCATCCAGCGTCGCCAGTGTCAGGCAGTCTTCATGTTGGGTTTGTGGTGTATGCTTATGACTGCCGTCCAGCAGCACAAAATCACCATCCCGGTACTCATCATTTTCATCAACAAAAACGCCATTGACTACCAGCGTCGCTTCATGGCCTTTATGCGTATGTTCGGGTACCTGGGCACCGCTTCCCATATAAATAAAATTCAGAACCTCATCACTGCCGAGATCAACCGGCGCCCGCCACATTTTGCCGAGCATTTTGTGCCAGCTACCAATGCGATGATAATTACGGGCCAGGGTAGGCGGTAACTCAAAGCGTTTTCCTTCCAGGAGTAAATAACTGTCGCTGTCTTCCAAACCGCGGTGAGCAGGCGTGGGCGAGTTCAAAATCGCATCAATCATGGTGTCCAGGTTAGTCGGGTAGCTGACAGGTGCGGTCACAGGGTCGCCAAACAGCCGCTTGGCAAGCTGCTCTTCAATATCCTGCACATGGCTCTGGCAACGCGGGCACATATCAATATGCGTGCCGACAGTGATTAACATCGCCGCACCCAGGTCGCCGGCAACGTACTCAACTAATTGTTGCTCTGAAGGATGGAATTTAATCATCGCTTTGTATCAACTCTTTTAATTTCTGAATAGCAAGCCGGGTACGTGATTTCACCGTACCAAGCGGAATTGACAGGGCATCAGCAACTTCCTGCTGCGATTTACCCTCAATATAAATAAGCTGAATAGCAATACGCTGAGCTTCGGGTAACTGATCACAATAAACAGCAAGCTGCTGCATCAGCAAGTCCTGATCTAAAGCATAATCATCATCAAGGCTTTCGTTTTGCTCGGCCAGTACTGGCCATAAGTCATCCGCACTTAAATCGTGCTGACGATATTTATTCTTGCGAAGAATATCGAAGCGGATGTTTCGGGCAATAGTAAAAATCCAGGTCGCAGCTGAACCGCGATCCGGTTTAAATAGGTGGGCTTTATGCCAGACATTCGCCATGGTTTCCTGAACCAGATCTTTGGCGGTCTGTTCATTACCGAACTGGCGGGTGGCATAAGCTTGCAGGCGCGGAGCAAAATGTCGGAAGAGTTCACTGAACGCTGCACGCGACTGGTCGGCCGCTATTCGTGCGAGCAAATCGGCAGCATGCTCTGGGTCTTCCGGCCGGGCTGAGGACATAGTTTTCCGTGATGTTATCGCTTCAGTTACTAACTGCATAGTCTATACCTGCTGGAGTATTCCTCAAGTTAAGATTGTTACGTAATCCGATATTGTCTGGATCACCCATGACTTTGCGCTACCAGCTTGCGCAGGTATGTCAGGGCTTCCCGGCAGTCACTCTGGGCAATCAGACGTTGTTTAATGGTCGCGGAAACGGGTAATAATTCGAGCCAGCGCTGGCATATCCAGTCCGCGCGGGCGAGGTGTTCTGGTGTCGGGTTAATACCTAAATCCGGATAATTGGCGTAGACGGCACTGAGGTGTTCCGCCAGGATCTGATCGCTCGCCGATAAGCTGGTTTCAGACCAGCCACTCAGGCATTTAACCGTACCGGTACGCAGTCCGTCCGGAGCGTTTTCGATCTGGGTGATTTCGAACAGTTGTTCGCCTGCCACCGTAATGCCCAATAAACCGTCTGGCAGTGCATCAAAATCGATGATCCGACAAAGGGTACCGAATTTATGGATATGGCTGTTATCAGCGATTTGGCCCTCTTCATTGACCATGCAAATTCCAATAGGCGCTGCAGGCGACTGACTGCAAGCCTCACGAACCATGCGCAGGTAGCGTGGCTCGAAGATCCGCAAGCGCATCTGTCCACCGGGTAAGATATGACCCGACAGCGGAAACAGTGGAACCTTAATGGGTTCTGCAGACATTTTCTTCCCCTATAATCGTTGGCCTGTATAACCGGGTAGTGGTTTATTGCTACCTGCATACGGAAAAAAACTGATGCTGGTTCATCAGGCTGAACTTTTATCCGGGTTTTTCGTAAACTGATTAAGAGTCTCTGGTATTTATCACAGCAGTTGAACGAACGAAGGATGTTATGACGCGAATAAAAGTTGGAATCAGCGCGTGTCTGTTGGGCGACGAAGTGCGTTACGACGGTGGTCACAAACGCTCGTCTTTTTGTGCCGATGAGTTAGCGCGGCATGTGGAGTTCGTCCGCCTGTGTCCGGAAGTAGGAATTGGTATGCCGGTACCGCGGCCGACTATCCGGCTGGAGCAACATGGTGATGAGGTACGCGCGATGATACCTAAAACCGGCGAGGATGTGACTACTGCGTTGCAGGAGTTTGCGGATCGGGCGGTGGCGCACACCGATACAGTCAGCGGTTATGTGCTATGCGCGAAATCGCCGAGTTGTGGGATGGAGCGGGTAAAGCTTTATGATCCGGAAACCGGACATGCTCAGAAAACCGGCCAGGGCCTGTTTGCGGCGCGGTTGCAGCAGCGCTATCCCGCCTTGCCGTTAGAAGAAGACGGACGTTTGAATGATCCCGGGTTGCGCGAGAACTTCATTATGCGGGTGTATGTGTATCACGGCTGGCAGCAGCTCGAAGCGCCTGTCAGTAAAGCCGCACTGCTTGAATTTCATACCAGCCTGAAGCTCTTGCTGTTAGCTCATAGCCAGCCGGTATATCGCGAGCTCGGCCGGCAACTGGCACAGACTGAAACCGTTACTGATGATTTTTGCAAATACTACATCGAAACCTTAATGGATGCGCTTGGCACGCCAGCGTCGCGAGCGAACCATACCAATGTACTGCAACATATTCAGGGTTATTTTAAGCAACAGCTGACTGCCGATCAGAAGGCTGAGCTCACTGAACTGGTGCTTGCCTATCGGGCCGGGCATCAGCCGTTACTGGCCCCGCTGACTCTGATTAAGCACTATCTGCGAGAGTATCCGGATGCTTATCTGAGCGGTCAGCGCTATCTGCAGCCCTATCCGATGGATCTCAAACTAAGGTATGCACTCTAATGAAGGCCGGAATCTGGTTCAGAGGGGATCTGCGCCTTACGGATAATCCGGCGGTTACCGCTGCCTTCAGGGAACACGCAGGCGATGGTCCGGTACATGCGCTTTATCTTGCCGCAGCCGGGCAGTGGCAGGAACATGACTGGGCACCGATCAAAGTCGATTTGCTGTGGCGACACCTGGAGTGTTTTCGCCAGGACGCGGCAAAGCGAGGCGTGCTGTTGCATGTAGTGGTAGCAGATACCTGGCAGGAAGCACCGCGACAAGTTCTTGAGTTTTGCCGTAACCACGACATCGACGCCCTGCATTTTAACCGTGAATATCCGGTTGACGAGCAGCGCCGTGACCGGGCGGTTTGTGCCTGGCTGGCCGAGCACGATATCAGCTGCCAAGGGTACCATGGCCTGCTCCTGGTGCCGCCCGTGCTGTCGCCAACCACGGATAATGCGTATTACCAGAAATTCACGCCCTTTAACCGGGTATGGCGCGAGCATATAGCCCTAGCAGGCATACCCGAGCCGGTTACGTTAGACGATCAGGACTGCCGGTCACAGCTGCAGTCACTGCCTGATTGCCCGTATGAACGCTGTGACAGCAGTGCCTGGCCGGTCGGTGAAGAGGAGGTTCAGGAGCAACTGCAAGAGTTTATTGATGAGCATATTGATGGCTACCATGAAGACCGTGACCGGCCGGCGCTGGATAACACCTCGAAACTGTCGCCTTACTGGGAGCTTGGCGTGCTGTCGCCGGTTACTGCCGCACGCAAATTACAGCAGCTTAGCCCTGATTTTCCCGATGGTTTAAATAAAGGTCCCGACACCTGGTTAACCGAACTGGCCTGGCGTGAATTTTATCAGCACTTGATGCATCACATTCCCCGACTAAGCTATAAGAAGGCATTTAAACAATATACGGATGAATTTCCCTGGCGTGACAACGACGATGATTTCAAACGTTGGTGTGAAGGGCGCACGGGATTCCCGATTGTTGATGCCGGTATGCGACAGTTGGCGGAGCAAGGGTGGATGCATAATCGCCTGCGCATGATAGTCGCTAACTTTCTGATAAAAGATTTACGAATTGACTGGCGCAAGGGTGAGCAGTTTTTTATGCAACATCTGATTGATGGTAGCTTTCCGGCCAACAATGGTGGCTGGCAGTGGAGCGCTTCAACCGGAACTGACGCCGTGCCGTATTTCCGGGTTTTCAATCCGACGCGGCAGAGTGAGAAGATTGATCCGGACGGTAGCTACATTCGTAAATGGGTCAGTGAGTTGAGCGACTGCCCGACCAGCTGCATTCACGCTCCGGAGTCGTGGTTGCGTAGTCAGCCAGATAATGACTATCCGGCGCCAATGGTCGACCACAGTGAGGCGCGTGAAAAGTTTCTGTCAACTTTTAAGCAGCTGTAGACCACACGGATGAAAGGGAGAACACAATGAGCAGCGATAGTGATCCTGAAAAGAAAGACGAAAAGGTCAAAACGGAAGATCGTCCCGAAATAGTAGAGCGACTTCAGAAATTTTATGATGAGTTCAGTGACCGCGATTTTGAGGACCTGGATGACCTTTACGATAAAGAGGTGACTTTTTCTGATCCTGTGCATCAGGTATACGGTATTGATGACTTAAAGAAGTACTTAAAGCACAGCATGGAAAATGTTGAACAATGTCATTTTGCGTTTACTGAATACATGTTAAAGGACAACCAGCTTTTTATCAGTTGGCAAATGCGCATGGTACATCCGCGTATTTCCGCTGGAAGGGAGATTGTCGTGCCAGGTGTCAGTCACTTTAAATTAAAAGACGACAAGATTTGTGAGCAGGAAGATCTTTATGATTTGGGCGTAATGCTGTACGAACAGATCCCTGTACTTGGCTATTTTGTTAGAAAGGTAAAACAGCGCATGGTACCCGAGTCATGAATATACTAATTACTGGTGGAACGTCAGGGATCGGTCGGCAGCTGGCAATGGATTATGCCGAAGCCGGCCATAATGTGATCGTTTGTGGTCGCACAGAAGAATCTTTGCATGAGTTGCAGGAACGCTATCCAAAGCAAATAGCGGGCCAGCAACTTGATGTTACCGATGCCGGGGCGACCTTACAGGCGCTACGCAGCTATACGGACATTGACCTGGTGATTCTGTCTGCCGGGGTGGCTGAGTATGTCGACATCGAAAACTTCAATACGGCGCTGTTTGAACGTGTCTACGCAGTTAATATTTTCGGTACCCTGCGTTGTATTG
>CAYWXF010000098.1:3886-5681 GCA_964462025.1 uncultured Pseudomonas sp. | reverse complement strand
CACTCCGCGGCCGCAATTCATGAGCTACTGCAAGCGCATCGGTTGTGGGACGGTGAGACCTTTCTCGGCGAGCACCTGCGAATTCAGCCGGACTATCGCGCGATGAACTGCCCGGAGCGCCAACGATTCATAGCCGCTGCGGCTTCGCAATTACGTGAGCGCTTACTATCGCTATGCCCTGAATGCGGTGAGGTGAACTTCTGGCTGAGCGATGTGCGCCGCGGCTTGCCTTGCCATCAGTGTGGCCTCCCCACCGAGCTGACCAGCAAAACAATTAAATCCTGTTCCGCTTGTGACTTCACTGTAGAAGAACCGGTCACGGAAAAATACGCTGACCCTATGCATTGCCAGGTATGTAATCCATGAAAACTGAATACTTAAACGCCGACAGCCCCGCTGACCTATCCCGCGCCGCTCATTGGCTAAAACAAGGTGAGCTGGTCGCGGTACCAACTGAAACCGTTTATGGTCTGGCGGCTGATGCGACTAACCCCATTGCGGTTGAGAAGATCTTTGAGGCAAAAGGGCGTCCGAAAAACCACCCTTTGATCACCCATATCCGCGATTTAGATCAACTGGATTTTTGGGCGCAGCGCCCGCCAGCCTGGCTATATCCGGTACTTGAGTCCGCCTGGCCCGGCCCCCTGACGATCGTGCTGCGCAAACAGCCATGGGTTAACCCGGTGGTGACTGGCGGCTTAGACACCATTGGGCTGCGGATGCCATCGCATCCGGCCCTGATGAACCTGCTGAATATCGGGCAGTTAGCGGTCGCCGCTCCATCGGCGAATCTATATCAGCAGCTCACTCCAACTACCCCGACGCAGGTGCGCGCAGCACTTGATGGGCGGATTGCGGCAATTCTGGATGGCGGTCGTTGCCAGTTAGGCACCGAATCAACCATCGTCGGAATAAGTGACAATGAAGTCAGGGTTTTACGGGCAGGACCGCTGCAGCGACGCGAGCTCGAGGCGCTGTTCCCGGTGCCCGTGGTCGTTCCTGAATCCCATCAGGAGCACGTGCCGGGTAATAAGCGCGTCCATTATCGCCCGCGAACACCTGTGTATCTTAAATCCCGCGATGAAATCATGAGTGCCGGAAAGCGATCAGACCTGGTTCATCTTTACTTCTCTGACGAACTCAGCCAATGGGCCGCAGAGCAAGACGATCTTCAAGCCATCGTTATGCCTGCTGACGCAGCGGGTTACCGCCATGCACTTTATGCCTCGCTTTACCAGGCGGATCAACGCAAAGCCGGGGCAATCTGGATCGAGATGCCACCGCAAGCGGAAGGCTGGGATGACATCTGGGACAGACTGCGCCGGGCGACCCTCAGTTGACACAAGCCTGAGTGATCTATACTTGCTAACGAAGCGTATTTAAATACGACAAAAACGTTAGGGAGGTTATTGATGTCACATGCGAACCAAACTAAGAAAACTGCAGAATTTACGGCGCCCGGCCTGAAAGATAAGGCCGCGAATGAAACCATTAAGTTGCTCGACGACAGAATGGTGGCGCTCATTGATTTACAACTGACACTGAAACACATTCACTGGAACGTTGTTGGACCGAACTTTATCGGCGTGCATGAGATGCTCGACCCTCAGGTCGATTCCGTGCGTGAAATGACAGATACCATCGCCGAGCGCATCGCGACCCTTGGCGGCGTGCCATTCGGAACACCTAAATCAATAGTCGATCGCCGTCGCTGGGAAGACTATTCAGTAGGCCGGGGCCTGGTCAAAGACCATCTGGTCGCGCTTGATAAGGTGTACGATGGCGTGAATTCGGA
>CAYWXF010000098.1:0-3786 GCA_964462025.1 uncultured Pseudomonas sp. | reverse complement strand
GAGAATGCGTATGCGGTCAGCGGCGATGCCGGCCTCTTCGTCCGCAGGCTTAACCAAGGCGTCACGTGCTGCTTCGGCGCGGGCGTTGGCGATGGCTTTGAGTTCATCGGCCGTTACCGATTGCGCATTAATAATCTCTTTGGCCAGATAATTGCGATACGCCAGCGCATCAAACTGCGCCTCTTCGCCAGCTTCACGGGGTTCTTCAGTGAAATAATCCTTTAACATGTCCAGCCCTGTATCCGGATAATGCGTGCTAAACATGGCCTCGACAATATCCTGGTTCGATTCCGCCGTCAGACTGGGATCCGCAACCTCACGGCCTTGCTCGGCAAGGCGTTGCCGCAGGGCTTCAACAGCTTTTTCCCGCTTCAGCACCAACCCATCGAAGTTCTTGCTGAAGGGGCCGGCAAACTCCAGTACCAGCTTCGGCCGCTGATTAAGCGCTTCCCGCAGCTTGGCGATGCGCTGGCGCTGAGGCGGAAGCAGATCGGTGCGGCCGGCAGGGAACTCAACCTGACCCAGATCTTCTGACTCGGCGCCAACCAGGCCTGCCAGAAAACTGAACGGTGCGGTAACAACAGAGGTGATGGCGTTGCCAATGGCCTGTTGGATGACCGCGCTGAAATCGAACTGCGGATTGCCGACATTCCCACTCACCGGAATCGTGAGGTCAATAACACCATCGCTATCCTGCAGCAGGGCTATACCGAGTTCCAACGGCAGATCCATGGCGTTGGTCGAAGCCATCTTTTCGCCAAGCTTCAGGTCATGAAGTAATAGCTGGTTTTGTCCGTCGAGCTGGTTCTCGTCGATGGTGTAGTCGAGATCCAGATCCATAGTTCCGCCTGCAATCTTGCGCCCGGCAAAGTTCACCGTATAAGGCGAGTATTCGGGCACCTGGAGGTTTCGGAATCTCAGATGCACATTGGTGTTGCGCATCGGATTCCAGGCATGAACAGTACCGTCGGCCTGCATCAGACCGTATTCTGCCACCTCGCCTTCCAGTTTTATTTCGGCCGGCTCAGCCGACGTCGAGCTTAGCGTTGATATCTCGCCGCTTAGTGAGTGGATGCGCGTCGAAAACGGCAGCGGCAGCGAGTTATCAGCAAACTGCAGACCGCCATCGCTCAATTCAATACCCTCAATTGCGATATCAAAGGGCGCGCCCTCTTTCTCGTCAGTTGCCGGGCGGTTAACTATAACCTTTCTGAAGTTGGTGGTTCTGTCCTCATGAATGACGACTCGTCCGGACAGGCCTTTCACCGTGATGGGATGGGTCTCTATAGCGTTATCTTTCAGACTCACTTCGAGCTGCTGGGTCTGTAGGCTTTGCCAGCCGATAAGTGACTCGTCACCAGCGCTTTCCGTGATATTTAGCGAATTAACCTCAGCGGATCCCGTGAAAGCAAAAGGCTGCTCGGTATCCGTCTGTATCTGGCCGTTCAGGGTGAGTGTTCCGTCATTGATCTGAACCGCCATGAACTGGCGCAGATAAGGTTCAGCCTGTGCTAAAGCCAGCTCACTGATATTGGCGCTGGCATCCAGTGCCAGGGCCGGCAGCACCTGCAGCTTGCCATCCATATTAAGCTGGCCACCATCCGCGAGTTGCCCTTCCAGCGTCACCGGAAAGCGTGCGTCTTGTACCAGTGTGAAGCCCTGCACCGAAAGCGCAACACTGTTCAGCGCCAGCGACGCTTGCATCGGTGTATCGGCAGTCGGGTTCTGCAGGTTGTCCGCGAAGCGCACAATGCCGCCTTCTACCTGCAGTTGATTGATTCGCAGTGCCGGTAGCGGTTCGGGCTCCTTGGGTGCCTCTTCCACAGGGCGATCTGCAGCCAGCCGCAACCAACGGGTTTCGCCTGAGGCGAAGCGCTCCTCCTGAATCAGCGGTTGTTCGAGCTGGATGCTTTCGATGGTCCAGGCTCCGTTGGTGATGCTGGCCCAGGTAAGATCGACGAATAGCCGATCCCAGCCCAGCAACTGTCGGCCGTCGGTATCGTCAAGTTCAAGGCCACTAACAGAGAGCGTCAGTGTGTAGGGGTTCGTTTTTACTGACTCAATACGAAGTTCGCGCCCAAAATCCTCTTTCGCGGTTGTCTCTGCAACGTGCTGAATAGCCCAGGGCAGGCCAAAAAAGCCCAATAAGGTATAAAGGATGAGCAGTACCAATAACCAGAAGCGAATCCGGCGTGGCGAGGCCCATTTTGTGCGCAAATAGCTACCGAACTGCTGGAGTGAACCGCTATGCATAAGTCCGCCTTCACTGAAATGAATACTATTAAATAGTGTAGACGTATATGCGGGCAGCGCAAAAAAGCAGCAATAGCGTTGGCGAATTGGCGGCCATTTTGATCTGCAACTATATTGAGTTACGTAGCTACTCTAAATGCTAGAAAAAATACCGGTAAACTCAAGATAAAGGAGATCAAGGTGTCTGATCCAAAACCGAAACGCCCGGAGTGGGCGGCACGTACAACCCCTCGTTTACAAGGCAACGAACATTGGTGGCCAGACCAACTCGCGCTGAATGTATTGCACCAGAAACATCCTGACTCGAATCCCTTTGGTGCTGACTTCAGCTATGCCGATGCTTTTTCAGAAATTGATGTCGATGAACTTACAGCCGATGTTGATGCGTTGATGACCGACTCGAAAGACTGGTGGCCAGCTGACTGGGGCCACTATGGTCCGTTTTTTATTCGGATGTCCTGGCATGCGGCGGGCACCTATCGCGCGCTTGATGGCCGCGGTGGCGGCGGTACCGGCGCGCAACGTTTCGCGCCGCTGAACAGCTGGCCCGACAATGGCAACCTCGATAAAGCCCGGCGCTTGCTGTGGCCAATCAAACAGAAATATGGCGAAAAGATCTCCTGGGCCGACCTGATGGTGTTTGCCGGCAACCGTGCACTCGAAACCATGGGGTTCCGTACCTTTGGCTTTGGTTTTGGCCGTGCCGATATCTGGGCGCCTGAGGACGACATCTACTGGGGCCCGGAAACCGAGTGGCTGTCGACTAAAGACGAGCGCTACACCGGCAGCTTCGAAGACGGCAACCGTGTTCTGGATAACCCGCTTGCCGCCGTGCAGATGGGCCTGATTTACGTTAACCCGGAAGGCCCTAATGGCATACCTGACGCGATGAAATCTGCCCAGGATGTTCGCGAAACCTTCGCCCGCATGGGCATGAATGACCGCGAAACTGTCGCATTGACCGTTGGCGGCCATACCTTTGGTAAGATGCACGGCAGAGGCAAAGCAGAGGCCGTTGGCGAGCCGCCAGAGGCCGCAAAAATCCACGAGCAGGGTTTCGGCTGGACCAACAAAAACGAAACCGGGCTTGGCGAGTACACAGTGACCTCAGGCCTTGAAGGTGCGTGGACCCCGACTCCGACCAAATGGGACAACTCCTACCTGGAGACCATCTTTGCCCACGAGTGGGAAGTGAAAAAATCACCCGCCGGCGCAAATCAGTGGGAGCCGGTTGAGGTGAAAGACGGCTACTGGGTTCCTGACGCCCATGTTGAAGGCAAGAAGAATCCGCCGGTAATGACCGCGGCCGATATGGCCATGATCACCGACCCGGATTATCTCAAAATATCCAAAGAGTTTTATGAAAACCCGGACGTACTTGCCGATGAGTTTGCCCGCGCCTGGTACAAGTTACTACACCGTGACATGGGTCCGCGCGATCGTTACCTGGGCCCGCAAGTGCCGAAAGAAACGTTGATCTGGCAGGATCCGGTACCTGAACACGAAGGCCCGCTGGTAAACGACGACCAGATC
>CAYWXF010000097.1:3172-5762 GCA_964462025.1 uncultured Pseudomonas sp. | reverse complement strand
AGTTCATCGGGCATAAAGTGCCGCACCGCTAAAAACTGCGCCATAAACAGCTGGCCGGGATCAATACCCCAGGCCTGGTCGGCACCGGCTTCAAGCATGCGCCACAGGTGGTAGCCGCTGCCACAGCCGATATCCAGCACCTGCTGGCCGCTCAGATCACCCAGATGCGGGGCCACCCGCTGCCATTTAAAATCAGAGCGCCATTCCGTATCAATGTGCACGCCGTGCAGGTTAAAGGGGCCTTTGCGCCATGGCGTAAGCTGTTGCAGCAGACCGCGGATACGATTCAGCTGACCATCGCTGACGGGCTCTTCTGACTGGACGCTGACGGTATCACTAAGGCCGACCTGATCGGCGGCAAGCTGCGGCAACTGCGCCACCGAGCGCAGCCATTTGCTGAGTTCGCCGTGCTGTTGCTCGCGCTGCCACTGCTCCAGCTGCGCGGCGATGCTGCCCAGCCAGTGGGAAACCGGTGAGCGGGCGAGGGTAATCAGGTCATCTTTGAATAAATCCATGCCAAATGATTTCCTTAGGGTTTAACCGCCAGCATAGCAGCGAAGTTATAACACTGGAACCAGACCTGGGGCTGATGAAAGCCCAGTCGTTGCAGGCGCTGCTGATGGGTGTCCAGGGTGTCTGGGCGCATCACGTTTTCGATGGCGGCGCGCTTCTGGCTGATCTCCAGCTCGCTGTAGCCGTTGGCGCGCTTAAACTGGTGATGCAGATCGATGAGCACCTCGTCCATGGCCGGATCCGGGCTTTTAAACTTCTCTGACAGCACTAGCACGCCGCCGGGCCTGAGGCCGGCAAAAATCGCGGCCAGCAATTCGTCTCGCTGCTCTGGCGGCACAAACTGCAGGGTGAAATTCATCACCACTACCGAGGCCTCTTCAATGCGGGTTTCGCGGATGTCTTCGCAACGGATGTCCGCCGGTACCGCGCTGCGATAGCCCTGCAGGTGCAGCTTACAGCGCTCGACCATGGCTGGTGAGTTATCAATGCCGATGAGCTTCACGCCATCCACCTCAGCCACATTCTGGCGCATGGCCAGGGTGGCGGCACCCAGTGAACAGCCGAGGTCGTAGAGGTTGCTCTGCGGTTGGGCAAAACGGGCGGCCAGCTGGCCGATGCCGTGCAGTATGCTCTGGTACCCGGGTACCGAGCGATTGATCATATCGGGAAAAACTTCCACTACCTTTTCATCAAATACAAAGTCGCTGACCTGGGTCAGTGGCTCAGCAAACAGAGAATCGCGTTTGATCATAGTGGTTTAAGTCGTCTATAAGTTGTGGGTGTATAGTTTAGCCGAACTCGAAGAGGAATAATAATGTCCGATGCAGCCGAATCGCCGGGTCTGATACGCCGGGTTTACGAAGATATTAAAACCCTGCTGTCGTTTCAGCCGACGGATCGGCCGTGGCATTTCCCGCTGGTGACCTGCTTCGCCGCGGGCATTCCGGTGGCGCTGGGCGCGCTCAGCGGCGAGCTGCGGCTGGCGGTGCTCAGCAGTATCGGCGGGCTGGTGATTATGTATCTGCCACCCCAGGCGCGCACGGCCCGGCGCATGGTAACGCTGATTGTCTGCCTGTTCGGCTTTCTGGTGAGTTTTACCCTGGCCAGCCTGGCGAGTTTCTATATGTGGTCATCGGCGCTGGCGGTAGGGGTGATCGCCATGCTCGCCAATAACCTGTGCCGGCGCTATCAGGTGCCACCGCCGGGGCGTTTTTTCTTTATCATGATTGCGGCGCTGGCCAGTACCCTGCCATTTGATTTAATGATGATTCCCAGCCAGATCGGCTGGCTGGCGTTGGGCGGCATGATTTCGTGCTTACTGGCGTTTATTTACAGCCTGCTGGTGCCGGTCCGCACCGAAGGGCTGAATAAGCCGAAACAGCCGGCGCCACCCAAGCGCAACCGCGAATACCTGCGCACCGAATCGTCAGTGATCGGCGTGTTTGTTGGTGGCTCCTACCTGATTGCCATGCTGATGGGGCTGAGTAACCCTTACTGGGTGCCGATTTCCTGTCTGGCCATTATGCAGGGGGTGAATATCCGCCAGGTTCGGCATCGCCAGATCCACCGTATTGTCGGCACCGCTCTGGGTATGGTGTTTGCCTGGTTTATCCTGAACCTGGATATCGGCCCCTGGATGCTGGTGCTGCTGGTTACCGGCCTGACGTTTATTATTGAATCTATTGTGATGCGCAACTACGGCCTGGCCATGTTGTTTATCACTCCGCTGACGGTACTGCTGGCGGATGCTGCCTTCGCGCGGCTGCCGCCGGACGAGCTGATTATGGCGCGGCTGGTGGATATTACCCTGGGCAGTGTGATCGGATTTATCGGTGGCTGGTGGCTGTACCGGCAGTTGGAGAGAAATCATGGAAGTATCCCCCGGCAATAGCTGACAATTGCGGCCAGTCCGTTATAATGTTTCGCTTTGTTAAACCGATTTCTGTGGTAGGGAAAATCCCATGCGTAGCCATTATTGTGGACAGCTCGAAACCAGCCTTGTTGATCAGCCCGTAACCTTATGTGGTTGGGTGAATAAACGTCGTGATCTCGGCGGCCTGATTTTTATTGATATGCG
>CAYWXF010000097.1:0-3072 GCA_964462025.1 uncultured Pseudomonas sp. | reverse complement strand
CCGAACATGAACCATAATCTGCAGTTCCGCGCCAAAGTAACCAGCGCTGTCCGCCGTTTTATGGACAGTGCCGGTTTTATGGATATCGAAACGCCGATGCTGACCCGCGCCACACCAGAAGGCGCGCGTGACTATCTGGTACCCAGCCGTACCTACAAAGGCAAGTTCTTTGCGCTGCCCCAGTCGCCGCAGCTGTTTAAGCAGTTGCTGATGATGTCCGGCTTTGATCGTTACTACCAGATCGTAAAATGTTTCCGTGATGAAGACTTACGGGCTGACCGCCAGCCGGAATTCACCCAGATCGATATCGAAACCTCCTTTATGACCGCTGATCAGGTGATGGCCATCACTGAACAGATGGTGCAGCAGCTGTTTGTTGAGCTGATGGACGTGAATCTGGGCGAGTTCCCGCGCATGAGCTGGCACGAAGCCATGCGCCGCTTTGGCAGCGATAAGCCGGATCTGCGTAATCCGCTGGAACTGGTCGATGTAGCCGATTTACTCACTGACGTTGAATTTAAGGTATTTGCCGGACCGGCGAATGACCCTAAGGGTCGGGTCGCCGCGCTGAAGGTACCGGGTAAAGCCGAAGCGATATCGCGCAAAAATATTGATGAATACACCAACTTTGTCGGCATTTACGGCGCCAAAGGCCTGGCCTGGATGAAGGTGAATGACCTGGATGCCGGCCGTGACGGTATTCAGTCGCCAGTACTCAAGTTCATCCCTGATGAAGCGCTGCAGGGTATTCTGGAACGCACAGGTGCGGCCAGTGGCGATATTATTTTCTTTGGTGCCGATAACGGCATGGTGGTCGCTGAAGCCTTAGGCGCGTTGCGTCTGAAAATAGGTCAGGATTTTGATCTGGTTGAAGATGGCTGGCGCCCGCTGTGGGTGGTGGACTTTCCAATGTTCGAAGGCGATGACAACGGCCTGGCGGCATTGCACCATCCGTTTACCGCACCTGTTGGCGTAACGCCTGAGCAATTGAAAGCGAACCCGACTGAAACCCTGTCTAATGCTTATGATATGGTACTCAATGGTGTTGAAGTGGGTGGCGGTTCAGTCCGTATTCACGACAGCAAGATGCAGCAGACGGTATTTGAAATTCTTGGCATCGGCCCGGACGAAGCAAACGAGAAGTTTGGCTTCTTACTGGAAGCGCTCAAGTATGGCACGCCGCCGCATGCGGGCCTGGCGTTTGGTCTGGACCGGCTGGTAATGCTGATGGTCGGTGCCAGTTCGATTCGCGAAGTGATCGCGTTTCCGAAAACTACCACCGCAGCCTGTATGCTTACTGATGCGCCGGGCTTTGCTAATGCCGGTGCGCTGGAAGAACTGGGTGTGGCCGTAATTGCTAAATCCGCTGAGGATGACTCGTAAAGGTAACTGACTGAATGGCGATAATACTGGGCGTTGATCCCGGCTCGAGGCTTACCGGTTACGGTATTATTCGCCAGCAGGGCAATCAGCTGATTTATCTGGGTAGTGGCTGTATCAATGCCCAGGGCACCGCAAAGGCGCCGCTGAGCCTTGCCGATAAGCTGCGGGTGATTCATGATGGCATCAGCGAGCTCATTACCCAGTTTCAGCCTGACGAATTTGCCATTGAACAGGTTTTTATGGCGCGGAATCCGGATTCCGCCCTGAAACTCGGACAAGCCCGCGGCGCCGCCATTGTCGCCGCCGCCCGCGCCGGCCTGCCGGTTGCTGAATATGCCGCACGGCTGGTCAAACAGGCAGTGGTGGGCACCGGCGGGGCTGATAAAGTGCAGGTTCAGCACATGGTGATGTCGGTACTTAAGTTGCAGCACCGGCCTCAGGCTGATGCCGCTGATGCGCTGGCCGTGGCCTTGTGCCATGCGCACACCAGAACCAGTAAAATTTTGCAGGCAAACACTCTGCAGCCAAACAAAAGGGGACGAGGGTGATAGGACAGCTAAGCGGCATCCTGGTGGCCAAGCAGCCGCCGGAAATACTCATTGATGTTCACGGCGTTGGCTACGAAGTGCAGATGCCAATGACCTGTATCTATGAATTACCTGAACTTGGTGAGCAGGTACGGGTGATCACCCATTTTGTGGTGCGCGAAGATGCCCAACTGCTGTATGGTTTTAATACCTTTGCCGAACGCAGCCTGTTCCGTCAGCTGATTAAGGCGCAGGGGGTTGGCCCGAAACTGGCACTGACGATTATGTCGGGCATGACCGCCCATCAGTTTGTGCAGGCCGTGACCCATGACGATGTCAGCAGCCTGGTGAAATTGCCGGGGGTTGGCCGTAAGACCGCTGAGCGGCTGGTGGTGGAAATGCGCGATCGGCTGAGCAACTGGGGCTTTGCCACCCCGGCCACCGATGCCGCGCCGGTGGATTTTGGTGATTTGGATCCGACCGTGCGCAGCAGTTCGCCGCGGGACGATGCGTTAAGCGCGCTGATTGCGCTGGGCTACAAGCCGGCCGTAGCTGAAAAAGCGGTGAACACGGCCCGTAAAGGCCAGCCCGACAGCGTATCAAGTGAAGAATTAATCAGGCTGGCGCTGCGCGCTATGTAGCACGCCGATCAATCTCTGTATTCAAGGTGAGCAACCGAGCCCATGATAGAACCGGATCGCATTAATCAGCCCCAGGCACAGCCCGAAGATGAAGCCATTGATCGCGCTATCCGGCCGAAGACACTGGCCGACTATACCGGCCAGAAACACGTGGTCGAGCAGATGGGTATTTTTATTCAGGCCGCGCGGCAACGTAAGGAAGCCCTGGATCATCTGTTGATTTTCGGCCCGCCGGGCTTAGGCAAAACCACTCTCGCCAATATCGTTGCCAACGAGCTCAATGTAAATATCCGGCAAACGTCCGGCCCGGTACTGGA
The DNA here is from genome assembly GCA_964462025.1 of uncultured Pseudomonas sp. Taxonomy (GTDB): domain Bacteria; phylum Pseudomonadota; class Gammaproteobacteria; order Enterobacterales; family Alteromonadaceae; genus Pseudidiomarina. Next base: position 204 of record CAYWXF010000097.1, on the reverse strand, counting down.
AAAAGCCGGCGATCTTGCCGCACTCTTAACTAACCTGGAAGCGCACGACGTGCTCTTCATTGACGAAATTCACCGGCTGAGCCCGGTAGTGGAAGAGATCCTGTATCCGGCGATGGAAGACTATCAGCTGGACATCATGATTGGCGAAGGTCCGGCGGCGCGCTCAATTAAACTGGATCTGCCGCCATTCACATTAATTGGCGC
>CAYWXF010000096.1:3415-5770 GCA_964462025.1 uncultured Pseudomonas sp. | reverse complement strand
ACCGAAAGGGAACACCAGGTGGAAGCTTACAAAGAATAAATACGCTAGTAGCAGCGCCGCCAGCAACTGCGCGCCCTCAAACAGCATAATGCCATTGCTGTTAAATACCTGTAGTAAAAAAAATACGGCAAAGTAAGTCGTGAGCAGAAAAAGCGCGGTTATTATTAGCGGAAAGGTTTCTAAGTGCAGGTTGTGAACAATGTTTTCAACGGCTAGCGCCTGCATTTCAACATATGTCAGATAAGACGCTTCCAGCGACTGAGCCACAGCGAAGCGTTCATATTGCTGGCTGGGGCTAACCTGAATGAATACAAGTTTATCCTCCACCAGGGCCCGGATAATACCGCCGTTGAGCGCCTGTTGCGTGGTAATATTTGGCAGTAAACCCGGACGAACGGCGAAATTAAAGAAAGCGCGGAAAGCTTGCTGTGTTGTTTCTGGGGATGAGTCGCTGACGTCCAGCAAAGTTAATATCGAGTTGTCCCGCTGCTCCAGACTGAAAGAGCGATAATTGCGGTTGTTGGCATGCAGTTCAAACAGCTTTAACGCATCAGGATCCGCATCTTCGAATTCCTGCGCGCCTGACGACGCAATATGCACATTGTCAGGCCAGCCAGAAGCATTTTGTATAGTCTGAGAGTAGTTATCCAGAATCAGAATATGATCGGCACCGGCAGCGTTTACATTCTGCACCAGTGAATTGATGTCGGCATTGGTGAGATCTGCATTCCCGGTATTCTCGATAACAAAGGTTTTGGGCGAGAAGTCAGGTGCGGGCGAAACATATAAGAACGTGTCGGTAAGCTTCGCATTGAAGATACCGAGCGGCATGGTTGTGGACAGTGCGAGCACTGCAGAAATTGCAATAATTCCGATTGCTAAGTCAGTCGCTAAACCCTTTAATCTCACCTCAAAGCCTTATCGCCGTTAGTTAAATAGTTGTTTATGTAAACTTTAACTATAGCTTTTTGGATCAATGATACAAATTTATCAGTAAAACATGATGCTTTAATACGTGAGTGTAAGCACTAACTTACGCGTACTAGCCTGATCCCGATGCTCACAAAGGTAGATGCCCTGCCAGGTACCGATATTTAGTCTACCGTTGCTGATGGGCAGTGACACGCTGCTTCCCAACAGGCTGGCTTTCAGGTGCGCCGGCATATCATCGGGCCCTTCCAGGGTATGTTTATAGTAGGGCGCGTTCTCCGGCACCATTTCATTGAAGTGGCTTTCAAAGTCCTCACGCACCGTCGGGTCGGCGTTTTCATTAATCGTCAGTGAGGCTGAAGTATGCTTGATAAATACATGCAGCAGCCCGGCCTCAACGTCGGCCAGCTCTGGCAGTGCTTGCCGCACTTCATCGGTAATAATGTGAAACCCGCGTGAGCGGGCGCGCAGCGTTATTTCTTTTTGTTTAATCGGCATGTTTGGCCTCCTGGCTAATCGAATGCTAGCCGATCATCACCTGAAATCCCAGCATCGCCAGAAATGCCAACACGATAAGCGCGCCCATATTTTCGGAAGACAGATCCTCTTTGGCATCGGGCACGAGCTCGGCGAATACCATCCAGATCATCGCGCCGGCAGCCAGACCAAAGCCAAAGGGCAGGAATGGCTGGAAGATAGTCACAAAGGAATAGGACGGGATGGCCATCAGCGGCTGAGGCAGGCTGCTCACGATCGCCCAGAAGGCGGCCCAGGGTACGGATACACCGCGCGGAACCAGAATCAGTGCAATCGCCAGGCCCTCAGGAATATTATGTACAGCGATTGCTGTGGTAATAAACACGCCCAGCTCGTCACCGCCACCGTAAGAGACACCCACGCCCACCCCTTCAGCAAACGAATGGGCAATCATGACCCCCACAATAAGAAACGCTTTTTTAGCATCAGCGCCTTTGAGCTCGCGCACGTGTGGTGAGCCTTTACTGTCAATCCAGCGATAGGCCAGCACAATCAGCAGCAGGCCAACCAGCATGCCGACCATTGTCAGCCAGGCATCCTGGTTAAAGCCCTCGCTAATCAGGCTGTGGCTGGCTGCCAGCATTAAGCCGGCGGCAATCGCCGAGCCCACGCTCAGCCAATGCTTGCCTACCCGCCGGGTAAACAGGAACGGGAGGGCTCCCACCCCGGTTGCCAGCGCGGTGATTAGCGCGGCAATAAATACGCTGAACAGATTTACCTCTACATTCATGATTGCCCCGGATAAAAAAACGATACCCCTATGGTAGTAGATTAAAATTCCATTTCAGGTATTGCGAATCATTCGCATTTACACTAATATCTGCGCCCATCAAATATTAACCAGCAAAACGAAAGGGTGCACACCGTGAAAGCATTATCAGCGATCGC
>CAYWXF010000096.1:0-3315 GCA_964462025.1 uncultured Pseudomonas sp. | reverse complement strand
ATATTAACCAGCAAAACGAAAGGGTGCACACCGTGAAAGCATTATCAGCGATCGCATTGGGAATGGCAGCTGCCGGAATTTCTATCACAGTAGCTCATGCTGCTGATCCACAAACTTATGAAGTCATGGAGCGCCTGCAGATCACTGGTCAGCAGCAAAGCGGCTACCTGATCGAAGAGCAGGAATCAGCGACCAAGCTGGATATCACCGTTAAAGAAACGCCGCAGATGGTGACTGTGATCACCAGCGAAGAACTTAAAGATTTCGCGCTGCACGATTTGAACAGTGCACTGGAAAATTCAGCAACTATCAACGTCGAGCAGGTTGAAACCGACCGTACTTATTTCTCGTCACGCGGTTTTGAACTGAATAACTTCCAGGTCGATGGCCTGGGCCTGCCGCTGATTAACAGTAATACCCACGGCCGCATGGACGCGGCTCTTTATGACCGCATCGAAGTAGTACATGGTGCCAACGGCGTAATGACTGGTGTTGGTAGCCCGGCTGCCACTGTTAACCTTATTCGCAAGCGCCCGACCTCTGATTTTCGTGGCTCGGTAAACGCGACGGTCAGCTCATGGAACGGCAAGCGCCTTGAAGGTGATGTATCCGGCGCCTTTACCGATTCACTGCGCGGCCGTCTGGTCGTTGTTGGTGATGAAGGTGAATCCTATCTGGATCGCTATGAAAACCAGACTCAGGTGGTTTACGGCGTAATCGATTACGCTCCGACCAACAACACCCTGATCACCGTGGGTCACAGCGAGCATGACAGCGAAACTGACGGCAACATGTGGGGCGCGCTGACGCTGTATTATGGCGATGGCACCCCGACTAACTTTGATCGTTCGACCAACATCGCTGCTGACTGGTCTGAGTGGAATGTTCAGGAGAGCCGTAGCTTCGTGGATATTGAAACGGCACTGAGCGCGCACTGGAACCTGCGCGTGGCCTATAACCGCGTACGCACCGACGAAGACAGCTTCTTGTTCTACACCTACTTACCAAACCCTGCTGCAGGCCTGGACCCGCAAACCGGACTGGGTCTGGTGGGCTATGCCAGCGAGTATGATCTGGATGACAAGCAAGACACCATCGACGCTTATATCAGCGGTAGCTTTGCCGCGTTTGGTGAGCGCCATGAGCTGGTATTCGGTGCTAACTATGCGCGTTTAGATTACACCGATGTGTCACTCTATGACTTCCATACCGGCAATGGCTTTCCGGCCATGCCAGCGCTGCCAGACTGGAACGGCAACACGCCATTCCCTGAGTTCACCGATGGCTTATCGGGCAGCGAAATTGATAACACCCAGAAAGCTGTCTATGCGCAGGCGCGCTTTTCAATCAACGCCGACATGAAAGTGTTAGTGGGTGGCCGTTACAACGAATTCACTACCGACGGTATTGGCTATGGCGTGGATCAGTCGCGTGACGATGGTCAGTTCATCCCGTACTTCGGCGTGACCTATGATATCAACGACGCGACCACGGTTTACGCCTCGTACACCGAAACCTTTATGGCGCAGAACCAGCGTGACGCGAACTTCGAGCGTCTGCCACCACTAACCGGCACCAACGCCGAAGTGGGCGTGAAGATGGAACTGTTTGAAGGCGCGATGCTATCTGCCGCATACTTCGACACCGAACAGAAGGATCTGGCGGTTGCTGACGGCACGGTCATGAACCCCAACACCGGCGTACCAGAAACTGTGTACCGCGCGGCGGCTGGTGTGAGCAGCACAGGCTTTGAAGCCGAGCTGGCGGGCGAAATCATGCCAGGCCTGCAGGGCAGCATCGCAGCCACTGTGTTTGATGTGGATGGTGATGATACCGTTGAAGATTATACGCCTGAGAAGCTGTTCCGTGGCTCGATGACCTACACGCCGGCAATGATGGAAAACCTGAAGTTTGGGGTGAGCTATCAGTGGCAGGACAGCATCTCACGCTTCCAGGGCTTAGTTGGTGATATGTACGCCAACGCTGGCGAAGACATCATCACGCGTCAGGATGCCTACGGCCGCCTGAACCTGATGGCGAGCTACCGGTTTAACGATGCCTGGAGCCTGAGCCTGAACGCCAACAACGTGACTGACGAGAAATACATCAACAGTCTGCTGTGGCCAACCCAGGGTTACTATGGAGCCGAGCGTAATTACTCAGCTACACTAACCTTTTTATTCTAAAAGATAGGTTTTCTGACTGATGCGAAAGACGCTTCACAAATGGCACGGTTGGGCGGGGATCATTTTTATGGTCCCCTTTCTCGTTGTATGTCTGACCGGCAGTATCATTGTTTTCAAAAAAGAGATCGATGCCTGGTTGCTCTCGGATCTGGCTTATATGGAGCCAACGGACCAACCGCGTTTGCCATTGAATGAGCTCACCGCCCAGATCAACGCACAGCTGCCGAACTATGAAATCGGTAGCTGGGAAATCTTTCCTGCGGGGCATGATGAATCCGATCGGGTATTCGTGATTGAGCGCGGTACCGATGAATGGTCGAAAGCCTACCTGAACCCATACACCGGTGAAGTGCTGAGCGAGCCAGCCGAACCCGGCCACTACCTGACTGACTGGCTGGTGGAGCTGCACTACACGCTGTTGCTGAATGACATTGACGGGCTGGATGAGCATTTAGGCCTGATCATCAGCTTTATTCTGGCGTTATTTTTAGTTTTCATGGGTATTTCGGGGCTGATTATTTACCGGCGCTTCTGGGCCCGGTTATTCACCCTGCGCTGGAACCAGCGGATGCTGATGGTGTTCAGTGACCTGCACAAGATGTTTGGCACCTTTGCCTCACCGATTCTGCTTATTCTGGGCATCACCGGCGGCTATTACAGTGCGATTATCTACTACGAAGAGTGGAAAGAGCACGGTGATGGGGCTGAGCATCACATCATGGACGAGCGCCTGTATGCAGATGATCTGAATATTGACGCCCTGGTGATCGACAGCCAGCAGCGCATTGACGGCTTTAAGCCTACCTATCTGCTGTTCCCGTTCGAGCCGGAATTGCCCTTTACCGTATTCGGCCGCGCGCCAACGGAAAACCCGCTGCTGAGTAATTACGGCAGCGTGTCGAACTACGATCCTTTCACCGGCGAGTATCTGAGCACCTATAACCTGAACGAGCAGGGCATCGGCGCCAAAACCCTCGACAGCTTCCGGCGCCTGCACTTTGGCACCTGGGGCGGGCTGCCTGTTCGCATTATCTGGTGCGTTGTCGGCCTCATCCCGCTGCTGCTGGCCATCACCGGCACCTACCTGTGGTACCAGCGCCGCAACAAACGCGCCCGCAAGAAGTAACCT
>CAYWXF010000095.1:0-5839 GCA_964462025.1 uncultured Pseudomonas sp. | reverse complement strand
TGTGGTGCTCGGAATCCTGGCCGTTACCGCAGCGCCGCAGTTTGTTAACTTTTCCGGAGATGCGCGAGGGTCAACTCTGGATGGCCTGAAGGGTGCGATGAATGGCGCTGGCACGGCGGTCTACGCGAAAGCATCTATAGCCGGTAAGGAAGACGACGCAAATGACGGCGCCACCACCCCGGGCTATCAAACGGTTACCGTTGACAGTGAGACAGTCCAAATCGTTTATGGTTACCCCGCGGCAACCTCAACCGGCATTGTTTCCGTGCTGGAGATCACTTCAGGAGACTGGGATATCCGCTATGAAAATGAAACGGACGTAACCGCTGCTGGTACGGTGAAATTCTCGCCGGCAGGTTTTAATACGCCGAATACCACCTTTGCCGACATTACCGATTGTTTTGTTTCCTATGCCGAGGCAACTGCAAGTGCTCCACCGACTATTACGGTCAATGATAGTGCCTGCTAAGGCAACATTGCTTTGATTCTGAGAAGGCGCATTGAATAGTGCGCCTTTTTATCTTTCGCAGCGGCTGTTTGCCCCGGGCGGAAGAAGCTTTGATTGTTGTATGTTGAAAAAAGGCGTATAATACTAATGTTATATCAGATGTTCTGCTTTAGTTTAGATTCGCTATAAAAAGCGGTAAAATTTCACTAGCAAAGAACACTTTTAATTTTGGGCGAAACAACGCCCTTATGTAACTTAAAAGGACAGTGCTATATGAAAGCGCAGAAAGGTTTTACTTTAATCGAGTTAATTATTGTAATTGTAGTACTCGGTATTCTTGCCGTATCTGCTGCTCCTCAGTTTATTAACTTTTCCGGTGATGCCCGCGAAGCGACCCTCAATGGCCTGAAAGGGGCGATGAATGGTGCCGCCCGCTCTGTCTATGCGAAAGCAGCGATCCAGGGTGAGGAAAGCTCAAGTAGCTACGTGACAGTTAGCGGCGTGCAAACAGTATACGGTTATCCTACTGCCCTGGCAGCGGGTATTACTGCTGCCTTGCAGATCGACGCAGGTGACTGGGATATTGCCTACACCGATAACAGTGATCCGGGCACTACCGCCAATACGGCCCGGTTTTCGCCCGCAGGCATTAACGACAGTGTTACCACAACTGATCATACGACTATTACCGAGTGCTATGTAGAGTATGTTGATGTAACGACTGCGGGGAACTTCCCGGCTATTTCCGTGGTTAATACTGGTTGTTAAAAGAATAGAAAAGTTGATGGAAGAAAAGGCGCAACCCGGGTTGCGCCTTTTTTATTTGCTGCTTTTATTTGCCGGGCATAGAGCGACACAGTATAGTCAGATAAGTGTGCAGAAACAGACAGAAGGCGCTGATGTCCGGACAAAAGTCTCCAACAGTAAACGGCTTCTCGATCATTGAGTTGATCGTTGTCGTGGTGATCATCGGCATTCTGGCGGTGTCTGCCGCTCCGGTTTTTTTCGGCCGCGATGGCGTGGATGAATACCTGTTCCAGTCACGGCTGCAAAGTGTATTGCGATTGCAGCAGCAACGCGCCATGCAGGACACAGTAAACTGTTACGCGGTGCGAATTGAAAGCAATCGCTTTGCTGCGGTTGATGACTGCAATGCGAGCAGTATTAACGATCCTTTAACTGACCCCGGCAGCGGTATATCGGCCGACGAAGCTCAGGATGCCAGTGTAACTCTGTCCAGCAGTGCGGCATCCGTTCCCTATAATATTCCTTTTAATCCCCTGGGCTGTCCGGTCGCTGCGCCCGCTGACTGCGAATCCGGCGTGAATCATCAGATCACACTCAGCGGGCAGAGTGCGCTGCAGGTCTGCGTGACCAATCAGGGCTATGTAACGACTGGGACCTGCCCATGATACGCGCCCGCGGCTTTACGCTGATTGAAATTGTTATTGGCATCGTGGTGCTGGCTATCGCGTTAGTCGGGCTGTCGGCAACGCTGTTTCCCCAGGCCCAGCGATCCGTCGATCCGGTATATCAGGTGCGCGCTACTGAACTGGGTCAATCTTTGTTGACCGAAATCATTTCCTTGAGTTTTGACCAGGCGAATAATCAGGCTGGCGGCAATAATCGCTGCAGTGATTCAGCCCCCCGTGTCTGTACCGCGCCGGCTAATTTAGGCCCGGAAGCGGGCGAAGGTCGTGAGGATTATAACGATGTCGATGACTTCAATGGCTTTAGCACCAGCGGCGACCTGTTAACCGGCGCAACCGTCAGCGACCTGTATAAAAACTTCACCTTAGTGGTGAGTGTTTGTTATACATCATCAGTGACCGGCGCCTGCACCAACAATATTACTAACTACAAGAAAGTTGAGACGCAGGTAACCACGCCCAGTGATTTGGTTATTACCTTCACTGCCTACCGGGGGAACCTATAATGTCCCGGCAGCGCGGATTTACCCTGGTTGAGCTGATTATTGTCATCGTGCTACTGGGCGTGATCGGAATTTCCAGCTTCAACTTTCTGGGCTTCGGAACCCGGATTTATACCGATGCGGTGGCCCGGGACATTCAGGTCAGCAATGGTCGTTTTATTCTCGAACGAATGAGCCGGGAGATAAGTGGCGCGCTACCTGCCAGCGTCCGTATCAGTGGTGACTACCGCTGCATTGAGTACGTCCCTATTATTGCCGGCAGCTTGTATACGCGTCTGCCGCGCGCTAACTATACCGGACCACTGCGCGGGATTACGCCAGCTGATTACAGTTTCGGGGCCAATCAGCGCGTTGCGGTTTACGCAATTACCGAAAGCCAGGTCTACGGTTCGACGCAGCGCGTCAAGCGCCTCGATAGCGTCGACTTTGATACGCCCGAGCCAGGTTACAGCGAATTTAACCTGAACCCGGCTGACGGCGATCGTTATCAGCGTGAGAGTCCGGCCCGACGCTACTATGTACTTGGCCTGCCGGTCAGCTGGTGTCTGACAGCCGGACAACAACTGCTGCGATTCAGCGGTTATGGCTGGCTGACGAATCAACCGGATCTCAATACATTGCCGGGTTCGGGAGTGCAGCATCTGATGGCTACCAACATCGTTAATGATATTACTGTTGCGGCGGAGCGACCCTTTGCTATTGCGGATTCCGATGTGCGGCGCACCACAGTAGAACTGGTGCTGTTATTGGGTAGCGCCAAGACCGATGAAACTTTAACTATGCATCATGGGGTGACCATTGTTAACTTACCCTAAAAGCAAGAATCATCATGCCCACAGGCAGCGCGGCAGTGCGCTGGTGGTGGCAGTATTTATTATTGTCGTCTTAAGCTTGCTGGCGTCAGCACTTTTTGGCCTGTTCAGTAGTTCCGGCAGCGCCTCGATTGCTAACGTGGGTGGTGCGCGGGCCAATTTTGCCGCTAAAAGTGCCGTGGAAGAAGCCTTGCTTAAGCTGTTTCCCGTTGATGGCGGGGCGGCTGATTGCTCAACGACCACGGTCACATTCAGTGAACCCGGGCTCGCCAATTGCAGTGCCGACGTGACCTGTACCAGTTTTAGTCTGGATGAACTGGACGGTACCCATTACCGCCTGCGGGCCAGCGCCAGTTGTGCCATCGGCACCGAAACTTACTCCCGCCAGTTGCTGACGGAGGCCACCGATGTTAATGGTTAAATGGTTGTTTTTCGCTAGTCTGCTACTGGCCTCTCAGGTAATCCATGCGAAAACCTCGACCTTGCCTGGTGATGTAGGAGCCAATGGTGACCCCTTCCAGAGCTGCTCGCTTAATGGTACGCAGACTATTAATTCAACTATTTATCAGGTGATTGAGTGTCCGGGCGATATCACGCTCTACAATGGCAATAGCAATTTTGTTGATATCACTACGCCGGTCATTCTGAATATCGTCGGCAACCTTGATCTGGCTGGCACCGACATCAATGTAGGCGGTGTTGCCGATGATATGTATATCAACGTGGGTGGTGATCTGATAACCGGGAATAGCGGGAACACGATCATCGCAAACGTGGATGTGAGCGGCTCTATTATTGCCGAGAATAACACCAGCTTTTCAGGCGATCTGAATATTACCGGGGACGTGTCGCTGGGCAACAATAGTAATATTCAGGGAAATGTGAATGTCGATGGCGATTTAGATACGGGCGAAAACGTTAATATTACCGGTAATATTGATGCCAACAATATTTACCTCGGTCAGAACAATACGGTGACCGGAGATATTAGTGGTAACGATATTACGATTTCCGGAAATAATTCGACGGTGACCGGCAATATTACCGGCACCGGAACCTTCACCAACGAAGGAACTGTTGACGGTGATGTCCAGGTGTTATGTGAGAGCGGTGAAACGACTACCAATAACGGCGAAATAACGGGCAACCTGAACTCCGGTTGTCTGGTTGATAACAACGGTACCGTAGGCGGGTATGTGAACGCTCCCGAAGGCAGTGATTACGGTGATGCCGGCGAAACCTGCGATTATGGCGTGAACGAAGAGGACCCTTGCCTGGGTGACAACGCAGACCTGGATTTTTTTGAAATCGTACATGATGGCCAGGGTCTTACCTGCCAGGCCGAAACCATCACCTTGCGGCCTTGCGCCGATTCAACCTGTTCCAGTTTAGTGTCGCTTACCGGCTCCTTTACCCTGACTGCAGCTTCAGGTTCAAACTCATTTTCTACCAGCGGCAACTTCGATGGCACCGGCGCATTCAGTGCCAACCTGGCAGTGCCTGTTGCTGATACGTACAACCTGAGCTTGTCGACTTCAGATGTCGCGCTCAATCCGGTGCAATGTGATCTTAACGGCGTGGATGACTGCAACATCAATTTTGTCGATACCGGGTTTCTGCTGAGCGCGCCCACTGCAGCTCAGGCGGGTGTGGCTTTCACGCTAACCGTGCAGGCGGTACGCACAGATAACAATACCGGTGCCTGTGAAGCCGCATTAAACGGGCAACAGGATATTGATCTGGCGATGACCTGTACCGATCCGGCGGCTTGTCTGCAGGCGGCCACTTTCGGTGGGGTAAGTATTACCGAGTCACCCACATTCGCTTCAGTGAGTACTGATTTTGGCACGAACGGCACCGCAAATCTGTCGGTAACTTATCCCGATGCGGGTGCTATCAGCTTTAATGCACAGAAAACCGTGGCGACGGGTGCTAATCTGACCGGTGCACTAAGCAGTGATGTGGTGGTGCGGCCTTACGCCTTTGTTATCAGTACAAATCCGGCGTCAACGGCTGCGTCTTACAGCAGTGATTATGGTCAGGCCCCCTTATTCCGCCAGGCAGGTGAGAGCTTTGGCGTGACGGTTACCGCAGTCAATCAGCAGGGCAACGTAACCGGAAACTATGGTAACGAAAGCACCCAGCAGCGGCCGGTACTGGCAACTACACCCGATTACGTGGCACCAACGGGCTCTGGCGGTACAGTTGTGTTAAACACTCCCCTTGCTTTCGATGGCAGCGGCAGCGGTTCTTATTCGTCAGCGGATGTGTATTACACTGATGTTGGTGTGATTAGCCTGCTGGCCAACCAGTTTGCCAATGCTTATCTGGGCACTAGTGACGTAACCGGACAGAGTGATAGCCTGGGGCGGTTTTATCCAGCCTATTTTAGCGCCGGCGAGCCGGTTGCGCCGCTATTTCAGCATGCCCAGGATGATTTCACTTATCTTGGCCAGCCACTGGTTTTCACCGGTGACTATCCGCAACTTAATTTTGCACCTAAAAACCTGCAGGGCATGACAGTGGTGAATTACCGCGATACTTTTTTTAAGTACGTACCTGACTGGAGCAATCGCAATTACGTTCATGTTACCAGTTGTGACGCACAGGGACCTTATCCGCTGACCTTTGACGGCACTAGTAATG
>CAYWXF010000094.1:0-6063 GCA_964462025.1 uncultured Pseudomonas sp. | reverse complement strand
GTCGAACCCACCGCATCTGCCAGGTTCACCACCTGTTCCGGTGATTCGGGGTGCACCAGAACGGCAGCTTCCGGATACACCGCTTTTAAATCTTCCAGCGCCTTAGTCTTGAACTCATCATGCACAATACAGGCACCCTGCCACATCACCATGTCAGCCCCCGTCTTTTTAGCAATATAGTTACCCAGGTGCTTATCCGGTCCCCACAGGATCTTCTCGCCTTTGGCATCCAGATGATCCACCAGCTCCAGTGCGATGCTTGAGGTCACCACCCAGTCTGCACGGGCTTTAACCGCCGCAGACGTATTGGCATAAACCACCACGGTGCGATCCGGGTGCTCGTCACAGAAGGCCGAAAACTCTTCAATCGGGCAGCCGATATCCAGCGAGCAGGTCGCATCCAGGGTCGGCATCAGTACACGCTTGTTGGGGGTCAGGATTTTGGCCGTTTCGCCCATAAACTTCACGCCGGCAACAATCAGCGTCTCCGCCGGATGCTCGGCACCAAAGCGTGCCATTTCGAGTGAATCGGCGACTTTACCACCGGTAGCTTCGGCCAAGGCCTGAATTTCCGGATCCGTATAGTAGTGCGCAACCAGCACCGCGTTTTTCTCGCGCAGCAGATCTTTAATCCGCGCAACATACTCAGCCTGTTGGCTTTCGGTCAGAGGTTTAGGTTTGGCTGGAAACGAATAATCAAGGTTCTCGATTAGCCGGGTCTGGATCAGTTCTGCTTGGTTCATGAATACCACGTTAATTCACGGAGATAGTCCGGGTATTATACAGGAACTTCAGGAAGGAAAGAAATCGTGGTGGGTCGTGCAGGATTCGAACCTGCGACCAATTGATTAAAAGTCAACTGCTCTACCAACTGAGCTAACGACCCACGAACAAAAAAATGAGGTGACAGAAGATTGGTGGGTCGTGCAGGATTCGAACCTGCGACCAATTGATTAAAAGTCAACTGCTCTACCAACTGAGCTAACGACCCAATCTGTCTGCTGCAACAGTATCAGCTGCAACGGCGGCATAGTTTACTTAAATCACCGCTCGTTGCAACCGTAAATTACAGTAAACCGGTGCGTTTGCTCAATTAACGAACATATGCCCGGGCTTTTCTACAGCGATTCTACAACTCGTTCAGCCGCTTCTGGGCCAGAGTCGCTTCAGTGGAACCCGGATACGCGTCAAGTACCTTCTGGAAGTAGCTACGCGCCTGCTGCGGCTGACTCTGTTGCTGAGCAATAATACCCAGTTTCAGCAGGCAGTCGCCACGCTTGTTGCTGTCCGGAAAATTCTCGACCACGGTATTGAATTCTTTCTTTGCCGCGTCGTATTTACCGTCCGCGAACAACAGCTGACCTAACCAGTAATGCGCATTGGCTGCATAGGTCGAGTCAGGAAAGCGCTCCAGGAACTGCTGAAAAGCTGGAACAGCCGCGTCGTAGCGCTTATCTTCCAGCACCAGCTTAATCGCCTGGTCATAAGCATCGTTTTCACTTACGTCAGTTGAATAGCCCTGCGAGCCACTGGCTGAGCCTTCAGTCGCCACAGTCGGTATGGCCGGCTGGGCACTCAGACGACGGTCTATTTCCTGATAAATCTCCCGCTGCCGTAGCAGAATCTGCTCCAGCTGATGCGCGTGCTCTTCAGTACGCCCACGGAGTTCAGCGACTTCGTTCTGTAGTGTGTTCATTTGATCCAGCAACGCCATCTGGGCACTATTACGTGCGTCCATCACGCGTTCAAGCTGACTCAAGCGCTCTTCCACAGAGCCACTGCCTAACTTGGAAACCGGCGCTTGTGCAAGCACAGCGCCGGGAATCAGAAAGGCCAATACGACGATAAGTTTTTGCATTGGCTTTACCACTTATTTAGTAAACAAGTATTTAGTAAACAAGCACGGCGCGACGGTTTTTCGCGTAAGCAGCTGGTGTAGATTCGTTCACCATTGGCTTTTCTTCACCGTAAGAAACCGTGTTGATCTGGCTGTTAGAAACGCCCAGGTTCTGCAGGTACTGAGCAACGGCTTTCGCACGACGCTCGCCCAGCGCGATGTTGTATTCAGGCGTACCACGCTCATCAGCATGACCTTCGATAGTCACGTTCGTACCCGGGTTTTTCACCAGAAAATCAGCGTGTGCTTCAAGCTGCTCGGCAAATTCAGGTAATACGCGTGACTCATCAAACGTGAAGTAGATGATATTTTGCTGACGTAATTCAGCAAATTTCGCTTCGCGAACTTCTTCAGGAGTCTTCGGACGCTCAGCTGCGCCAAGATCAACACCGCTGTCCTGCTGTTGCTGCTGTGCTTGATCCTGAGTGCGTTGCTGTTCAGCTGTGCCGTCAGCATCAGGGCTGGTAGTACAAGCCGCTAAAGTCAGCATCGGCACCGCAATGAACAGGCCTTTGAATAATTGAGTTGTATTCATGTTCACGTTCCTTAGTTTTAAAAGTGAATGACTGATGGTGTTCTTTGTTAGCGTAAAAACGGCGACCAGGACGGTGATTTCACTTCGCCCTCACGCGCTGGCAGGCGCGCTTTGAACCGGCCGTCAACCGAAACCAGCGCCAATACCTGCTGGTTGTTACGCGTAGTACTGTAAATGATCATACTGCCATTTGGTGCCAGACTCGGCGATTCATCAAGCGATGTCTGCGTCAGTACCTGCAAAGCGCCGCTCGGATAATCCTGCTTTGCTATATGATAGTTACCCTGGGTGCGGTTTACCAATACAACCTGACGACCATCCGGGGTGAAAGTACCACCCAGATTCTGCTCGCCCTCAAAGGTCACACGTCGCACCTGACCTGAACTTAAATTTACGCTATATAACTGCGGTCTGCCACCCCTTTCTGACGTAAAAATCAAGGTTTTACCGTCAGGTGACCAGCTTGGCTCGGTGTCTATGGCGTGATGATCGGTAATGCGCCGCAAACTCTTGCTGGCCACATTCATCACGTACACTTCCGGGTTACCGTCTTTCGACAGCACCATTGCCATTTGCGTGCCGTCCGGCGACCACACCGGGCTGCTGTTAATACCACGAAACGACGTCAGCTTCTCGCGGCGGGTAGTATAAATATCCTGCGTGAAGATTTCCGGCGTCTTATTCTCAAAGCTCACGTAAGCCAGTTTATTGCCATCCGGCGACCATGAAGGCGACATCAGCGGCTCGGGGCTACGCAACAATACTTTTTCATTGTAGCCGTCATAATCCGCTACTACCAGCTGGTAGGGCTTGTCGTCGTCATGATTCACCGTTACGTAGGCGATGCGGGTCATAAAAGCGCCACGCTCACCGGTCATGACTTCATAAAATACATCCGAGATGCGGTGCGCGTACTGACGGAACTGGCTGCCCTCAATAACACTGCTGCGGGCATCCAGAATATGATCCTGGGTAGTGACCAGCTCACCCCCGCGCAGAATCTTGGTGCCGCCGGTAATCTGGCCGCGCAGCACATCAACAATTTCAAAAGATACCGTGTAGCGATCCACCGCATACGGCTCGATGGTGCCAACGATTATCGCTTCGACGCCTAAACTGGCCCAGCGCGGAAAATCGATTTCACTGGCAACCGATGGCTTTTGTGGCATGGCATTGACCGGAATCGGATTAAATTTACCACTGCGCATTAAATCCGCGGCAATTACTTCGGTCAGCCCCTCAGGTGCAGGACCAGTACCCTTCCAGCGAAACGGCACCACAGCGATAGGCCGGGCACTGTCGATGCCTTCGGTAATAACAATTTCCAGGGCGGCGTGGGCCGGACGTAGCAACAGAACACAAGCCACTGCTGCTGTAAGTGCTAGTGCGGTTAGTTTTTTCATCATAGTCATCACAGTTCAGGTGCCACCGTTAATTTAATAGTACTCATTTCCTTATACACCTCAGGGTCCTGCGAAACCGGCAAGGTTCCGGCTTTAAGAACCGCGGCCCGGGCTGACTGGCAGACCCTTTGGTCGCCGCTACCGGTATCCACTGATTTCACAAAACCACTGGGTGACAAGCTGATCGTCAGTTCACATTTTTTACCGCGCATGGATTCATCGACTATCCAGTTGCGCTGCACAGTTTGCTTGATAAGCGCTGTGTATTTATCTATTTCGCCCACCATCTGCTGTTGCCGTGCCCGGCGACGTTCGGCAGCTTCACGGGCCATCTGTTCCTGCATCTGGCGCTCGCGCTCGGCTTTACGGGCGGCTTCTTCTTCGCGCTGCTTACGCTCGGCTTCCTGACGCCGCGCTTCTTCTTCAGCTTTCTTGCGCTCAGCTTCGGCTTTACGGGCAGCTTCTTCTTCACGCTTGCGGCGTTCAGCGGCTGCCGCGGCGGCTTTTTCTTCCTGCTCCCGCACCTTCTTCGCTTCAGCCTTTTCGCGGGCCAACTGCTGGCGTTCACGTTCCTGCTGCGCCGCTAGTTCGCGCTGCCGCTGCTGCTCGGCTTCGCGCTGCTTACGGGCTTCTTCAGCGCGCCGCTCAAGTTCCGCGATACGGCGTTGCTCAGCCTGCTGCTGCTCGCGCTGCTGTTGCTGAATACGTTCAACCTGTTGATCGACCTTCGCCTTATCCACAGTCACCGCCTCAACGATATCCTGCTCTTCCGTATCGACGGCGTCCAGATCCACCTGCATCACTGCATTGGTTTCGGTCACCGGTTTCTGAAAGCTCATACCGCCCAGCAGCAGGCCAACAATGGCCAGGTGCAATACCACAGATAGCAGTAAAGGTACTGTCAGTTCCTGTGGCCATGTCCAGTTCTTTATCTTCACCCGTCGCCTCTCTTACTGCGTCTCGATACCGGAAGAGTCCGTCATTAAACCAACTGACGGTACTCCGGCCCGTTGCAACAGGACCATCAACTGCACAATCTGATTGTAAGACACTGCGCCATCGCCATTGACCACCACCTGACGCTCAGGTTCGAGCTCCCGGTGTGCGGCGATCAGTGTTGCCAGTTCCTGCGCGCTCAGCGGCGTGTCATTACCTTCAGTATTCAGAAAATACTGACCATCGCGATCGACCGAAGCCACCAGTGGCGGCTTGGTATCGGGATCCATCTGTTCCGCCGAGGCTTTCGGCAAGTCAACTTTGACCCCCTGGGTGATCAAAGGTGCCGTGACCATAAAAATAATCAGCAGCACCAGCATCACGTCGATATAGGGCACCACGTTAATGTCGGACACCGGCTTACGCCGGCGACGCATTATCGTCATCATCATGCCGCGCCTTCCTTCGCCGGAGCACTGCTCTGACGCTGCAGAATAGCTAATAATTCATCCATAAAGTTCTGGTACTGGTTATCGATTTTTTCAACCCGGTTAATAAAGCGGTTGTACGCCATAACCGCAGGAATCGCCGCAAACAGGCCCATGGCCGTCGCAATCAGTGCTTCGGCGATACCCGGAGCCACCATCGCCAGCGTCGCCTGCTGCACCGCGCCCAGGCCGATAAAGGCGTTCATGATACCCCACACGGTACCGAACAAGCCGATATAAGGGCTGATAGAGCCGATAGTCGCCAGCAGGGATAAGTTATTTTCGAGCTTGTCGACTTGGCGTGAATGCACCACCCGCATCGCGCGGTAGGAGGCTTCCAGCACCTGTTGCTGATTCAGCGAGGTATTACTGCGCAGCCGGGCAAATTCTTTAAAACCGGCATAGAAGAGCTTTTCCATGCCCGAGGCGTTCTGCGCCCGCGCCCCTATCTCCTGGTACAACCGCGCCAGATCCACGCCCGACCAGAACCGATCTTCGAATTTCAGCGCCTGTACGCGGGCTTCCTGAATAATCTTCCGGCGCTGGAATATCATCATCCAGCCAAATACCGAAAACGCTAATAGCAGCAACATCACCAGCTGGACCACCAGACTGGCTTCGAGAATTAACGCGGTAATCGACAGATCAGCTTGCACCTTTTAACACCTCAAAAATTTCCGCTGGCATTGCTACGGCGCGAACGCCACTGCCAGCTTGTCCTAAATCCACACAGGCCGCCTTAATCTGCGCCTGACATAACAACACACCCTGCTGATTGTGCACAGACTGCGTAAATACCACCGA
>CAYWXF010000093.1:0-6417 GCA_964462025.1 uncultured Pseudomonas sp. | reverse complement strand
TCATCGTTGGCATGCATAGGGGCGCCGGCGGGCTTATTAAGCACATAAAAGTCAGGGTGCTGAAACACTAGGGTTAACTCGCGCATACCGCTATACTGGCCCCGGACGTTTCGAAAATGTGTTGGAAATCATCATGTCACCTGAACGCTTTGCGCGAATTAATGAGTTGCTGGATCAGCGCCAGCCGGATTTAACTCTGTGCCTTGAGAGTGTACACAAAAATCATAATTTGTCGGCGTTAATTCGTACCGCCGATGCGGTTGGCATCCCTGAAGTGCATGCGGTGTGGTACGACCGCCGCGAGCGAATCCGCAAAGGCACTGCCATGGGTAGCCAAAAATGGGTGCAGGTGCATCATTACGACAATCTTAGAGAGGCTGTTGATCGGTTAAAAGGTGAAGGCAAGCAGGTGGTGGTGACCAACCTGTCGGCCCAGGCGGTGGATTTCCGCTCGCTGGATTACACCAAACCCACCGCGATTATCATGGGCCAGGAACGCCACGGCGTAACCGATGAGGCCATCGCGCTGGCTGATCATGAAGTAGTGATCCCTATGGTTGGGATGGCGGAATCGCTGAATGTATCGGTGGCTGCCGCCATTGTGCTCTATGAGGCGCAGCGTCAGCGTGTTGACGCCGGCATGTATCAGCAGCCACGGCTGGCCGCCAGTGAACGCAACCGGGTGTTATTTGAAGGCGGGCATCCGATCTTTGCCCGCATCTGTAAGCGCAAAAACCTGGCCTACCCGCAACTGGACGAACAAGGCCAGATTCTGGCTGACGACGACTGGTGGCAGGCCATAAGGGCGAGCCGCTGATGGCTGATGGCCTGCACCGCATCCCGCTAAGCGCGCTCAAGGGCGTCGGGCCAAAAATGCAGAGCCGGCTGGAAAAGCTCGGCCTGCTGAATGTGCAGGACATTCTGTTGCACCTGCCCCTGCGCTATGAAGATCGCTCGCGCATCTATTCCATTAACGCCTTGCAGCCGGGTACCAGCGCTACCGTGGTGGCCGAAGTCATTAAGGCTGAGGTGGTTTACGGCCGCCGGCGCATGATGCGTTGCCGGGTGCGCGATGCCAGCGGCGTACTCAATCTGGTGTTCTTCCAGTTCAGCGCCGCCCAGCTACAACAGTTATCCCAGGGTACCCGGCTGCAGCTGTTCGGCGAAGTGCGCCGGGGGCTGCAGGGGCCGGACATGATCCATCCCGAGTACAAAATCATTACTGACGAGCAACCGGTGCTGGGCGATGACGCCCTGACGCCAGTTTATCCAACCACCGAAGGTGTGCAGCAAGCCACCTTGCGCAAGCTCAGTGAGCAGGCACTTACTTACCTGAACAGCAAGGCACTGCCTGAGCTGCTCCCCGAATCCTTACGTCCGGAAGGTTTGTCGCTGGAGCAGGCACTGCGCATCCTGCACCGGCCACCGCTGGACGTGAGTCTGGAACAATTGCAACTGGGCACCCATCCGGCGCAGACCCGGCTGGCTACTGAAGAATTGCTGGCGCATCAGATGAGCCTGCTGAAGCTGCGCGCGCTTAAGCAGTCGCATCAGGCGCGTAGCCTGATCCCCTCGGTTGAGTTGCAACAGCGCTTTCTGGGACAACTACCATTTGCGCCGACTGCCGCTCAGCGGCGCGTGGTGCAGGAAATTCAGCAGGATCTGGCCGCTGACATACCCATGATGCGACTGGTGCAGGGCGACGTCGGCTCGGGCAAGACCCTGGTGGCGGCACTTACGGCGCTTACCGCTATCGGTCAGGGCTATCAGGTGGCGCTGATGGCGCCCACGGAAATCCTTGCCGAGCAACATGCGCTGACCTTCCGCCAGTGGCTGGAACCGCTGGGCATTGCCGTCGGCTGGCTGGCCGGCAAGCAAAAAGCCAAAGAGCGGCAGGCCAATCTGCAGGCTATCGCTGCAGGCAACGTACAGTTGGTAGTTGGTACGCACGCACTGTTTCAGGCCGACGTCACTTATAAAGATCTGGTCCTGGTCATTATCGATGAACAGCACCGCTTTGGCGTGCACCAGCGGTTGGAGTTACGCCAGAAAGGCGTTGATCAGGGCTATCAGCCGCATCAGTTGATCATGACGGCAACCCCCATACCCCGTACGCTGGCCATGACTGCGTATGCGGATTTGGCGACCTCGGTTATTGATGAGCTGCCTCCGGGTCGCACCCCGGTGACCACAGTCGCTATCCCCGACACCCGGCGCGACCAGGTGATCCAAAGGGTGCAGCAAGTCTGTACAGAAGAAAAGCGGCAGGCGTACTGGGTTTGTACCTTGATCGAAGAATCAGAAGCGCTGCAATGCCAGGCTGCCGAAGATACCGCCAGCCAGTTACATGAATTGTTGCCCGGACTGCGGATTGGACTGGTGCACGGGCGCCTTAAGAGTGCCGAAAAAGAAGCCGTGATGAACGCCTTTAAGGGCCATGAGCTGGATTTACTGGTCGCGACGACGGTGATTGAAGTGGGCGTGGATGTACCCAATGCCAGCCTGATGATTATCGAGAACCCCGAGCGGCTTGGCCTGGCGCAACTGCACCAGTTGCGCGGCCGGGTCGGGCGTGGCGCGGTCGCCAGCCATTGTGTACTCTTATACCATGCGCCTTTATCGAAAACCGCCACCCAGCGGCTGGCGGTGCTGCGCGACAGCAATGATGGTTTTGTTATCGCGCAGCGCGATCTGGAACTGCGCGGGCCCGGTGAGTTGCTGGGACAAAAACAGACCGGCCTGACCGAGATGCGGGTAGCGGATTTGATGAAGCACGCACATTTACTGGAACAGGTTCAGGAATTGGCACAGACCGTCTGGAACAACTACCCTCAGACCGCGGACGCGCTGATCCAGCGCTGGTTACCGCGGCGCGATCACTACGCCCAGGCGTGATTTCGTAGTACACTAACGGGCAGATAGCCGCAGAACTCAAATTAAGGCAGTGGTATGAAAGATTCGAATTCAGAAACCATAGATTTTGGTTACAAGAAGGTCGCAAGAGACGAAAAACAGGGCCTGGTTGCCAACGTCTTTAATTCAGTGGCAAAAAAATACGATGTGATGAACGATGTGATGTCGTTTGGCATCCACCGGCTGTGGAAACGCTATACCATTGATTGCAGTGGCGTGCGCAGCGGTATGAAAGTACTGGACATTGCCGGCGGTACCGGCGATTTAACCGAGCAGTTCTCGCGCCGCGTGGGCCCCACCGGTGAAGTGGTGCTGGCGGATATTAATAACGCCATGCTCGAAGTCGGTCGCGATAAGCTGCGCAACCGCGGCATCGTTGGCAACGTGCGCTATGTGCAGGCCAACGCCGAAGAGCTGCCGTTCGCGGATAACAGCTTTGATATAATTACCATTGCCTTTGGTCTGCGTAACGTCACCGACAAGCAAAAAGCCCTGCAATCCATGTTGCGGGTGCTCAAACCGGGCGGACGTTTATTAGTACTGGAGTTCTCAAAACCGGTATTGCCGGCACTGTCCGGTGCCTACGATTTCTATTCGTTTAATGTGCTGCCGCAGATGGGCCGGCTGGTGGCTGGTGATGCTGAGAGTTATCAGTATCTGGCCGAGTCGATTCGCATGCATCCCGACCAGGAAACCCTGAAGGGCATGATGGAAACCGCGGGCTATGAGCAGGTGACCTATACCAACCTGACCGGGGGCATTGTTGCCTTGCATCGTGGGTTTAAATTCTGATGCTATGGACGGTACTCCCTACCAGTGCCATTGAAGCACTGCTGAATCAACTACTGGCGCTCGACAGTGCCTCACGCAGCCGGCTGCTGAAACTGCAGGGCAAGCGGCTACGGGTTACGCTGGGCGAACTGGGCAAGCCGCTGACACTGACTGCTACGGATCAGCAGCTGTTACTGAGCTGGATCGATCAGGAGCCGGTCGACTGTCATGTCATTACCCGCCTGGCGGTACTGCCGGAGCTGCGTGACAGCGCCAATATCACCCGCCTGATCAAAGCCGACGCGCTGGATATCGAAGGTGACCCGATGTTGGCGCAGGCCTTCAGCAAGCTGATTGCTGATCTTGATATCGACTGGCCGGAACAGCTGTCACAGCGCATCGGCGATGTGCCGGCGCAGTTTGTAGTGCAGGCTTTTCAGCGCAGTCAGCGCTGGCTGAATCAGCGCCGTGCAGACCAGCAGCAATGGCTGCGTGATGTGCTGATTGAAGAACAGCAACTGGCGCCGGGGCAGCATGAGTTTGGCGAATTTGCCGAAAACGTGCAGGCGCTGCGGGCGCGCATCGACCGAATTGAATTTGAGCTTAAAGACCGGCAGCGAGGGCAATGATGCGGATCAGACGACTCTACACCATCGCGCGAACGTTCCTTCATTACGGCCTGGATACCATCATCCCTGCGCGCTGGCTGCCATGGTCAGTACGTATGGCCCGTTACACCCTGTTCTGGATGCCCAACCGGCATAAGGACAAAACACCGGGCGTGCGTTTACGGCTGGCGCTGGAATCGCTGGGGCCGGTATGGGTTAAATTTGGCCAGATGCTGTCCACCCGTCGTGATTTGCTGCCGCCGGATATCGCCAATGAGCTGGCGCTGCTGCAGGATAAAGTAAAACCATTCCCCGGCGAACAGGCGCAGAAACTGATTGAGAAAGCGCTGGGTATTGATGATATCCACGATGAGTTTGATAGCTTTGAAGTACGGCCACTGGCTTCAGCTTCGATTGCGCAGGTGCATACCGCTACCCTGAAGCATGGCGAAGATGCCGGCGAAGATGTCATTATTAAAGTGATCCGGCCGGATATTTTTAAAGTGATCAGTGCCGATTTGCGCTTGATGGAAACCCTGGCTGCGGTGCTGGCCAAGCACCTTCCGGATGGCCGGCGGCTGAAGCCGCGCGAAGTGGTCAGAGAATACCGCAAAACCCTGATCAACGAGCTGGATCTGGCCCGCGAGGCAGGTAACGCGATGCAGCTGCGGCGAAATTTTGAAGACTCAGAACTATTGTATATTCCGAAAGTATATGGCGACTATACCCGCGTTTCGGTGCTGGTGATGGAGCGCATCGACGCCATTCCGGTTAACGATGTCGAAACGCTTAACATTATGGGCGTGGACATGAAGCTGCTGGCCGAGCGCGGGGTTGAGGTGTTCTTCACCCAGGTATTCCGCGATAGCTTCTTCCACGCCGATATGCATCCGGGCAATATTTTTGTGTCCCGTCAACACCCCGAAAGCCCGCAGTATATAGGTATTGATTTTGGCATTGTCGGTACGCTGAACCGTGAAGACAAACGCTATCTGGCCGAGAATTTTCTCGCTTTCTTTAACCGCGATTACCGCAAAGTGGCTGAGCTGCACGTGGACTCAGGCTGGGTACCGGCGCATATCAATGTCGAAGAGTTTGAATCGGCTATCCGGACGGTCTGTGAGCCGATATTTAACAAGCCGCTGGCGGATATTTCGTTTGGCCATGTACTGGTCAATTTATTTAATACCGCCCGGCAGTTTGAGATGGAAGTACAGCCGCAACTGGTGTTGCTGCAAAAAACATTGTTGTACGTAGAGGGCCTCGGGCGTACCCTTTATCCACAGCTTGATCTCTGGAAGACCGCCAAGCCTTATCTTGAGCGCTGGATGAAAGAGCAGTTAGGCTGGCGCGCGGTGGTGCGGGCACTGAAAGAAAATGCACCCTACTGGGCCGAGAAGCTTCCCGAAATGCCGGTTCTGCTGCATGATTATCTGAGTTCGCAGAAGCAACAACAGGCGTTCCAGCGGCAGGCTTTTGCCCAGTTTGAAGCCAACCAGAAACGCTTGCAGCGGGGAATGTGGTGGGGCTTTATTACCGGGGCGTTGCTGATTAGCACCACCTTGCTATGGATCGATCAACAACCTTGGTGGCTGGTTGCAGCTGGCGGTGCCGTAACCGTGATAAGCGGCGCCGTAAGCTGGTATCGCAGCCGCCGCAAAACAGTTTAATGACGAGGGTTATATGGGTATTAGCATCTGGCAGTTACTGATCGTTCTGGCAATTATTGTGTTGCTGTTCGGTACCAAACGGCTGCGCTCTATTGGCAGTGATCTGGGTTCGGCGGTGAAAGGCTTTAAAAAATCCGTTGGCGATGATGACAAAGATGAGCCTGCTGTGACCAACAAGAGCGATTCTGACCGTAAGGACAGCTAAAGCTTATGTTTGATATCGGCTTTTGGGAGCTGATGCTGATTGCCTTGCTGGGGCTACTGGTATTGGGTCCGGAACGCTTGCCCGGCGCTTTACGGGCGCTGCAGCGCAGTATTGGTACTGTGCGCAGCTATACCAGTAAGGTTCAGGCCGAGTTGAACCACGAGCTGCGGATCAAAGAACTGCATGACCATTTGCAGAAAGCCGAGCAACTGGACATGGATAAACTGCCGCCGGAACTGCAGCGCTCAGT
>CAYWXF010000092.1:0-6503 GCA_964462025.1 uncultured Pseudomonas sp. | reverse complement strand
AGCTCCTGCTTCAGGAAAAACCGCGGCATCGGCATATTGCGGCTGGCCAGGTGCATCAGCACCAGAATATCCACCCAGCTCTGGTGGTTGCAGATGATCATGTACCAGCGATCGCGGTGCAGCTTGCTGTCGCCTTCAATATGCCAGCGCATGGGCTGGGTCAGGCGGAACATCATCGACATGGCATAGCCCCACAGCCGGAACACGCTGTTCGCCAGGGTTGATAGGGCGCGCTGCACAGCGGGAACGGGCAGCAGTAGTTTGGGTAAGCCGATTAAAATAATAATGCAGCCGATAATGGCGGTGGTGATAGCAGCGAAACTGAAATTGATGACCACCCGCAAAGGTAGCAGCACCGTGGTTAACATAAAGGAAGCCCTGTAGTCCGACCTGGATTTCTTATAATACGCAAAAGTAAACGACTTGCCAGCAGGAGAAAAACACACTAAATTACACTGTATATATGTACAGTATTTTATGAGGTGGTTTTTATGGCAGAGCCATTACGAAAGTTGCATAGCTTGCAAGAGTTGGTCAGCAAAGGGTGGGTCTGGCAAGGGCAACAGGCACCACTCCATAAACAGGCCAGTGATTTTATTGATAGCGGCTGGGCTGGCCTGAATGAGGCGCTGGGCGGGGGCTGGCTGCGCGGCAGTGTGAATGAATTGCAGATCGAGCGGCCTTTCAGTGGCGAGCTGGCGCTGCTGCTGCCGGTACTGCGACAGCAACGGCAACCTGTGGTCTGGCTTAACCCGCCGGCCGAACTCTATGCACCGGGGCTGCAGCACCAGCAGCTCACTGCTACGCAACTGGTTATTCGTGAAACCGATACCCTGCGGGCTGTCTGGGCGCTGGAGCAGTGTCTGCAGGCCGGTCAGATTGGTTTGGTCATTGCCTGGCTGCCGGATTTGGCGGCCCCTTTAGTGCGCCGGCTGCAACAATGTGCCGAGCGGCACCAGCAACTGGTTTTTATTATGGCCAGCGCGCAGCCCGAGGTTGAAGCCAGAGCCTATGTGAACCGGTTGCAGTTGTTACGCGATGGTGATTTTCAAATCCGCATTCTGAAGCGGCGCTATGGCTGGCCGTTACCGCCATTCCCCTGTGCGGTGGATCAGAATCTGCCTACCCGGCGACGTAGCCAGGCAAAAGCGCACGCATGACCAGCCAGATGAAACAGGCAGCCACCAATGGCTGGCTGTACCTGCATGCTCCGCAACTGCTGATTGATTATCAGTCGGCGCTGCAAAGCGTTGAGCAGCAGCAACAGCCTCAGGCGCTGGTGCAAAACGCCGGACCGGGTAAGCGCTACCTGGTACAGGCCAACCAGGCTGCACTGGATGCCGGGGTTAGTGTGGGTATGGCCGAAGTCACCGCCACCACCTTGATACCTGAGCTGCAGCTTCGGGACTATGAGAGCGGGCGCGAGCAGAAAATCCTGCAGCAGTTAGCTCAGGTTATTTACCTGGACGTGGCACAGATCGCTTTATATCCGCCCCAGGGGCTGCTCTTTGAAGTGCTTAGCTTATTGCGGCTTTATGGCGGTTACGACGGATTGCAGCAGCGGTTACAGCAGCGGTTGCAGGACTGGCCGGTGCGGCTGGTGCTCGCCAGTGGCTATAGCCCGCTCAGCGCACGGTTACTGGCCGAAGCCGGTCAGCATGGTCTGTGCAGTGACCCGCAACGGGTGTCGGCGGCGCTACGGCAGTTGCCAGTCACCGCCAGCAGCTTGCCGGCAGCACAAATCAAGCGGCTGCAGGAGGTTGGTCTGGATTCGGTGGGCGCCTTACTGAGCCGCCCTGCTGCTGAACTGGGCGCCCGTTTCGGCAAGGCGGTTACTTTGTATCTGGCCGAGCTACGGGGTGATTATCTGCCGCCACAGCATTATTTCCGGCCGCCCGCGCGGTTTTATCAACGGCTGGATTTGCTCAGTGAAGTGAGCAGCTGGCCGCAGTTGTTATTCCCCCTGAAGCGGTTACTGCAACAGCTTGAGGTATTTTTGCAGATTCGGCAGCTGAGTCTGCGTGGTCTGACGTTACAGGCCTATCACCGGGATCACCCACCCACCAAAGTGCGGGTTAACTTCGCCCATGCCGTGTGGCAGCAACAGGATCTGCTCAACTTATGTCAGTTGCAGTTAGAAAACTATCAGCTCACGCACCCTGCCCTTGAACTCAGCGTGCAGGCCGGGGCACTGGAGCCTCGCACCGCCACTGCTGGCGCATTGATTAGTAGTGATCCTGACCGCGACGACCAGCAAAGCGCCGCTACCGGCAGCCGCCCACTGGGTGAACTGATCAGCCGCTTACAGGCGCGGTTGGGTGCTACTGCGGTGCAGGTGCCGTTGCCGGTAACCGACTGGCGGCCGGAACGTGCCCATCAGAGCCAGCCCTGGCGTGAGCAGCAATGGTCTGCCAACAGAACGTCCCTGCCCCGGCCGTTATGGCTGCTGCCTGAACCGCAGCCTACCGAATCGCGGCACTGGCAATTGCAATGGGGCCCGGAGCGGATCAGCAGTGGCTGGTGGGATGATCAGGCGGTGCATCGGGACTATTTCATTGCCCTTGATGAGCAGCAGCGGCAGGGTTGGATTTATCAGTCAGAGTATGGATGGTTTTTACATGGCTGGTTCACCTGAGCTGGCGGCCATGCCCGCCCCTGTTGCCCTGCACTGTCTGAGTAATTACAGTTTTCTGCGGGGCGGATCCCACCCGCGCGAACTGGTCGCGCAGGCGCAGCAGCTGGGCTATCAGGCGCTGGCGATCACTGACGAGTGTTCCATGGCCGGGGTGGTGAAAGCTTATCTGGCAGCCCGAGACAGCGGTCTCAAGTTGTTGATTGGCAGCGAGTTTAAGGTGCCTGAACTGGGCACGCTGATTCTGCTGGCCACCAACCGTCGCGGCTATGGGCAGTTATGCCGGCTGATCACCACGGCACGCGGGCGCAGCAAAAAAGGTCACTATCAGGTCACGGCTGCCGATTTTATGGCGCAGCTGGATGACTGTCTGCTGTACTGGCGCCCGCAGGATTATAAGGCCGTTGCAGACTATGGCCAGGCGCTGGCAGCAGCCTTCCCGCAGCGTTGCTGGCTCGCTTACAGTCGTCACTACCTGGCCGACGATGCGGATAAGTACCGCGCCTACCAGCGCTATCAGCAGCAGACCGGATTGCCGGTACTGGCTGCCTGTGAAGTCTATTATCACCATGCCGAGCGCCAGCCGCTGCACGACCTGCTGACAGCCATCCGGCAACAACAGCCGCTCACTGAAGTGGTATCAGAGTTATTGCCGAATCAGGAATACCGGCTGCGCAGCCCGGCTGAATTACAACAATGTTATCCCGCTGACTGGCTGGCAGAAGCGACCGATATTGCCGATCGCTGTGACTTTTGTCTGAGCGAACTCTGTTACGAGTACCCTGCTGAGCTGGTCCCCGCCGGTAAAACCGCCACGGAGTATTTACGTGAACTGACTTACCAGGGCGCGGCCCGGCGTTTTCCCAATGGTTTGACTGCCGGAGTCCGGGAAAAGCTGGAAAAGGAACTCAAACTGATAGCCCAGCTGCGTTACGAGTATTTTTTTCTGACTATTCAGGATCTGGTGCAGTTTGCGCAGCAGCGCGGCATTTTATATCAGGGTCGTGGTTCGGCGGCGAATTCAGTGGTGTGCTATTGCCTGCAGATTACCGCGGTCAATCCGGATCAGATTGATGTGCTGTTTGAGCGTTTTATTTCGGTGGAACGGGATGAACCACCGGATATTGATGTGGACTTTGAACACGAGCGCCGGGAAGAAATTATTCAGTATATTTACCGCAAATATAGCCGTGATCGGGCAGCGCTGGCGGCTACGGTGATTTGTTACCGGCTGCGTAGTGCGTTGCGGGACGCCGGTAAGGCGCTGGGTTTCAGCGAGCAGGAACTGAGTCATTACCTGCGGCATATTGATCGCCGTGACAGCGAAACCAGCTGGCAGGCGCAGTTGCAGCAACAGGTGCCGGGGTTGACCGGCACTGCCCGTGGCCGTTGGCTGCTGGAACTGACTGACCAGCTGCGCGGCTTCCCCCGCCATTTGTCTCAGCACGTGGGTGGTTTTGTGATTGCCGCCGGATCACTGGCTGAACTGGTACCGGTCGAAAATGCCAGCATGCCCGAGCGCACCGTGATCCAGTGGGATAAAGACGACCTCGAAGCCTTACGTCTGATCAAGGTCGATGTGCTGGCGCTGGGCATGCTTACGGCTTTGCGGAAAATGTTCGCGCTGGTGCAACAACATCACCAGCAGCAATGGGAGTTGGCCACTATCCCCACCGAAGATCCTAAGGTTTATCAGATGTTGCAGCGGGCCGATTCGATCGGCGTATTTCAGATTGAATCACGGGCGCAGATGAATATGCTGCCGCGGCTCAGGCCGGCCACCTTTTATGATCTGGTGGTGCAAATCGCCATTGTGCGGCCAGGGCCTATTCAGGGTGACATGGTTCACCCTTATCTGCGTCGCCGTGCCGGTGAGGAGCCCGTTGATTTCCCCAGCCCGGAAGTGCGCCAGGTGCTGGAGCGCACCCTGGGTGTGCCGATTTTTCAGGAACAGGTGATTAAGCTGGCGATGGTGGCAGCTGGCTTCAGCGGCGGTGAGGCCGATCAGTTACGGCGCGCTATGGCCAACTGGCAAAGTACCGGTGAACTGGCGCAGTTTGAAGCGCGGCTGATCAACGGGATGCAAGAACGGGGTTACGACACCGAGTTTGCCCGGCGTATCTACCAGCAGATTTGTGGCTTTGGTGAGTATGGCTTTCCCGAGTCGCACTCCGCCAGCTTCGCTAACCTGGCCTATGCCTCGGCCTGGATGAAGTGTCATTATCCGGCCGCCTTTTATTGTGGCCTGCTGAACAGTCTGCCGATGGGGTTCTATTCTGCGAATCAGCTGGTGCAGGATGCGCGACGGCATCACGTGGTGGTATTGCCGCCGGACATCCAGCACAGTGACTGGCATCACCAGTTAGTGTCCATGCAAGGACAGCTCGCCATTCAGCTTGGGCTGCGGTTGATCCGCGGACTGCCGGAGAAAGTTATGGAGCCGATCTTACAGCAGCGCCCTGCCGGCGGTTTTTCATCCCAGCAGCAATTACGCGAGCTCGGGCTACCAGCTACCGAGCTGCAGCGGCTGGCGGCGGCCGATGTGCTATCGAACCTGAGTGGTCATCGTTACCAGAGCCAGTGGCAGACTCTGGCCCTGCAGGAAGAACAGCTGCCCTTATTCGCTCAGGAGCAAGCGCAACAGCAGGATGAAGTGGTTGAGCTGGCTCCGCCCCGGGAGTTTGTTGATATTGCCGCCGACTACCGCACCACAGGGTTGTCCCTGCGCCGACATCCGCTGGCGCTGTTACGGGAGCAAGGCGAACTCAGAGGGTGCAAGACGGCGGCGGAGTTACGGGGCTGTCGGCACCAGCAGGTGGTACAGGTGGCGGGGTTAGTGACTTGCCGGCAACGACCGGGCACCGCCAGTGGCGTGACCTTTATTACCCTTGAGGATGAAAGCGGATTGGTGAACGTGGTGATCTGGCAGGCCACAGCCCGCCAGTTCCGCAAACCCTATCTGACCGCACGCCTGCTAAAGGTGCGTGGAATCGTCGAGATCCACGGTGAGGTGATGCATGTGATTGCCGGTAAGTTATTTGACGAAAGTGACCAGTTGGCACGCCTGGGGATGCGTACCAACCGTTCACGGGATTTTCACTAAGGGCTATACCGGTGAAACGTTCAGCCCGTAGTCATCTTTCAGTTCCACATAGTTGGCGGCGGATTCTGGCAGAAAGTCGAGTTCCTGCTGCGTCAACTGGCGCTGTTCTTTGACCGGGCTGCCAACATAGAGATAGCCGCTACGCAGAACTTTGCCTGGCGGAATTAAGCTGCCGGCGCCAATAATCACGTCGTCTTCAACCACCACGCCGTCCATGATCACAGCACCCATGCCGATAAGTACCCGGCTGCCAATCTTACAGCCATGCAACATGACCTGATGGCCGACGGTGACCTCATCACCAATATGTACCGGATGCCCTTCGGGGTTACGGTCGCTTACCCGGCTAACATGGATCGTGCAGTTATCCTGAATATTGGTCCGTTTGCCAATGCGGATATGGTTCACATCACCGCGTGCGGCAACTAAGGGCCAAACGCTGCTGTGTTCGCCAATTTCAACATCACCGACAATCACCGCGCTGGGGTCGATATAAACATGTTCTCCGAACCGGGGCTCGATGCCACGATAACTACGAATATCCCCACTCATGACTGAATCCTCTTAATTTTGTTATCTTTTTGATCGGTTACCCATCAACCTAAAAGCCTAGCAGAAAGCCGTTATGCTGGCGAATTATACGCTCTGTGCAGATTTCCTACAGCCTTTGGTCACAAACCCAGCAGTCAGTAAAAAAACATCATAAAAGCGGCAAAAGGCGCTTGACGGCGGCAGTTAAATCTCTAAAATGCGCCCCACGCTTGAGGC
>CAYWXF010000091.1:0-6522 GCA_964462025.1 uncultured Pseudomonas sp. | reverse complement strand
TCATGGGGTGTCAGGGGTCGGAGGTTCAAATCCTCTCACGCCGACCAACAAATTTTCTGAATGATCCGGCTATAGCTAGCCGGATCGAGATTTAACCGGCGCTGGATACCCGGTTACGGCCTTTATTCTTGGCTTTATACAGCGCTTCATCAGCCCGTTTGATCAGGCTACTGCGTGTGTCACCTTCCTGCAGCTCCGCTACGCCAAAGCTGGCGGTAATCTTACCGACTTTCTCGAATTCTACTGACTGAAGCTTTTTGCGCATACGCTCGGCGATCTTTTCTGCATCGTCCAGATCAGATTCAATCGCCAGAATTAGAAATTCCTCGCCGCCCCAGCGGCCGAATATGTCACCGTCACGCATTTCATTTTCTATAGTTCGCGAGAGGTTTTGCAGCACCATATCGCCAATATCGTGGCCATAGGTGTCATTTACATCTTTGAAGTTATCGATATCGAAAATAATCACGCTTAAATCGCGGTCATAGCGTTTGGCCACCTCGATTTGCTCATCGACGCTCTGCTCCAGGTGGTAACGATTCCATATTTGTGTCAGCGCATCGGTATGCACCAGATGTTTTAGCCGCTTATTGGCCTTTTTTAACTTTTCATTCAGTTGTTCGATCTGGTATGCGGAGGCGCCGATGGCAAGATCTTCAGCCAGAAAGCGCGCGGCCTGTTTCTCTTCGCGCTGCCATTCGGTTGATTTACCCCGAACGATTTCCTGCCAGCTGGCGAAAGATTCCCGCGGGGATAAAACGTCCATTCCTTTGTACTGTTCAATCGCTGTTTTTTCCGGATGCCCCGCCCAGTTCCGTTCTACCAGTACTTCTTTCCGCAAAAACAATAACCAGCCCGTTTTCGATCGATCATAGGGTAAGGCTACCGCCAGCAAACCACAAAACTGACTATCGGCAAAGGCCGATGCTATTTTGGTCGACGCTAATTCCGAGGTACTGAATAATCCTGTGGCCGAATGGGCTTCAACCAGCCAGTTGGCGGCCTTTATCAGCATCGACTTATCGCAGCGCTGGCCAACCACAGTGGTCTGCCGCCCATGCACCAGAGCTACGGACTCAACATTAAATAGTTTTAGCCAGCGTTCGCCTTCCGCACTAAGCAGCTCGTCAGGCGCCATAATTTCTTTCTTGGGATCGAGTAATGCCTTTCGGCTTTCTTCTGTCGCCGCGTAAAAGCGTTCAGCGGCGTACTGACGCTGCAACAGCATACGCTCGTTGGCAACCGCAACCAGCGCTTTAATGGCGTGGCGCTGATAAGGGTGAACCTGCGTCTGATCCAAGCCGTGGCAAGATAACAGGCCCCATAGCTTAGTATCCTCAAAGAGGGCAACAGACAGCGCCCTTTTCACACCCATATTGGCAAGATACTTCAGGTGAATTGGAGATACACCGCGCAACACGCCATTAGTCAGGTCCAGTGGCGACTTCTGCTCGACAGCGGGGTTTATCTGGATGGCTACCGACGACGCTGTGGCGTCAACAATATCCCGCATTACATTTTTCTGATAAAGCGCCCGCACTTGTGCCGGAATATCGCTGGCCGGGAAGCTGTGGCCAAGATAACTGTGAATGTCTTCAATAGTGCGATGCTCAGCAACTACCTGCCCGTTCCAGTTGTTGTCGAACCGATAAACCAACACCCGCTCATAACCAGACAGGATAGTTACCGATTTCGTCAGTTGCTCCAGAGTTTCCTGAACCGTCGCGGCCTCACGCAGTCGATCGAGCTGGTGGGTTACCTCGGCGATATAATCATCGGCGGGCCTGCGCTCAACCGGCTCAATTTCGAGCACAAGTCTTGAGTCCGACAAGTAACAGGTACAAAAGAAGTTTTTCGGCGGCCTGTCATTAAAAATGCAGTCGAAACTCCAGTTTGGCGCACCGGTTTTTAGTTTTTTGCGGGCATTATCCAGCGACTCGTATAACGCCTGTGGTAATCGCTCAGCCGGTTCGCTGTTGAAGAGGTCGTCAGCGCTAACATCCAGTAAATTTTCTATGCCTTCGCTCACGGCAATTGCCCGTGAAAGATCACTGGTAAACGCAAGCAGATAGCCGTGAGGCTGAATCGTTCCCGGTATGTGTACCGGTTCGTTGGCACAGTTATTTAAAGCTTCAGCAAGTTTGGCTGCGGTTAATTTACTCATCACTGCCTCTGTTTAATGTCGCCTGGTTAATTGCTTCATGCAGATAGCGGAAGGCGTACTCCGCTCCGTTCGCGATCTCAGACTGCTGTGCTGTTGTTAGTTCAAGCTGGCTGACCCAATTCTTAAACTGCTCCCAACTCCCCTGTTGGTATAAGTTAAAATAGCTCACCCCGTATTTATCATTAATTCCCGCAACTAAGCCTAACTTGTCATTAATTCGCCGCGCCAGAATTTTACCGCCTTGCGTTGAGCCTTCCAGCACATAAGCAGCACCGACAAGCTCGTACCAGGACGCATCTGCCACTGCTGGCGCTTCAGCTAATTGATGCTGTCTGTTTCCGTTTAGCGCCCGAATATCGGCTGACAGCAGCGGTAATCGCGGTAAATAACGGTACGCCGAATCCGATCCGAAGGTCTGTATCAGGGCTGGTTCATAGTGACGGACAAAGGACGCTAAAACCTGTAAAGCCTGAAGGTATTGATCAACGCCAAGATCTTTCTGCAATAAAGCGGACATTACAGCGCTGGACTCGACCTGACGGTGCAGGTCCGCCGTCTGTTCCCGGAGCTGTTGCAGGGTGGTTGCGTTAGTCATATATGGCATGCTCATCCAACTGACTGATAAAGGTGCCTTTTTCTTTTCAGATCAAAGATTTCCATTTATGCTCACTACTCTACGTTTGCGCAGGGAACAACGCAATGGAAATTCTACATCATGGTGGCCGATATAGTGTGACAGGATCTTGCCACGAACTGCGTATCAGTGCCGGTCAGTCGGTACTTATTGACTGTGGCTTAGCTCAGGGAGCCGATGCACCCGCAGCCGATCAGCAACAAATCGACTTTAACCCGGAGGCAATCCAGGCCCTATTGATTACCCATTGCCATATTGACCACGTGGGACGACTCCCCTGGCTGTTAACCGCCGGATTTCGTGGTCCCATCTACTGCACAGAAGCCACTGCCGCTCTGCTCCCGCTGGTGATTGAAGACGCTATCAAAGTCGGTATCACCCGCGCAACAGATATTATCAGCGGTGTCCTGGCTTTACTCCGCAGGCTATTGAAACCCGTTTTCTACGATACCTGGCAGCAGGTTATCGAGGGTTTGTCGGTGCGTTTTCGCCAGGCCGGTCATATAATGGGCTCAGCTTATATCGAGTGCCAGCTAGACGAACAGCGAGTGGTATTCTCTGGCGATATCGGCTGTAAGGACACCCCGCTACTGCCTGATCCGACGCCCCTCGAATATGCTGACTTACTGCTGTTAGAAAGTACCTACGGTGATCGCCTGCATGAAGAACGAAGCCAACGGCAAGCACGACTGCAAGCCATTATCGAGCGCTGCATCCGCGATCGCGGCGCGGTGCTTATCCCCGCCTTTAGTATTGGGCGAACTCAGGAATTGCTTTATGAACTCGAAGACATCATTCATGAACTGAAGCGGCAAAATCTGGCCGATACCTTCCCGTTGGTGGTACTGGACTCGCCACTAGCTGCACGTTTTACTGAAAAATACCGCGATCTGAAAGCTCTCTGGGATGCTGAGGCAAAACAAAAGCTTGGTTCCGGTCGGCATCCGCTGAACTTTGATGAGCTCCACGTAATCGAGAGCCATAGCCAGCATGAGCAACTGGTCAACCGGCTGCAGTCAAGCGCTGAGCCGGTTATTATTGTGGCAGCGGGCGGAATGTGTGCCGGCGGACGGATCACCAACTACCTCAAAGCATTGTTGTCTGATCCCCGCACTGATGTGTTGTTTGTCGGCTATCAGGCTCAAGGCACTCCCGGCCGCGATATTCAGCACTACGGGCCCGCTGGCGGTTACGTTGATATCGACCAGCAGCGAATCCACATCAAAGCCCAGATCCATACTCTGGCTGGCTATTCAGCACATGCTGACCAAGCCGGGCTGCTGGATTTTATTGGCAGCGCCGCCAGGCCGGTCCGTGCTGTGCGTCTTACCCACGGTGAGCCAGCGGCACAACGGGAACTAAGCCGTAAAATCAGCGAACGTTTTAAGATCCCAGTTGATTGACGTTTTCGATAGTGGTCGAACTCAAAATGGGATCGACAACATCAGCTCTCGGTAACGCAGATACCACTTGCCAGGTAAAGATAATTGCCGCGATCACGCTTAAAACAGTGCGCACAGTATGGCGGTAGCCCCATTGGGATAACAGCTCACGGGTGCGGTCCGACTTTTTATCGCGTTCCGGGTCGGTGAGCTTATAGTTGACCGGAAGGATCAACAGTAATGACACCGGTATCACCAGCGCCATAATGATGGTGCCTGCTGCCCACATAACACCACCAATCAGTAGCCAGGTTGTCATGCCACCGGCCACCGCAAATGCCGATAAAATCGCCTGCAGAATAGTTGCCCGGCGATAGCTGGGTGCCCATTCCTGAGCTGCCGGCTTGGTTTTCAGGTTCATCCGTGCCGGATGTTCAACCACGTTAATATAGATTGCTAAACCGGCATATAAAGTGGCCGAAAAAACCGTAATAAACTGAATATAAGCAAGCATATGCTCTCCTTTTATTCTTACTTGATCGCCTTGTTCTTTTTTTGTACTGCTTTAACCATAGACAGGATCATGAGTTTTTTCCTCTCGAAAATCAGACCATTACCCGGGAACACGGATTTGCTATACTAACCGCCAACAAAATTCCCAAAGCCGGCTGCGGCAGGACACCCCATTGACTATGCTCACCAACGAATTTAATCAGCTTAAGCTTCCGCAAGAATTGCTGGCCAGCCTGACTGATCTTGATTATCAGCAAATGACACCTGTACAGGCTGAGAGCTTGCCGGCGATACTTGCCGGTCGCGATGTGATCGTTCAGGCCAGAACTGGGTCCGGCAAAACCGCTGCTTTTTCTTTAGGTCTGCTGGCTAAGCTCGAGGTACAACGTTTTCGCATTCAGGGTCTGGTGATTTGCCCTACCCGCGAACTGGCGGAACAGGTTGCGGAGGAAATCCGCAAGCTCTGCCGTACCATGCATAATGTCAAAGTGCTCACGCTCTGTGGCGGGGTTCCGGTCAAAGCACAAATCATTTCGCTTGAACATGGCGCACACATTCTGGTGGGCACCCCCGGCCGATTGCTGGACCACCTTCAGCAGCAACGACTGGATTTTTCAGAACTTCACACCCTGGTGCTGGACGAAGCCGATCGCATGCTTGAGATGGGCTTTCAGGAGCCCCTGGCTGAATTAATCCAGGCAACGCCGGCACAGCGCCAGACGCTATTGTTCAGCGCTACTTACCCCGCTGGTATTGAGCGCATGGCCGCCAGCTTATTGCGCCAGCCGTTGCGGATCACAGTGACCGATGACAGCGGTCACTCCGCCACGCAGCAACGTTTCTTTTCCCTTGACGGCGTTCCCCGCGATGAAGCCGCGATGCGGTTGTTACAGCACTATCGCCCCGAGAGCTGCCTGGTATTCTGTAATACCAAGCGCGAAGCCCAGGAGCTGGCTGACAGCCTCAAATATAACCAGTTCAGCGTACTGGCACTACATGGCGACCTCGAGCAAAAGGATCGCGACCAGACCTTAATTCAGTTCAGTAACCAGAGCGCCTGTGTGCTGGTCGCAACGGATGTCGCGGCCCGCGGCCTCGATATCAACGGCCTGGATTTAGTGATCAACCTACAGCCAGCCCATGATACCGATACCCATATCCACCGCATCGGGCGCACCGGTCGTGCAGGGGAAGCAGGTCTGGCGCTGACCCTGGTAGGCCCCTCTGATGATTATAAATTCCGGCTTATCGAAGATCGGCTAAATGAAAAAGTAACGCTACAGCCCCTGCCCGGTGCTGATTTGCTGCAGAACCGGCCATTGCAGGCCCCAATGGTGACCATTCAGATTCAGGGTGGCAAAAAGCACAAGCTGCGGCCTGGCGATATCGTTGGTGCCCTGACCAAAGAGCAACAGTTAGAGGTAACGGATATCGGTAAAATTCAGCTACAGCCGATGTGGAGTTATGTCGCGATAAAACGGGAAAAAGCCAAGCAAGCGCTCAGCATTCTGAATAACGGTAAAATTAAAGGAAGGAGTTTCCGGGCCCGGGCAATTTAATTGCCCGTCCCGGCCAATCCCTGCCGCTGGCTACAACTGGCGGCTGTGGTTTTCAATCCAGCGATCAACCCGCCGTTCCAGCAGATGCAACGGTAAGGCACCACCACCTAAAACCGTATCGTGGAAGGCTTTGATATCAAAGTGTTCACCAAGTTCTTCTTCAGCTTTGGCACGTAGGTCCTGTATGCGCTGCATGCCGACCTTATAAGCCGTGGCTTGTCCAGGCATTACCAGGTAACGCTGAACTTCGGCCCGAATCGCTTCTTCCGC
>CAYWXF010000090.1:2569-6708 GCA_964462025.1 uncultured Pseudomonas sp. | reverse complement strand
CAGGACAAGCGTCGGCATCCACCCATATTTTCATTTAAAACCCTGAATCTGGTTGCTTAAGGAACTCAAGTTCCGCTGGTGTCGAGCGCCGTCCAAGAATGTCATTGCGGTGCGGATAGCGCCCGAAGCGCTCAATTATAGCCTGATGTTTAAGCGCAAACTGGTAATTTTCATCAATACCATTTTCGCGGTATAGCTCAATTGCCTGCTGCTGGATGAGCCGCGATTCGCTGTGCATATAAGGCAGATACAGGAAGCTGCGCTGAACCGGACTCAGGAGTAAGTGGGCGCCAACACGAATGGCCTCCTGTGCCAATACCAGGGCTACGGTGTCGTGCGCGAAGGATGATGGCTTGCCGCGGTGAATATTACGGGAGAACTGGTCGAGCACGATGATCTCGGCGAGCCGGCCTTCGGGCTCATCGCGCCAGTGCGCCAGTTCACCCGCGGCGGCCTGATGCAGGTAGAGACCAAATCGCTCACCGATCTGCTGATCGAGCTCGTCATCTTTGGCCCACCACTGGTCGGGCTGCAATTCGTTAAACCAGAACTCGAGTACTTCGGCTGGCGCTGGCATCTGAACTTTCCCCTGTTGCATTTTGTTGATAGTGAACCTGATAGTTAATAAGCTAGCGGAATAATTTCCTGTGGGCAAAAAAATGATTGGTAACTACGACTGGCTGCTGTTTGATGCCGATGACACCTTATTCCACTTCGACGCGTTCGCCGGATTACAGCGCATGTTCCGCGGTTATAATGTTGCGTTCGCTGAAGCGGATTATGATGCCTATCAGGCGGTTAACAAACCGCTCTGGGTTGAGTATCAGGACGGTCTGATTAGTGCGCAGCAACTGCAGGAGAAACGCTTTACCTCATGGGGTGAGCGCCTCAACATTACGCCCGGCGAACTCAACAGCGCGTTTCTGGCAGCCATGGCGGACATCTGCGAGCCCTTGCCCGGCGCGCACGAGCTACTGAGCGACCTGCGCGGGCAGGTACAACTGGGCATTATTACCAATGGCTTTACCGAACTGCAGGAGATCCGGCTGAAACGTACCGGGCTACACGCGCATTTTGATTTGCTGGTGATTTCTGATGAGGTTGGTGTGGCGAAACCCGATATTGCCATCTTCGAGCATGCGTTCGCGCAAATGACCAACCCCGCACGCAACCGGATCCTGATGGTGGGCGATAATCCGCAGTCCGATATCCAGGGTGGGCTCAACGCCGGTATTCATACCTGCTGGCTGAATCATCATGGCGCGCCCACGCCCGCGGGCATTGAGCCGCACTATGAAGTGGCGTCGTTAGGCGAGTTACACCGTTTATTAATGGGGGCCTGATTGTGTTGCGCAGTTTGTTGGCTATTCCTCTGGCGCCCTGGCTCATCCGCCAGGGCCGGCGGGTGCGCCGCGAGACCCCGCGTTTAGCTGAGCCTGCCGGCGCGCCGCAGGGCCAGACCGGCTCGGGGCAGCCATTACGGCTATTTATTACCGGCGATTCGGCGGCGGCGGGGGTTGGTGTTGAGCAGGCTGACGAAGCTTTTACCGGTCAGTTGCTACACTGCCTGGAAGATAGCTTTTCGGTGCAATGGCAGCGGCTGGCCCAATCCGGGCTGAGCTGTGCCGAACTGCTGGTGTGGTTGCACCTGCAAAAACCACAGACGTTTGATGTAGTGGTAGTTTCAATCGGGGTTAACGATGTAACCGGCAACACCGGAAGCGGTCGCTGGCAGCGCAATCTGGCGGCGCTTTGCCGGTTGCTGGAACAAGGCTACGGCGCCCGGCACATCATTCTGACGGCGGTACCGCCAATGGATAAGTTTCCGGCCTTGCCACAGCCGCTGCGGTGGTTTCTGGGAGGTAAAGCGCGTCAGCTAAACCAAATTATGGCGCTGGTAGCGAAGCAAAATCCCGTGGTCCGGCAATTGCAGTTCGATATGCCCTTTGCGCCAGAATACATGGCCGCTGACGGCTTTCATCCATCAGCAGGTGCATGCCGCCTGTGGGCTCAGGTGGCGGCAGCGCTTATTTCGGACAATTTTTCGGGCGAATAAGCCAGCGGAATAGCCGCAACTGGGCGGGAATATAGAACAAATATTCCGGATGCCACTGCACCCCGATTACGCGCGGGTGCTCCAGCCGCTCAACCGCCTGGGTAATATCGTCAAGATCCTGGGCCACCACGCGGATGCCTTTACCGGCATCTTTGATGGCCTGGTGATGCAGGCTGTTTACCCGTAATTTGGTTTTCTTACAAACCTCGGCCAACCAGGAGTCCGGCTCGACAAAAACCTGCTTGGTTGGCATCACGCCCGGCCGGTTATAGGTTTTTTTGCGTAAAAAGCGGATGTCATTATGCAGATTACCGCCCAGCACCACATTGATCAGCTGGGCACCGCGACAAATCCCCAGTAACGGAATTTCGTTATCAAAGGCATATTGGATCCATTCCATCTCCAGCTCGTCGCGAGCCGGATCGGTTTTCACCTTAGCTTCAACGTCGCCGCCATAATGCTCCGGGCCGATATCGCTGCCGCCACCTATGATAATGGCTTCCAGCGGTTTCCCTGAAGCTTCATGTCGTACACTGATGCGTTCGGCTTTGGCGCCAACCAGCCATAGCGCGATACGCGTACACCACCAACTTGGCGACCAGCGTCGCCCGTCCCCGGTAACCCCTACTCTTGGTCTAGCCATGAATTAATTTCTTCCACCCAACGGTTGCGGCTTACGCCAATCAAGGGGCGCTTCGCATTAATGAATTTTTCGCACAGCTCAGCGCGCTTGTCCTGGTCGTATGCCAGCTTTTCGACCTGCCACCAGATATTCCACTCGCGCGCCAGCGACCAGTCCGGATCGTCGACGCGGCAGTCGGGCAAGCGGTAGTGGAAGGTTGGTCGTGATTTGATTTTTTTATCCTCTACCACCGAACGTACCCGCTGCTCGTTCACTTCGCACAGCAGCGGCAGCATATCGAGTGCCCGGTTGCGGCTGGGATTAAACTCCAGATAATCATCCAGCAGCTGATCCATCCCCGGGTCATCCTGCTTCAGTATTTGAATAACGTATTCTTCCGGATAGAGATCAATAAAAGGGCTTAATTTACGCGTGTTGTTAACGTGATGGGCTTCCACCAGCCACCATTGCAACAGGCTATAGGCCTGCAGATAAGCATGAAGGGTGGGGGCATCAAGCTTGGGGATTTCCGGGTTGATGTGGGTGCCATAGGCCGCGATCATGGATTCAGAAGTCCCTTTGGCCTCGCTTCGCTGCAACGCCCGAATCACTTTATCCAGTTCTTGTAGCTGCTCGAATTTAACTGGTGGGCAGACAATCTCGACGGGTACCAGCCAGGCAGCGGCTTTGCTGAGGTGCTTTACCCAGCTGTCCTCAGCTAAGCCATCGTCCTCACCTTCTTCTTTGGCTTTTCGCTTCAGATAATCCCAGTCGAGCTCGACCTTAAATTCACCGAGGCTGGTTTTTATGGTACGCGCCGCCGCTGTTTCATCGACGGTCTCGCCGTCCAGAACGTCAACCACCAGACGCTCCGTCTCTTCCAGTGAGATACCGGAAAATTCAAGTTCGATACCTATGGTTCTGGGCTCACCGGCAGCGTTATCCATTTTCGGAGGCTGCCGGTATTCAGTCTCAGATTGTTGGTCTTTCGCCACGCCTGCTCCTTATCAGTACCTTAATTACTGAGTACGACAATGTTTTGCAGTACTTACAATGCCTTAAGCTTAGGTCAGAACGCGCAACTTTGCCTAATCGGCGGGGGGAAATATTAAGTCAGGCGTCCTGGCCGGCGGCGTAGGCCGAGCTCCAGGCCCACTGAAAGTTATAGCCGCCGAGCCAGCCGGTTACATCCAGCACTTCGCCGATAAAATAGAGGCCGGGCTGCAGCTTGCTTTGCATGGTCTTGGAGCTGACTTCGTCGGTGTCGACGCCGCCCAGGGTAACTTCGGCGGTACGGTAACCTTCGGTGCCATTGGGCCGGATGGTCCAGCTGTTGATGGTGGAAGCCACCTGCTGCAACAGGGCGTTACTGCAGTCCGCGAGGTTATGATCAGGCCACTGGTACTGGTCGCTGAATGCCTGTACCAGGCGTTTGGGCAGCCACTGCTGCAACAGGGTGCG
>CAYWXF010000090.1:0-2469 GCA_964462025.1 uncultured Pseudomonas sp. | reverse complement strand
GTCGCGCCCAGCTTGGGCATGGACAAACCGCCACAGGCAACCACCAGCTTCTCGGCGCTGATATCGCCCTGATCGGTTTCTATCTGATAACCTGAGGATACTGAGCTGACGGCCTTTACTGAGGTCCGTAACTGCACCCGGGCTCCGTGCTTAGAGCACTCGCTCATCAGCATTTTGACGATATCTTTAGCCGACTCATTGCAGAACAGCTGCCCCAGGGTTTTCTCGTGGTAGGCAATGCCATGGCGCTCGACCAGAGCGATAAAGTCCCACTGGGTGTAGCGGCTGAGCGCCGATTTACAGAAATGCGGATTAGCCGAGATGAAATTCTCGGGGCTGGTATACATATTGGTGAAATTGCAGCGCCCGCCGCCAGAGATCAGGATCTTTTTGCCCGCCTGCTTGGCGTGATCCAGCACCAGCACCGACCGACCCCGGGCCGCCGCTGTTGCTGCGCAATGCAGGCCGGCGGCGCCGGCACCAATCACTACTACATCGTACTGGCTCACTTCTTCTGTATAGCCTCTAACACATGCCCGGCGCGGCTGACGCCAAAGGTGCCGTCTTCTTCAACAA
Source organism: uncultured Pseudomonas sp. (assembly GCA_964462025.1). Lineage (GTDB taxonomy): Bacteria > Pseudomonadota > Gammaproteobacteria > Enterobacterales > Alteromonadaceae > Pseudidiomarina. Next base: position 1,893 of record CAYWXF010000090.1, on the reverse strand, counting down.
AAAGGTCAGTCACGCAACCGTTATGAATGATCATGGCGTAGCGTTTTGCGCGCTTGCCGCCAAAACTGCCGGTGTCTTTGATCAGGCCGATTTTTTCGTGGAAAGAGCCATCGCCATCGGCAAGCATGCGTACCTTGTCGCCAACCTTGTTATCTTTGCCCCAGGCGTCCATCACAAAGCAGTCATTTACTGACACACAGACCACGCTTTCAACACCTGCGTCGCGGAAGTCTGAGGCCTTCTCAACGAATTCCGGTAGGTGCTTCTCTGAGCAGGTGGGGGTAAAAGCGCCTGGCACGCCAAACAGCACGTGGGTACCTTCGCTGAAGATCAGCTCCGGGTCGTATTTATCAATGCCGGCTTCACCACGCTCAGTCAGCGTTGCGGAAGGAATCGAATCATTTTTTTCAATCATCAGGATACTCCAGAATAATCGGTGAAATAGATGTCAAACCGGTGCTTTTTGCCGGTAATCTGACTCTCGGGTTTACGACCGGCGAGGAAATCAGCGTGCTGGGGCCGTTTGACGACCACCCGTTTCCGGGCGATTGCCAGCGCCGGATCCAGTAACGCATCGGCATCGCTGTCGGATCCCACCAGCTGTTGAAAGATCTGCATATCTTTCTTAACCGCAGCACGTTGTTTTCTGTCGCCTTTCGGATACATAGGATCAAGATAGACCACATCGACGGGATCGGCGAGCCACTGCCGCGGCTGCAGGCTATCGGTGCCGGCAAAATATAGCCGCTCACCCAGTTCAGGTGCCGCATGCTGTAGTCGTTGCAACGCATCGGTCAGTAAGGCAGCGACCACCGGGTTCCGCTCGTTCAGTGCCACCCGGCCACCGAGCTGGGCTAACACCAGTGCATCACGACCCAGGCCTGCGGTGGCATCCAGAATGTGCGGATTGGCGTTACGCGCGAAACCACAGGCACGCGCAATGGCCTCGTGCTTACGGGACGCATGGGCAGCGCGGAAGGCCGCTTTGCCTTCAATAAAATCGATGCGCAATGGCAGCATTTTCGGATACTCGGTCCAGCGCAACGCCAGGCCATCAGCGTCGACTTCCAACACAAAGGGCACACTGGTATCGTCACTGGCATCATCGGGTAGTTGGGGCAGCCACTGCAGCTGCCAGCGCCCGGCAATGTCACGGGCTGCCTGTTGCAGAGCGGGATCAGTGGCAATAACAGGCACCGGTGACACTAAGGCCGCCGCTCCATATCAATATGAGGGATGCCATCTTCGAGGTACTCGGCGCCAATCTCGGTAAATCCGAAGCTCTGATAAAACTCCCGCAGGTAAACCTGAGCGCCCAGCTGGATAGGACCGTCCGGCGCCTCGCGCTGACACCACTTAATGGCTTCAGCCATCAAATCACGGCCCAGGCCTTTGCGACGCACGCTGCGTGCCGTGACCACCCGGCCAATGCGGCTCCAGGGGCTGGTATCACTGGGTTTAAACAGTCGGGCGGCGGCAACCAGCTGGTTACTGTCGTCATAGGTGAAAATATGCCAGGCCTGCGGATCTTTACCGTCTGCGTCCAGGTAAGGGCACTCCTGCTCGACCACAAAAACATCCTGCCGTAGTTGCAGCAGGTCATAAAGTTCGGTGGTAGTTAATTCGGAAAAATGTTTTATCTGCCAGGTCATAGGCCAACCTTGCGTAACTGGTGTTTGAGGTTTATCACGTTAGCCCCTTCAGCAATCGGACTGTACAAGGCCAACAGTTCAGCGACTTTCCCCCGCTTGGCGCCGTTCTGACTAATAAACCGCGCGACCTGCAGGCTTTGTAATGAAGCATCCTCATACAACAGGCGGGTCAGGTCGGTGTCGTGGTTGCTGATGAGCACCGGAATGCCACGTTTGTGCGCAGCGTGGGCGGCGCGACGGG
>CAYWXF010000089.1:0-6810 GCA_964462025.1 uncultured Pseudomonas sp. | reverse complement strand
AAATTTAGCCTATAATCCGCGCCCACAAATGTTCTTTCACAGTACAGGTAATTGGTATGCATCCCATGTTAAACATCGCGGTGCGCGCAGCGCGTGTGGCCGGTAAAATTTTGGTCAAAGATTTCGGGGTCGAAGTCGACCTCAATGTGCAGGTGAAAAGCCAGCACGATTTCGTGACCGAGCTTGATAAAGCGGCAGAGAGCGCGATTGTTCGTAACATTCTTAAAGTCTACCCCGACCACAGCATCCTGGCTGAGGAAGGCGGCGAGATCACCGGTAAGGATGCGGACCACCAGTGGATTATTGACCCGCTGGATGGCACCACCAATTACCTGCGCGGTATCCCTCATTTTGCGATCTCCATCGCCTATCAGTACAAAGGTTCAGTGCAGGCAGCGGTCATTTATGATCCGTTGCGCGAAGAGCTGTTCACCGCCACCAAAGGTGCCGGCGTGCAGCTTAACGGCAAACGCCTGCGCGTGAAAAACCAGCGCGACCTCAACGGCGCCCTGCTGGGTACCGGCTTCCCGTTCAAACGTAAAGATTTAGCGCCCCAGTATCAGGCGGTGTTCGGCTCCCTGTTCGAGCAGGTGTCTGACATGCGCCGGGCTGGTTCGGCGGCACTGGATCTGGCCTATGTCGCGGCCGGCCGTATGGATGGTTTCTGGGAATTCAGCCTGCAGCCGTGGGATATCGCCGCAGGTGCCCTGATGGTGCGTGAAGCGGGCGGCCTGGTAACGGATTTCGCCGGTGGCCATGGCTTTATGGAAAGCGGCCATGTAGTAGCCGGTAACCCGAAAGTGGTGCAGGGTATCTTAGCCAAGGCGCGTCCGCACCTGCCGGCCAGCATGAAAAAATAAGCCCTACAGGAGCTGCCATGTTAGACAACATTCGCGTCGTACTGGTTAATACCTCCCACACCGGCAATATCGGCTCGGTGGCACGGGCCATGAAAACCATGGGCCTGAGTCAGCTGACCCTGGTCGACCCGGTGCAGGCACCCGACAGTCACGCCTCAGCACTGGCGGCGGGAGCGACCGATGTATTGCACGGCGCGAGGATAGTACCGACGCTGGCCGATGCCATCGCCGACTGTGGCCTGGTGATTGGTACCAGCGCCCGCAGCCGCACCCTCGACTGGCCCCTGCTGAACCCGCGGGAATGCGCCGCTAAATTACTGGCAGAAAGCCCGTCGCATCCGGTAGCACTGGTATTTGGCCGTGAAAGCAGCGGCCTGACTAACGAAGAGCTGCAGCAGTGCAGCTTTCATGTGCATATTCCGGCGAACCCTGAATACAGCTCGCTGAACCTGGCGATGGCCGTGCAGACCCTGGCCTATGAAGTACGGATGCAGTTTCTGGAAGCCGACGCGGCGCCTGCCGCTGAAGCAGCCGAATACCCCCTGGCCGGCGATCTTGAGCGCTTTTATACCCATCTGGAGCAGACCCTGACGCAGACCGGCTTTATCGTGAAGCAGCACCCCGGTCAGGTGATGGCGAAGTTACGCCGCCTGTACACCAGGGCGCGGCCAGAAACCATGGAACTGAACATACTCCGGGGTATTTTAACTTCGTTTGATAAGGCCGCGGGCAAGCAGAAGGACGAGTCATAATACTTGACTGTTTTAGTCAGGTATGGAAGAATCTCTGGTAATAACTAAGGAGATTCAGCAGCTATGAGGTTAACCTCGAAAGGGCGCTACGCCGTTACTGCCATGCTCGACGTTGCGCTACATACAGAACAGGGACCGGTATCTTTAGCCGATATATCTGAACGCCAGGGTATTTCGCTAAGCTATCTGGAGCAGCTGTTTGCCCGGTTGCGCAAACACGGGCTGGTGAACAGTGTACGTGGTCCCGGCGGCGGTTACCGGCTTGGCCATGCGGCCGAAGCGATTTCTGTCAGTGCTGTGATTCAGGCAGTGGATGAGTCGATTGACGCCACCCGCTGCCAGGGTAAAGGCGGTTGCCAGGGTGGCAGTCGCTGTCTGACCCATTCGCTGTGGGAAAACCTCAGCGACCGAATTGAAGATTTTTTAGCAAATATCAGTCTGGCCGAATTAGTCAGCCAGCGAGATGTGGCGAGCATTGCGCTGCGCCAGAATGCACAAATCGCGGAACAGAAAAAGCGGGCCCAACGTATTGCCCTCAACTGTGACATTTGACGCGAACCGGAGGAAATAGAGCAGATGAAATTACCGATTTATTTTGATTACGCCGCGACCACTCCTGTTGACCCTCGTGTGGCGGAAAAAATGATGCAGTTTCTGACCCCCGACGGTCAGTTTGGTAATGCCGCGTCGCGGTCACACCGGTTTGGCTGGCAGGCTGAAGAAGCCATTGATATCGCCCGTAACCAGATCGCTGACCTGGTCAACGCTGATCCCCGTGAAATCGTATTTACCTCAGGCGCCACCGAGTCAGACAACCTGGCTATCCGTGGTGCGGCTGAGTTCTACCAGAAGAAAGGCAAGCACATCATCACTGCCAAAACCGAGCATAAAGCGGTGCTGGATACCTGTCGCCAGATGGAGCGTCAGGGCTTTGAAGTCACTTACCTTGATGTACAGGAAGACGGCCTGATCGATATCGAAGCATTCAAAGCCGCGCTGCGTGAAGACACCGTGCTGGTGAGCATCATGCACGTGAACAACGAAATCGGCGTGATTCAGGATATCGAGACCATCGGTAACCTGTGCCGTGAAAACAAAACTATTTTCCATGTGGATGCCGCGCAGAGCGCCGGTAAAGTCGACATCGACCTGGCTAAGCTGCCGGTTGATCTGATGTCATTTTCAGCGCACAAAATGTACGGCCCCAAAGGTATTGGTGCCCTGTATGTGCAGCGTAAGCCTCGGATTCGCCTGAACGCGCAAATCCACGGTGGCGGCCATGAGCGCGGCATGCGCTCAGGTACCCTGCCAACCCACCAGATCGTGGGCTTTGGTGAAGCGGCTGCTATCGCGAAACAGGAAATGGCCGCCGAGCGCGAGCGTTTCCACGCGCTGGCTGAGCGTTTGTGGAATGGCGTCAAAGACATCGAAGAAGTGTATATCAACGGTAACCAGGAGCAGGGCGTACCGCATATCTTCAACATCAGCTTTAACTTTGTTGAAGGCGAGTCGCTTATCATGGCGTTAAAAGATTTAGCTGTATCATCCGGCTCGGCCTGTACCTCAGCCAGCCTCGAGCCATCGTACGTACTGCGTGCGCTGGGTCGCAACGACGAATTAGCACATAGCTCAATTCGTTTCAGCTTTGGCCGCTTTACGACAGAAGAAGAAGTAGACCACGCGGTTGAACAAATTCAGAAATCTATTGGTCGTCTGCGGGATATGTCGCCACTTTGGGAAATGTACAAAGATGGTGTTGATCTCGAGAAAGTGGAGTGGGTTGCCCACTAACAGGGTAGCGCGCGAACAGACGAGCAAAATCACGAGAGGTAAAGTGTTATGGCATATAGCGAAAAAGTAATCGACCATTATGAGAATCCACGCAACGTTGGTGGCTTCGACAAGAACGACCCGAGCATCGCCACCGGTATGGTTGGCGCACCAGCTTGTGGTGACGTCATGAAGCTGCAAATCAAGGTAAATGAGCAGGGCATTATTGAAGACGCCAAGTTCAAAACCTACGGCTGTGGTTCAGCAATCGCTTCCAGTTCACTGGTCACCGAGTGGGTTAAAGGCAAGTCTCTGGAAGAAGCAGCGCAACTGAAAAACACCCAGATCGCTGAAGAGCTGGCGCTGCCACCGGTGAAGATTCACTGCTCGATTCTGGCTGAAGACGCCATCAAAGCAGCAATTGAAGACTACAAAAGCAGACACGCAGGGTAACTAATGGCAATTACCATGACAGACGCGGCTGCCAAACGGGCGCAGTCATTTCTGGAAAAACGCGGAAAAGGTATCGGCATCCGTTTAGGTGTGCGCACCACCGGCTGCTCGGGCCTTGCCTACGTGATGGAATTTGTTGATGACATGGATAGCACGGACACCGTGTTTGAAGAGAAAGGCATCAAAATCATCATCGATGGCAAGAGTCTCAGCTACCTGGACGGTACTGAACTGGATTTCGTCAAAGAAGGCCTGAACGAAGGCTTTGAGTTTAAAAACCCGAACGCCAAAGGCGAGTGTGGTTGCGGCGAAAGCTTCAACGTATAAAAGGGTTCTATGAATCATTTTGAACTGTTTGACCTGCCCGCCGCATTCGATATCGATGCGGCGGATTTGCAACAGCGCTACCGCAAACTGCAGCAGCAGCTGCATCCTGATCGTTTTGCCCGTGGCAGCGAACGCGACAAACTGCTCGCGGTACAGCGCTCGGCGCAGCTCAATGATGCCTATCAGACACTGAAAACACCTCTCAACCGCGCTGAGTATATACTGCAGCTGCGGGGCATTGACCTGCAGCACGAGCAGCAGACCATCCGCGATCCGGATTTTCTGATGGCGCAGATGGAATGGCGTGAGCGCATTGAAGAACTGCAACAGGCCGCGGATAATTTTGCCGCCATCGACAGCGCCTATCGCGATCTGGAAACCCAGACCCACGAACTGCAGCACGAACTGGAACAACATATCGCCGCTGACGCGAACGAAGCGGCAGCCATCGCGGTGCGTAAACTCAAGTTTATGCACAAATTGCGGAGCGAAATCGAGCGCGTTGAAGACGCCGCCGACTAACTAACAACGGATTTAATATAATGGCGTTACTGCAAATAGCTGAACCCGGGCAAAGTACGGCCCCGCATGAACACCGCCTGGCGGCGGGCATCGATCTGGGTACCACCAACTCGCTGGTGGCCACAGTGCGCAGCGGCGAGCCGCAGGTGCTGAAAGATGAACAAGGCCACGCCATACTGCCATCGGTGGTCTATTACGGCGCGGACGAGATCCTGACCGGCAATGAAGCCCTGGCCAAACACAGTGATACCGCGGTAGAGACCGAAAACACCATAGTTTCAGTTAAACGTTTTATCGGCCGCACCATCGCCGATGTGCAGCGCAATTTTCATAACCTGCCATATAAGCTCAGCGAAACCGAAAACGGCGTGCCGGTATTTGAAACGGCTGCCGGCGATAAAAACGCCGTGGAAGTATCGGCCGATATCCTGCGCACCCTGGCGGTCCGCGCTGAAGCGGCACTAGGTGGCGAGCTGACCGGCGTGGTGATTACCGTACCGGCCTATTTTGATGATGCCCAGCGCCAGAGCACCAAAGATGCGGCGCAACTGGCCGGCCTCAACGTATTACGCCTGCTGAACGAACCAACCGCGGCCGCCGTGGCTTATGGCCTGGATTCCGGCCAGGAAGGCCTGATCGCGGTGTACGACCTGGGCGGCGGCACCTTTGATATTTCGCTGCTGCGGTTGCAGGGCGGCGTATTTGAAGTGCTGGCCACCGGCGGCGACAGTGCCCTGGGCGGCGACGATTTCGATCAGCTGATTGTGAACCGGCTGAAGCACGAATGGCAGCTGCCTGAACAGGTCGCGGCGCGCCTTGAGCGCGATTTGATTAATGCCGCCAAGCAGGCCAAAGAAGCCCTGAGCAGCGCCTCAACCTATACTATTAATATGGATGTGGAAGGCTCTGAGCGTGAGTATGTACTTACTCTTGAAGAATTAAACGGGCTTATTGAACCGCTGATCCGCAAAACCCTGAGCAACTGCCGCCGCGCGTTAAAAGATGCCGGCGTGACCGCTGATGAAGTGCAGGAAGTGGTGATGGTTGGTGGATCGACCCGGGTGCCGAAAGTGCGCTCGGCCGTGGGCGAATTTTTTGGCCGCGAACCGCTGACCTCAATTGACCCGGATCAGGTGGTGGCCGTGGGCGCTGCCATTCAGGCCGATGTGCTGGCCGGTAACAAGCCGGATTCAGATATGCTGCTGCTGGACGTGATCCCGTTGTCGCTGGGCCTGGAAACCATGGGTGGACTGGTTGAGAAAGTGATCGATCGCAACACCACCATCCCCGTTGCTAAGGCCCAGGAATTTACCACCTTTAAAGACGGCCAGACCGCGATGATGATCCACGTGGTGCAGGGCGAGCGTGAGCTGGTTGACGATTGCCGCTCGCTGGCGCGCTTCGTGCTGACGGACATTCCGCCGATGGCTGCTGGTGCCGCGCATATCCGCGTGACCTTCCAGGTGGATGCCGACGGCCTGCTGAGCGTCACCGCCATGGAAAAATCCAGTGGCGTGAGTGCCTCGATTCAGGTCAAGCCATCTTACGGCCTGGCCGATGAAGATATTACCAAGATGATCCGCGCCTCAATGAGCCACGCCAAAGGCGATATGGCCGCCCGTATGTTGCGCGAGCAACAGGTAGAGGCCGATCGCGTGATTGAAGCCTTAAGCAGCGCGCTGGCGGTTGATGGCGAACTGCTCGACGACGACGAGCGGGCACGGCTGGATGCGGCTATGGCCGAATTGCGCGAAGCGCGGGCCGGCACCGACACCGATGCCATTGAAGCGGCGATCAAGAAAGTGGATGCCGCCAGTGATGAATTCGCCGCCCGGCGCATGGACAAATCGATTCGCAAAGCACTGTCAGGCCAACGAGTCGATCAGCTTTAAGTAGCTTTAAGCAGCTTTAAACAGACGGAGATAACGAATGCCCAAGATTATATTTCTGCCCCATCCAGAGCTGTGCCCGGACGGCGCCGCAATTGAAGCCAAAACCGGCGAAACCGTACTGGATGTGGCGCTGAAAAACGGTATCGGCATCGAGCATGCCTGTGAGAAATCCTGTGCCTGCACCACCTGTCACGTGCTGATCCGCGAAGGCTTTGACTCGCTCGACGAAAGCAG
>CAYWXF010000088.1:0-6990 GCA_964462025.1 uncultured Pseudomonas sp. | reverse complement strand
AGACCAAGGTTTCCGTTATCACCGGTGACAACACGACCAACCAGCCAGGAGCGCCAGTCGGCATCGAAAGCGCGACGCGCTTGCAGCACAAGTTCAGCGCTCTCATCCTGATCGCCGAGGCCATCCAGATGACCATCGTCGGAATCACTTTCTTCACGCCCTTCATCGAAGGCTACGGTTGCCTCGAATAGCCAGGTGTCAGCACGAAGACCGCGCCACCCCAGCGCCTCACCGGCAAAGTAGAAAATATCATCACCTCTACGCCACTGTACTGCACCAGCGGGCTGGAGTTCGAAGCCGAACTCATCCGAGCCTTCGTAGGCAGTTTCGTATTCAACACCCAGGCCCAGCCCGAAGGCCCAGCCATCTTTACCCTTCGAGAAGTCGTCGAGCGACGGTAACGGCACCAGAGCTGCTTTTTCTTCCTGTGCCAATGCTGTTTGAAGGCCGAGGGCCGGTATCAACAATGCCAACAGTAAGCCTGTAATCTTTTTCATTTAAACTCCTCCAGCAGGTGCTGCTATATAAAGGTTGCTTAGAACATAAATATAGTACTTAAAGCTTTTGTGAGCAGATCACAGGCAAACATTTTATATTTGAAAGGTTGATTCAAACTGATTTTAAAATATGCAGACTTCAGTCTGAACAGATTGGTAACTTATTGAAAAAACGGGCTGTGCCCGTTTTTTTTATTGCTAAAAGGCTTGACGACAGATGTGTCAGGTTTATGCTGATGATTAGTTTATAAACAACAAGCTTCTATGGTGAGGTTGGGTATAACTATTGAATAATAAAGCACTGATACATGTTGATGCTGAAGCGGCTTTCAGGCTGCTGGCAGATAACCTATCCGAGAGTCACTCGCCGCGGTTCTTCACCGCGCTCGGTGAGCTTATGAGCGGGACTCTGGGTGTAGATCATGTATTAATTGCGCAAATTTGTGCCGACGATCCGGCCTATGCAGAATCCCTCTCTATATACTCCTTAGATGAGTTACTCCCGACCGTCCGCTACTGCTTAAATGGAACGCCCTGCGAAGAAATAATCAGTGAAAACTACTGCTTTTACCCGGAACAGGTTCAGCAAAGCTTCCCGGATGACACCATGCTCAGGGAGCTGGCTGCGGAAAGCTATTTTGGCGTGGCCATGCGCGACAAAAATAATAAGCCGCTGGGATTAGTTGCGGTTTTACACAATACCGCCTGCAATTTTTCCGATACCGCGCGGGAAGTTGTCCGGGTGGCGGCCGCTCAGGCAAGCGCTCAGCTGGAACAATCACGAATAGAAAACAGCCTGCGTGAAAGCGAGCGACGCCTGTCCACCCTGATGGATAACCTGCCTGGAATGGTGTACCGCTGCCAATATGATGAACACTGGACGATGGATTTTATGAGTAGCGGTGTTAAACAGCTGACAGGCTATTGTGCTGAGCAGCTCATCAATAATAGCGAGCTGTCATTTGTCGAACTGATCCACCCGGATGATCAGGATAAAGTGGCCGGGGAGGTTAAGTCCAGCCTGCGCTCGAAAACCGAATTTCAGATAACTTACCGGATATTTCACGCCAATGGCGAGTTGCGCTGGGTATGGGAACGGGGACAGATCATCGTCGATGCTGATGGTAAAGTTCAGCACCTTGAAGGCTTTATTACCGATATCACTGAGAGCCAGCAGCAGCATGAAAAAATATGGCGGCTTGCCTATGAAGACTCGATAACGGAATTGCCAAACCGGCAAGCCTTTACTGAGAAATTAAGTGAACTCTATCAGTCGGCGGTCAGCAACGAGAAAAAGCTGCTGCTGTTGGTGCTTGATCTTAAGCGGTTCAAAGAGATCAATGATCAGCACGGCTTTAATGTGGGCGACTCACTGCTGCGTGCGGTATCGCAACGATTGCAGGAGATGATCGACAGCAATGAATATGTGGCTCGCTTTGCCGGCGACGAATTTGCGCTGGTCATAAGCAATTATCAGCAGGACGATTATGCCGCCGTTACAAAGCGGGTGTGGGACATGCTGGAGCGACCCTTTGTACTCGGTGAACGCGAGTTCAAACTGCAAATGACCATAGGCATTGCCCGCTCGGACGATTCAAGCTCGGCCCAAAGCCTGCTCCAAGCGGCTAGCATCGCCTTGCATCAGGCCAAGCAATTGGGAACTGACTTATGCCTTTATGATGAAGCGCTGGCTAGTCAGCTTATTCAGCGCCAGTATCAGACCCGGCGCTTTGTCCGTGCGCTCGAGAATGATCAGCTGACCATTCACTTTCAGCCCCAGGTCAATCTTCAGAGCGGTAAGCTGGTGGGCGCGGAAGTGTTATGTCGCTGGATTGATGACGAGTTAGGTTCGGTTCCTCCCGATGTATTCATCGGCATTGCCCGCGATCAGGGCTTGCTTGATCAGCTCGGCGCTATTGTCATGCAACAAAGTTGTCAGCAACTTAGAGAATGGCAAGAGCAATTTAGTGGTTCAGTCGGCATCTCGCTTAACCTTGCTGTGCAGCAACTGGATAACCCCCATCTGGTCGAGCAATTCGTAAACTTGCGTGGCGATATACCGCCGCAGCTGCTGACGCTCGAAATTACCGAAAGCGACCTGATGGTAGATCCTGAGCAAGCTACGCGGATCACCAATGAACTGGTAGACGCAGGCTTCCGGCTGGCTATTGATGATTTTGGTACGGGGTACTCATCATTGGCTTATTTGCAGCGATTTGCTATCGACTTTCTCAAAATTGATATGTCTTTTGTACAGGATATGCTTGAGGATCGTCATAGCCAGGCCATTGTATCGACCATTATCGCTATGGCTAAAAACCTGGGGCTGCGAACCATTGCCGAAGGTGTTGAAACTGAAGCTCAGGCCCGAATTCTGCGCACCGCCGGTTGTGACTTTGCGCAGGGTTTTTACTTCGGCCGGCCTATGACTGCGCAGCAGTTTGCGGATAAATGGCTGGCCCCGACCCTTGATCAGAGCTAAACCGCGTTAGCAGTGCGCGGCAGGGCGAGAGCCAGTAGCGCAGCGGTCAGGATAAACACAGCAGATAGCATCAGGCAGGCGGTTAAACCATAAGCCTGGTAAACCCAGCCCGATAAGACAGTGCCCAGCAAGCGGCCCGCGGCATTGGCCATATAGTAGAATCCCACGTCCAGTGAAACGCCATCGCCCCGCGCATAGCTGACTATTAAGTAGCTATGTAGTGCCGAATTTATGGCAAAGACAAAACCAAAAAGTAACAGGCCAGCGACTAATACCTCAGCAGCGGGCAACTGCCAGTAGAGCCCGCCAATGATAAAAAGCGGCGTTACCGCCAGCAACAGACCCCAGGCAGCGGCATTGTGCGTGCGGGTGAGGCGGGGCGCTATGCTCTGCACAGCGCCATAGCCAATAACCCACAACGCCATAAAGCCGCCGATGCGCCAGTGGTCCCAGTTGAGCTGGGTGCTGAGATAAACCGGCAGCGCCACCACAAACCAGACATCGCGGGCAGCGAATAAGAACATGCGGGCGGCAGAGAGCGTATTGATCGCCCGGCTTTTGGATAAAATCTCGCGAAACTTGGGCTTAAATTTAGCTTTTCCTAAATCGGCCGCCAGCCGCCACAGGCTGAACAGCCATACACCCAGTAGGGCCAGCGCCATCAGCAAAATCGCACCGGTAAAACCAATAAGCGACAGCAGCAGGGCGCCGAGAAAGAAGCCGATACCTTTTAGTGCGTTTTTGGAGCCAGTCAGAATCGCAATCCAACGATACAACTGGCCTTGCGCATCCGCCGGGATCAAGGCTTTGATTGCGCTTTTCGCGCTCATCTTATTGAGATCTTTGGCAATACCGGATAGCGCCTGGGCAATCATCACCCAGACCACCGTCAGCCAGCCGGCTGGTACTAACAGCATGCTGAGGGCAATAATCTGCAGGCCCAGACCGATATTCATAGTGCGGTTAAGGCCTATGCGGGCGCCCAGCCACCCACCCGCCAGGTTGGTGACAATGCCGAATATTTCGTAGAACAAAAACAGCATCGCAATACTCAGCGGGCTATACCCAAGCTGATGGAAGTACAACACCACTAACATGCGCAAAGCGCCATCAGTCAGCGTAAAGGCCCAGTAATTAGCGGTGATCAGCAAGTACTGACGAACCGGCGCGCTGAGATTTTGCAATGCCGCAATCATTTACTGGTCAGCCTTTCCGACCAGAGCCGCTAGTTCTACCGTGCGGTTGGCATAGCCCCATTCGTTGTCGTACCAGGCGTAAATTTTCACATGGGTGCCGTTCACCACCATGGTCGACAGGGCATCAACAATGCTTGAGCGGGGATCGGTTTTATAATCAATTGAAACCAGTGGCCGCTCTTCGTAGCCGAGAATACCTTTCAGTGAACCCTCAGCAGCTTCTTTGAAAAAGCCGTTTATTTCTTCCGCCGTGGTGTTGCGCGCAACCTCAAATACGCAGTCGGTCAGTGACGCATTTGCCAGAGGTACCCGCACCGCATGGCCATTCAGCTTGCCTTTCAGCTCCGGGAAGATGGCGGTAATAGCGGTTGCGGAGCCAGTGGTGGTGGGGATCAGGCTCATACCGCAGGCGCGGGCGCGGCGCAGATCCTTATGGGCGGCGTCCAGAATGGTCTGGGTGTTGGTCACGTCGTGAATCGTGGTCATGGAACCATGCACGATGCCAAGCTTCTCATTAATCACTTTGACCACCGGTGCCAGGCAGTTGGTGGTGCAGGAAGCGGCTGTAACAATCTGATGTTGCGCCGGGTCAAAGTCACTTTCGTTCACACCAAGCACAATATTCGGAACGCCGGATTCTTTAACGGGGGCAGACACCACCACGCGTTTTACCCCCTGATCCAGATAGTCTTGCAGCAGCTCCGTGGTTTTAATTTTACCGCTGGCCTCAATGACCAGATCACAGTCTGACCAGTCAGTGGCGCTCACTTCTTTGTTCTGGCTGAAGGCTAGTGAGCGGTTGCCGATTTTGATTACGCGGCCTTCTTCGCTGGCAGTTGCTTCCTGATCCCACTTGCCGTGCACAGAGTCAAAGTTTAGTAAATGCGCGAACGTAACGGCGTCGCCGGCAGGATCGTTGAGTCGTACGAATTCCAGTTCCGGATTGGTCCAGCCTGCACGCAGCGCCAGGCGGCCAATACGGCCTAGCCCGTTAATTCCAACTTTTATCGTCATATGTTATCTCCGGTTCGGTTCTGGTTAGTCAGGTAGGACAGCACGTATTGCGACGTTGCGGTCGTTCTCCCATATTGTGCAGGTTCTGCAGGCTTGCCTGCAGGTAGCTTTCGTGTTCGTTTGCCAACAGGTTAATCATTTTTACCGTCCAGGCCGGCAGCTCCGGGTGAAGCTGATAGAACACCCAGATCCCTTCGCGGCGATCCTGCAATAAGCCACAGCTGCGCAGTTGGGCCAGATGGCGGGACACTTTCGGCTGACTCTCGTTAAGCGCGGTAGTTAGTTCGCAGACGCAAAGCTCAGTTTCGTGTTGGATCAGCAATAAGCTGCGCAAGCGCGTTTCATCAGCAAGACATTTAAAAACTAAGACGGGATCCATAGCAGCAACCTATATGATATTTCATATATATGGTAGTCCATATGTGTTGAATGTCAATGTCGTTTGCCTTTAAATCGGACTATGCTGAAGGGGCGATAACGACATAGCCCGTTAATTGGTTGATTGATCTCATGAGCTCTTGAGCTTTGCTGCTGAGTCCCTTTAAATGGAACTAATGTAAAAACAGTAGGTGACTATAATGATGAATACTACGCACAATGTTAAACGCTCACGTCTGCCCCGCAGCCGTGGCTGGATTCTGGCTTGTATGCTGGCCTCTGTCAGCTTTACAAGCACAGCGAAAGACTTACCTGAAGCCAAGATCAATCCTGATCAGGTGGTTGTAACAGAGCATCGCACAACAGTGAATGGTGAGCGGTTCAAATATTCCGCCACTACCGGTACCCAGCCGGTATTTAATGAAGAAGGCGATGCCATCGCTTCGTTGTACTTCACTTATTATAAGCGTCAGGATGTAAAAGAACCTGAAAAGCGCCCCTTACTGATCTCCTTTAACGGCGGTCCCGGCTCAGCATCAGTATGGATGCATATTGCCTACACAGGTCCTAAATCACTGCGCGTTGATGATGAAGGTTTCCCAATCATGCCTTACGGCGTGAAAGATAACCCTCACTCAGTGCTGGACGTGGCTGACATCGTATTTGTGAACCCGGTGAATACCGGTTACTCACGGGTTCTGCCATTTAAAGATGGCAAGCTGCCTTCACGTGACGAACAACAGAAACTTTTCTTTGGCGTAAATGCCGATGTGAAATACCTGGCTGACTGGGTTAATACCTTCGTTACCCGTCATGACCGCTGGCGTTCGCCGAAATACCTGATTGGTGAAAGCTACGGGACCACCCGTGTATCGGGGCTGGCGCTGGAGCTGCAAAACCGTCAGTGGATGTACCTGAACGGCGTGATTCTGGTTTCTCCGACTGATATTGGCCTGGATCGTGATGGTCCGGTAAAAGCCGCTAACCGCCTGCCATACTTCGCTGCCGCGGCCTGGTACCACAAGGCCCTGCCGGCTGATCTGCAGGACAAAGACCTGCTGGACGTACTGGAAGAAGTTGAAGCCTACACGCTGGATACCTATCTGCCAGCGCTGGCAAAAGGCGCTTTACTGAATGATGCCGAGAAAGATCGCATCGCTGGTCAGGTCGCTTATTATTCAGGTCTGGATAAAATCACGGTACTGCGTTCGAACCTGGAAATCGAAACCTCGTTTTTCTGGAAAGAGTTGTTACGCGAGCGTGGCCACACCATCGGGCGTCTGGATTCCCGTTATCTGGGTATTGACGCCAAAGATGTTGGCGCCCGTCCGGACTATAACGCTGAACTGACATCCTGGTTGCATTCATTTACTCCGGCAATTAACTACTACCTGCGCGAAGAGCTGAACTACAAAACCGACCT
>CAYWXF010000087.1:0-7193 GCA_964462025.1 uncultured Pseudomonas sp. | reverse complement strand
GTGGCTGTAACAGTACCCAGGACGGTTATTCCGGCTCACATCCGGTGCAACGTACGCAAACCAGTGAAATGAACACTATCGTGTTTATTGACCATGCGCTGAACCGTACCGATATTACCCGCACGCCATTTGGCGATCGGGTGCGCGATACCGTGAAAGTTACCCTGGATCGCAGTGGTATACGCAACACCGAAACCGGCCAGCTGGAAGTCTGGACAACCATTCGCAACCGCACCGACTATGATTTACAGGTAGAGGGCAAAGCGATGTTTTTTGATGCGGACCAGGCACCGCTGATGGATGAAAGCATGTGGCGGCGGGTGTATGTTCCGGCCAATGGTACCGCGGTTTATCGCGAAACCTCGCTGAATAACCGCGCTCAGTATTTTCTGGTGGAGCTTAGAGAGGGTCGTTAATTATGAAACGGCAACTACGGGTTAACAGCCTGATCGCAGGGATGGCAGCAGCAGCTGTCAGTATCGCCGCATTGGCACAGGATGCACCGGCGGGCAATATGTTGTCCGATCCTTATTTTGATAAAGAGCGGGCCGCTGAAGTGAAGCATATTACGATGCTGCGCATTGATGAGGCGACCTTCCGCAAAGCTTATGATGAGGCCGGTAAACCCAAGCTGATCATGCTGGTGGGCGAGCCCTTCACCGATATGGTATCCGACTGGCATATGCACCGGCGGCTGAGCATTAATGCCACCGCGACGGGCACTGAGGGTACTTTTGTACCTGAGTCACAAAGCGTGCAGGTGGGTGTCGAAAACCGCAACTACAGCATTCCGCGGCGTTCGCCCTTACTCACTCCGGCGCAATGGGATGAGTACCAGCGGGGCTACCAGAGTACCCTGCTGCAATACGGTGTGCGCCTGGTAAACCGGGCGGTGGCGTTGCGTCTGCTGGATTCTGAAATTCGCGAAACCAGTAACCGCAATCCGCAGGATGACGGCCAGCGGCTGGAGATGGACATGCTGCGTAAGCATTCCAAACTGCTGATTGAAGTACTGCCGTACCGCGAGCAGAAGTACCAGTTTGAGCCGATTGGCTATCAGGTCACTATGACATCACTTGAAGATGCCACCTTGCTGGCAGACGATCGGGTTGCCATTCCTGAAGCCTATAAAGAATATCGGGCCGGCGCATCGGGTTACAGCGAACAGCGACCGCAGAATTTCGCCGGCGTTGAAGCAGGAGCCAGCGGCTACGATATCATCGAAAACCCTATCGAGATCTGGGCTGAGCAAGGCAAGCTGGCCGCTGAAGCCACCTTGCAGTTGCTGTACGACAGATACCTGTAAGCGGTGCGCAAGCCAGCCAGCGCAGGGATCATAGCGGGCTTTGTTAGTATGCTGCTGGCGGGTTGCTCAACGCTGAGCACCCCGTCAGCAGTCACCCTCGTTGACGGCGTGTACTGGTCGCACCGGTACCAGGCCTATCTTGATGTTCAGGATCAAATCGCTACCCGCTACCAGTGGACCCCAGCCAGTTGCAGCAAAGCTCCTGCTGGTCTGCTGCCGAAGGTGATGACCCCGGCCGCCGCCGCGGGCCAGCACGACTGGATCCACGCCGACTATCAAAGCATCCGCTTGCAGCGACGTTCCGACGGCTTGCCGGTCGTCTTTATCCGCGCACCCTTCTTGCCTGGTAACTGTAAGGTGAGTCCGGTCGAGTCTGCCCAGAATAACCTCGATACCTTAACCTTTAGTCTGGCCCAGTTCGGGCATCCGGTACCCTACAGCCAGTTATTACGCTGGCGCTACGAAGCCGGGCGGCTGGACACCGAACTGCATGATTCGCCGCTGGCGGAAAGTCTGGTGTTGTTTGAATTACTGACCGCGGTGCTGGATGAAGGCGGCGATGAGCACGCATTTTTGCTGTCCCGCGAATTGCAGAACTACCATAGCGTCAGTACCTTTGCTGTCGGTGAGGCGCAACGGGTCCGGGCGGGCATTGAATTGCTGCAGCAACTCCGTAACAGCCAGCTGGCGTCATCCTGCGCGGGTAAGATCTGGTGGGGGTTATTAGCCGACAATCGCTATTATCTTGGCGTACTGAGCTTGCAGGAGTTGTCTGACGAGCCTAACTACAGCCCTGCGGATCAGCGCTGCCTGAGCACGGCGCTGGACGCGGTTGCAACCGATATGCGTAAAGCCGGACAGCTGTTGGGCCAGCCACCCGAATTGCTGGTTGATTTGCGGTATAACCAGGGCGGCAGCATGCTGCTGGCCAGTCAGCTGGCTGACAGCATCGCCTATAAGGATCAGCCGCTGGCGATAATAGGCGAGTATGCTATTAAAGCGCCGACACGATCGGTCGATCTCAGTGGTTTGTATCAGGGGGGCTCGGTACTGGTGACCGAAGTGACCGCCAGTGCGGCTGAACATCTGGCGCAGGCCTTACGGTTGCGCGGATTCACCCTTACCGGGCAGAACACTCGCGGTGCCTTTTCGCCAATCACGGTGCGCACCCTGCCCAACGGCTGGGTTATCGGCTTATCGATGTACAGTGCCGATCAGGTTCGCGACGGCGCCAACAACCCCCTCCCCGAGAAGAGGGGGCTGACACCGGATGCGCCGCTGCCGCTCGGGGTATTATTCCCGGCGGGCACTGGCGCGGGCGGTTAGTCCTGCTGTTCCACCAGCTGGCTGTCAATCCAGTTGCGTACCTGCACCTCAAGCACATCCAGCGGAATACTGCCGTTGCGCAACACCACATGGTGGAATTCGCGCACGTCGAAGTCGACGCCTAAGGCATCTTCAGCTTCAGTACGCAGGCGTTTGATCAGGATTTCACCCAGCTTGTACGAGAGTGCCTGACCAGGCCAGGTTATATAGCGGTCAATCTCAGTTCTGACGTTATGCAGGCTCAGCGCCGTATTGTCAGCCATAAAATCCATCGCCTGCTCGCGCGACCAGCCCATGGCATGCATACCGGTATCGACCACCAGACGGGCGGCGCGCCACATCTCGAAGCTCAGCCGACCGAAGTTGCTGTACGGGTCCTGGTACAGGCCCGCTTCCAGCCCCAGCCCCTCGGCATAGAGGCCCCAGCCTTCACCGAAAGCTGAGATATAGGTCTGGCGCCGGTAGTCCGGAACCCCTTCCATCTCGCGCGCCAGGGCGTTCTGCAGATGGTGGCCAGGCATAGCTTCATGCAGGGTCAGGGCTTCCATTTCGTACAGCGGGCGGCGATCCAGCGCGTAGGTATTTACCCAGTAGAAGCTGGCGCGGTCATCGCGGCCGGTGCCGGCATAGCGGCCAGTGGTGTATTTCGGCGCAATCTCGGCAGGTACCGGGGCAATACCAAACGGCTGGCGTGGCAGCAGCTTGAATAGCTTTGGCAATTCGCCGTCCATCTGCTTGGCGATATAGGCGGCTTCCTTAAGCAGCTCTTCGGCGGTTTCCGGATAGAACTGCGGATCAGTACGCAGAAACTCGACAAATTCATCGAAATCGCCGTCAAATCCGGTCATTTCGATGACTGTCATCATTTCATGGCGGATGCGGGCGACTTCGGCCATGCCGATTTCATGGATCTGCTCAGGCGTTAAATCCAGCGTGGTGAAATGCCGGATCCGGTTCTGGTAGTACTCGCGACCGTCGGGCAGGGCGCTGGCGCCTACTTCATCGCGGCAGTTCGGCAGATAATCAGTGACCATAAAGTCAAAGTAGTCCTGATAGGCACTGATCACGGTTTCATCAATCAGTTTATAAGCCTGTAACTGCAGTGCCTGCCAGCGCTCTTCGTCGATAAAGTGCGGCTTGACCAGAAACGGCTGATAAAAGGTACTGTCAGCCGCATCCTGCACGATAAACGCCGCTATGCTGTCTTCAAAACCCTGCATGGCAGCTTTAGGCTGGGTATAACCTTGTTCCAGCCCGCGGCGCAGCCACTCGGTTTGTTGCTGCATGTAGCGCGGAATGGTCGCCAGCCGTTGCAGGTAGTCGTCGTAGTGCTCCGGCTTGGCGAACACGGTGTTGCGTACCATGAACGCCAGATTGCTGTGAAAGCCACCTTCGGCATTCAGCGGCATCAGGTGCTCTTTGTAATCGTAGCTGTCGACGTTATTTTTGATACGATAGGTCAGCATCCGCAGGTTAATGCGGTTCTGCTCATTCAGTTGATCTGCGGATATCGCCTGCAGCTGAGCCAGCCAGTCGCGCTGCTCTTCTACCCGCGCCTGTAGTGCGGCCGGAGACATATCAGGTAACTCATTACCCTGACTGGTACGCTGCTCCTGCAGGCTTTTCCAGATGCGGTCAGCCACTTCAGTGAAGCGCTCATCGGCGCTCTGGGCGGCAACTGCTGTTGACTGCGCTGCCGTCTGGTCACCAGGGTTAGTGGTGGTACAGCCACCGAGCAATGCCACCAGCGCCGCGGCACTGAGGGTGGTTTTAAAGGATAATGGTAAGCCCATAAAAACTCCGTATTTTTGTCGAATTATTCCGGGTAATTTTTGTTACACTGGATTCGCATTGTATGCAACCCGGGCGGCAACGCAAGCAGCTTGATTGAGGACGAGTATGGCACGAGCACAAGGTGGAATCTACGCAGAGCCGAATCTACATGGTCTGACCTTGCTATTAAACGTGATGACCGATGATGTCGACAGCGTGCGGCGCAAAATTGCCCGTATTCCTGCCATTATCGCCAATCTTGATGACCGCTTCTCTGAATCCATGCTCAACGGTTACGTGGCTGTTGGTAGTGACTACTGGGATATTCTGTATCCTCAGCGCCGGCCGCTGCAGTTGACCGGCTTCCCTGAATTGCGTGACGGCGACCGCCAGGCACCACGACAGCCGGTGGATCTGTTGCTGAGCATCCGCTCGGATCGCTTTGATGTGAACTTCCAGAGTGCCCGCACCCTGCTCGAATGGCTGGGCCATGATGTTGAACTGCTGGAGCAGTTGCAGACCTTCCGCTTTATGGACGGCCGTGATCTGATGGGGTTCATTGACGCGCCCGACAACCCGCGCGGATTGCGCCGGCGTCAGACGGCACTGATAAAAAGCGATGATGATCCCTATTTTCAGGGTGGTAGTTATCTGTTTGTGCAAAAATTCCGTCATGACCTGCGCCGCTGGGAACAGTTAAATACTGAAATTCAGGAGCATGTATTTGGCCGCCAGAAAATTAGCGGAGAGCGCATCAGTGAAGCGGTATTAAGCATGGTCACCCATACCCGGAAAGCCCGGCTGACTACCAGTGACGGCGAGCCATTGGCTATTTTGCGGCAGAATATGCCATGGGGAAACTTACGCGAGCAGGGGCTGCTGGGAATGTATTTCGCGGCTGATCCGACGCACCTGATTCACTGGCTGAAACAGCGCTATATTGCGGATGAGCAGGGTGACTATGATCCCTTGCTGGATTACACCGAGGCGGTCAGCAATGCCGCCTACTTTGTGCCGTCAGTCGACTTTCTTGAAGCCAATAGCTAGACGTTCTCGAACAGCTCCCGGACGTTCTGCAGGGTGTAATCAATTTCAGAAACTTTCAGTGGCGCGATGAAAATCGTATCATCGCCGGCGATGGTTCCAAGTACCCCTTCCTTTTTACCGACCGAATCCAGCAGGCGGGCAATTAGCTGCGCCGCACCCGGAGTGGTGCGGATGATGACCATCACATCATTGTGCTGAATATCCAGTACCAATTGGGTTAACGGCGCGCGGGTAGAAGGAATACCCAGTTCTGCCGGCAGGCAGTAGACCATTTCCTGACGTGCGTTACGGGTGCGCACGGCACCATATTTACTCAGTAGCCGCGATACTTTCGACTGGCTGATATTGGTAAAACCTCTGGCTTTCAGGGCATCGACGATGTCGGCCTGAGACCCATAAGCTTCTTCATTGAGCAGTTCTTTAAAGGCTTCAATTAAAGTGCCGTTCTTATTGTCAGACATAAGTGTTCCTGTACAAAAATGGTCACCCCGGAGGCATTGCGTCAGTGTACCTGATTTGTTTTCCAGCGCCTAGCCACGGGGGCCTTGGTTGTAATTTCGGCCTGATTGGAGTAAAGTTTCGGCCTGCAATTTCCCCTATAAACTGGATGGAGTCTGAGATGAAAGTTACTGTATTAGGTGCCGCTGGCGGTATCGGCCAAGCACTGTCACTGCTTTTAAAAACCCAATTACCTGCTGGCTCTGATCTGGCGCTGTATGATGTCGCGCCGGTAGTACCAGGTGTTGCTGTTGATCTCAGCCACATCCCGACTGCGGTCAGTGTGAAAGGCTATGGTAAAGATGATCTGGCACCAGCCCTGGTCGGCGCTGATGTGGTATTAATTCCTGCCGGTGTGCCACGTAAGCCTGGCATGGACCGTTCGGATCTGTTCAATATCAATGCCGGTATCATCGCTGATCTGATTGCAGCTATCGCTGATAACTGCCCGGATGCCTGCATCGGTGTGATCACCAACCCGGTTAACACCACGGTACCAATCGCGGCTGAAGTGCTGAAGAAAAAAGGCGTATACAACAAGCGCAAATTATTCGGCGTAACCACCCTGGACGTGATCCGCTCAGAAACCTTTATCGCAGAACTGCGCTCAATGGATCCGGCCAATGTTGATGTGAAAGTGATTGGCGGCCACAGCGGTACCACCATCCTGCCGTTACTGTCGCAGGTTGAAGGCGTGACCTTCTCTGACGAAGAAATCGAAAACCTGACCCACCGTATCCAGAACGCCGGTACCGAAGTGGTAGAAGCCAAAGCTGGTGGCGGATCAGCAACTCTGTCTATGGGTCAGGCAGCAGCGCGCTTCTGTCTGTCACTGGTACGTGGCCTGCAGGGCGACACCAGTGTGGTTGAGTGTACTTATGTTGAAGGCGATGGCAGCGATGCCAAGTTCTTCGCCCAGCCAGTTCGCCTGGGGCCAAATGGCGTGGAAGAAATCCTCTCCTACGGCAAACTGAGTGCCAAAGAAGAAAAAGCCAAAGCCGATATGCTGGATGGTCTGAAGAAAGATATTCAGACAGGCGTGGATTTTGTTAAATAACAGGAACCTATCCGTTAATTAAAGGTTGACCTGCTCAGCGCCGGGAGTGATGATAAGCATCATCCCGGGGTTTTTATTTGGTGGAGTCATAAATTCAGATGTCTCTGGTCAGCAATTTCACAGGTAAGTTCAGGTTACCACTGAGCAAAGCTACATTAGTGCCCGCAATTACGGTCAGCTTGCTGA
>CAYWXF010000086.1:0-7369 GCA_964462025.1 uncultured Pseudomonas sp. | reverse complement strand
GTGCTGAAGCGGATCGCTTTCACTTTTCCCGTCTTAAGTAGCGACAAATTTGTCATTGATATACCGACCCGTTCGGAGAGTTCGGTCAGTGACATTTTGCTCTTTGCCAGTTCCACGTCCAGATTAATCCGAATAGCCACGATTGCTCCTTATTCGCATTACACCACTTCGACGGTCTGATCGCCGGCCAGGAAATGAAAGGCCAACACCAGCATCAGGGCAGGGAAGAGAATAATGTTTACCACAGATAATATCACCGTAAGTTGCAGCAATCCGGCAATCAGCGCGCCACAGGCGAAGAGTTTGAGTGCGGGCGGAAGTGCAGCGAACCGGGCTAATAAGCCGATCGAAAAGGCCAGCATGGCAAAAGTAAACAGAAACAAGATAACCACTGAAGCGATCAGAGTCACATCAATAATGGTCTCGCTGTATTCGGTATATAGGCCCATACCCAGCAGCAAATCGACAATCACCGAGCTATGAAACAGCGCCACGAATAAGGCCATCACGATGAGCATATTCGCAAGGAAACCGCCATTTAGCAGATCACGGAAGTATTTGCTGAGCGCGAGGTACACACCAATTTCTAGCATGCCAATCACCACGAAGAGTAGGTCCCAGGCATTGATTTCACGAAAGTCGGCGCGGAACGCCAGGTCCGCATCACCGACGGCAAAGCCGAACGTTGCAATCCAGTAGATGGGGAACAGAATTGCTAAAACTATCGCAGCAACGCCGGCATACGGGTAAGGGGTGTCATTCATGGCCTGTCTCCTTGTAGCAGTGACAAGGAGAATAAGTCAGGAATTTATGTTATGCAATTAAAACTTTATGATAAACATAAATAAAAGGCGACTATCCACGCGAAAGCGTCTTAATCAGATGCCATCCGAACTTAGTTTTGACCGGGCCATGAACCTCCAGTGTGGGCTTGCCGAACACCACTTTATCGAACGCTGGCACCATCTGGCCACGCCGGAACTCGCCCAGGTCACCGCCTTTTTTGCCCGAAGGACACAGCGAATGTTTGCGGGCGAGATCACCAAATTTAGCGCCTTTGCCAAGTTGCTGCTTGATCGCATCCGCTTCTTCGCGAGTTTTTACCAAAATATGTAAAGCATGGGCGCGTGCCATCTTAGGACTCCAGTTTGCGGGTTTGTCTTTACGTTCAAATAAATAGCTTACAATAGATCAAAAAATAAACAATAAATTACAGCAAATGCCATTTGCTATTTGTATAAGCGTCCGCCTATAACAGGGTATCCGTAACTTGATTTTCCAGTTACCAGGAGCTTGAGGATTAGCGTGGCCGTACCGAGCTGTATGAGTATTGCGACCGTCTAAATCTTAAAGGCAGTTAAACCCATACAAATTATAAGAAAGGTACGACCATGAAAAATTCAATAAAATATTTCTCCGCCGCGCTGGCGCTTGGCGCCAGTTTATCTGTTGCTCAGGCCAGTACAGTTTATACCAGCGACTCTTCCGTTACAGCGTATGACCCCATTCTTCCAGCAACTGCGAATCCCAATTGGAGCACTGAAGTTTGTACGGTAAATCCAGCTATCAGCCTGACTGACAACTGGCAAAATCCGCACCCAGCCACTTCATTTGGTACCAACGCGCACCCATGGCAGCCCGGTGCAGGTTTCACTGCCTCATGGATAAATGCCTGGAGCACAATTAATTCCGGGGATTCTGGCGGCCCGGATGGGCATAACTGGACCAAATATGAAAAGGAGATCTCCGGTCAGGGCAATTTCGTTCTGAACTTACTGGCTGATAACTGTTCCTGGATCTACGTAGATGGCAACCTGGTTGGTTTCCAGGGAGCAGTTAGCTCCGCATCGGCTTATCCTGTGTCACTGAACGGCACGCATACCCTGGAATTCCTGATCTATGACGGCGGTGGTGCAGCCGGCGGCATGTTCCGCCTGGAAACCAACAGCGGTACCGTATTCACTGATCAAGATGGCGACGGCCTGACGGATGCGGAGGAAGTTCTTACTGAAACCGATCCGCAAAATCCTGACTCGGACGGTGATGGCTACTCCGATGGTGAAGAAGTTGCCGCGGGCAGTGACCCCAACGATGCTAACAGCATGCCGGTAGTAGATACCGACGGCGATGGCATCTTTGACGATGCTGATCAGTGTGCTGACACCGAAGCTGGCGCTATCGTTGACCAGTTCGGTTGCTCTGGTGCGCAGAACGTAGCGAACGCTTGTCCGTGCGCAGGCCCTGCTGAAAACGTTGCATGGAAAAACCATGGCAAGTATGTAAGCTGCGTTGCCAAGGCAAAAAATAGCCAGATCAACACCGGTTTACTTACCGAAGCTGAAGGTGATGCACTTGTGAGTGCTGCTGCAGAAAGCAGCTGTGGTGAAAAAGCTAAGGGTAACCGTAGATAAAACTACTTTTTATCCATCTGAAGCCGGGCAAATTTGCCCGGCTTTTTATTGGCTGTTATTCACTGCTAATTCTTGCCTGGCAAGGGTTGCAGTTACTATGACAGTCAACTGTCATATGACTGACTCAAAACTGACGTCACAGAATTTTTCTGACACTGATAGCTTTATACCGCACCCAAACGGTGTACCCTTTGCAACAAGATAAAAAGGTAAATTCCATGAAACAGTCATTGTCAGAAAAACTAAGCTTAGCGTTTCGTTTCGAGTTTGAGCACGACGGCCACAACATTACCGCCAATGCCTCGGGTATTAACGGCAAAGAAGAGGTGTTGGTCAACGGCGAGCCGGTTTCAAAAAAGCGTAGCCTGGGGTTCTCCAGTCGCCATGATTTCGTGGTTGATGGTACTGAGTACGAGCTGCACTTTAAGGTCAGAGGATTTATGCTGTCGCGGCTGGAATGCAGGTTAGTGGCGAACGGCAATGAAGTAGCAACCAAAACGCATTCCGCATTTGCGAATAAGAAAATTACGCTACGTAATTTTATTCTTTTTTTCCTGGGTGGTATGGTCTTTGGTTATCTCGCTGCCACTATAGCGCTTGAGTTCATGGGGTAGGCTATGCAGATTGATGCAGCTAAAGCCATCGAGCTAAGAAACAAACAGGGCTGGACACAACAGCATCTGGCGGACGCCTGCGCAGTGAGCCTGCGTACAATCCAAAGGGTGGAAAAAGACGGCATTGCCTCGCAGGAAACCGTCGCAGCCTTATGCAGCGTGTACGAGATTGACCGGCAAGTGATTGAGGCGAGCCCCGGCGTGCGGTCAACCAACCACACCGTGAATTCAGAGCGCCCGCCGAGCTGGTTAGACGCGCTGCCGTTGTTGGTCACATTATTATTGGGCATGGCTATCGGCATTGGGCTAACGCTATGGTTAACAAACCGCTAAGCAAGCCGTTAAAATAGTACAGCGATTTTTGGTAGAGGGCGTTCGAGCTTATGAAGAAATGGGTCTGCATGGTGGCGACAAGTGTCACCGCGATAACCGCCGTTAATGTTCAGGCGCAAGAACTGTCGGACATGCAGCAATGCCTGCTGGATAAAATGACCGGCGCGAAAGCCGATACCACTGTAGCTGAAGTCCGTTCCCAGTGTGAGGAACAGCTTCGTGTTGCTGCCAACGAAGATGTTATTGAAGTCGATGCCATCGACGAACCCGGCGCGCTGACGAACCGCATGAAAGGTGAGCAGAGCACGCAGTTTGATCCCTATGTTTTAACGCCCCACCGGCGTAACTACCTGTTGCCGGTTATTACCAGTAGTAATATCAACCAGTTACAGTACGCCAATATTGAAGGATACGAGCAAAACCTGGAAAGCTACGAGGCAAAATTCCAGGTCAGCTTTAAGGTGCCCTTCAATAGAGAAAGTCTATTGTTTGAAAACGACCGGTTATTTTTCGGTTTGACCGTAGAGTCGTGGTGGCAGGTTTATTCCGATAGTATTTCCAAGCCGTTCCGCGAAACCAACTACATGCCGGAATTTTTCTATGCCACACCAACCAGCTGGCATCCGTTTGGCACCAACACCACGGTCCTTTTCGGAGCAGAGCACCTGTCTAACGGCCGCAGCCAGCCCCTGTCACGCAGTTGGAACCGGTTTTACGCTCAATTTATCGTTGAAAAAGGGCGCTTTGTTTTCTCGCTCAAACCATGGCTGAGACTGCAGGAAGATCAAAAAACTGATCCCATGCAGTCCAGCGGCGATGATAATCCGAATATTACCGATTACGTCGGTGACTATGAGTTCGCCACCGCATACAACGATGGTGGCTTTGAGTATACCTTCCGTATCCGTCACGCCATTGAGACGGGACGGGGCTCGGCAGAGCTTAACTGGACCTTCCCGCTTGGCGGCAAATTTATTGGTTACACCTCAATCTTCACCGGTTACGGCGAGAGCCTGATTGATTACAACCACAAACAGACCCGGTTTGGTATTGGTATTGCCCTGAATAACGTTCTGTAGCCGGAGACTTATTATTTTGCTTCGGCTAGCTCGCTTCGTACCAGTTGCAGCAATTGGTCCGAGCCAAAACTGGGGAGCGGTTTACCGTTGACGAAAAACGTGGGCGTGCCTCGCACATTCAGCGTTTTTATGTCTGCCATGTCGGTTTGTAGCAACGCATCAATCTCAGGAGAAAACATATCCTTGCGGGCTTGTTCAATATCCAGGCCAGTTGATGCGGCGGCTTCCCAGGCTGCGAGCACGGCAGGGTCATCGTGCCAGTCAGGCTGAGTAATAAGCACGGCTTCCAGCACCGGCTGGTAAAGATCCTGCTCGCGCGCCGCTTCCAGCATCCGCGCTACTTCTTCTGATCCTCGATGAAACAATGCGTAGCGTATTACCAGGCGTACATCCCCCTGGTTTTCCTCAAGAATCTGCTTAACAAAGGGATAGAAAGCCCGGCACGCTTCACAGGAGGGATCGAAGAACTCCACAATAGTGACCGGCGCATCGTCCGGACCAAAGGTTGGTGAGTGATCCCGAACGAGTATGTTTTGCTCGGGCATCGCCTGGGTTGCCTGCGGCTCCGGCGACGTTGAACCCAACTGGAAGAATGCAGCCACGGCGAAGGCGGCGACCAACAGCACGCTGATACTCAGTACTAAAATACGTTTGTTCATGCGGACAACCTTTGATTCTGGCGAACGATAAGAAGAAAGACAATAATACTGCTAAATGCGATGAAAGCCAGCAGCGGTAATGGCAGGCCACCCAGTATAGTCATCTTGTCACCCGAGCAGGAGGGCCCGGTAGCGCTGCAGGGTATGATCGGCTCCGCAATCACACCCAAATAGAGCAGGGTATGCCAGAGCGCAATGAGGGCACCGATTGCCGCCAGCGGCAACGCATACAGCCAGATCGCAAAATCGGAGCGGTAGCAGGCAATGGCGAGGATGACCGCTAACGGGAACATAAAGGCGCGCTGAAACCAGCAGAAAATACAGGGCGTCTGGCCCATCACTTCGCCGACAAAAAGCACGGCCAGGCTAGAGACCAATGCCACCAACCAGGCCGCCAGTAGCAGCCACCATGCAGTCGAATTTTCTTTTGCGATCATGAGCATTTGTCTCCGGTTACAGGCGTACAGTTTTTTTATTGGGCGAAGATTTCACTGGCTTTGCGAAACACCACAGATTTTTCGATCTCTGCTTTGTCTAGCGAATTACCCCACCAGAGTCCCTCACTGTTAGCTAAGACTATCACTGTCAGGTTGCGTTCGGGAAACTTAAGGTAAGTCGCAGAAAAGCCTATATCCGGATCCCAGCCTGAGTGCCAGATGATTTTTTCACCGTTAACGTACTGGATATAACGGCCATAGGCATAAGGGATAACTTTGCCGCTGGCGGTTTTGTACGGGGTCTCGGTATAGGACTTAAACTCAGGTGAGAGGATTTTTCCGGCATCCAGCGCCATATCAAAGCGCGCTATATCGCCCGCAGTGGAGGTCACTCCGGCGCCACCTGCCATGTGCCGCTCGGGGTCGCGTCGCATCACATAGCGGTTATCTGCAATTCCGTAGCCGCGGGTGCGCCGGAAAAACACATCCTTGCGGTTCTCGTCCCAGAGCCCGGCAATAGAGTTGGTCATTCCGGCAGACTCGAAAATGTATGCGGTGATGGCCTGGGCCAGTTCGTTGTGGCGGCCCTTGGCCTCTTCAATCGAGTTGCCCCGTTTAGCTTCTAAAAAACGCGACAGGCGCGAGTAATAAATCGAGTTATAGAAGAACTCGGTATCAACTTCGCCGTTTACCACGTGGTTAAGGGCATGCTTTAGCTTGAAAACCTGATCGCACTGCAGGTTTTTGCCAAAAATAATCCCTGATCCGGCTAACCACTGGCAATACTCTTTGAACTCCGGCATGTCGCTGATCCGGTCATCAAGGCTGAGTTCGCCTTCTTCGACCAGCTTCAGGAAGGTGGTGCCGACAAAGAATTTACTGACGGACGCGATCCAGAAAGGCGTGTCATTGGTTGCCGGAACCCGGCCTTCCAGATGCGATACCCCGTGGGCCTTTTCATAAACCAGCTGGCCGTCTTTCACCACCGCCACTGAAAGTCCGGGAATGTATTTTTCCTTTTTTAACCCCAGCAGAAAATCTTCAAATTGCTGCGTCTGCGCCGTGATGTCAGACTTCGTGGCCGATGTTTGTGCCACAGCCTGAGGATTGGCAAGCAGAGCAGACAGGCCGACCAGGCACAGCACCGCAGCAGTACCCGACAGCGATGGCTTTTTGATCCTTAAGAACGGAATGGCCAGCGGGTAATAGCAGGTATTGCTTTTCAGTACCGCGATAACATTGGCCAACATCACTAACACCGCATAGGGAATAACAGCGATGAAGAAAAAGAAACCGTAGCCCTGGATGGTAATCAGCGCAATCAAAGCAAACAGATAAAGCAGCGCCATGGTGATTTGAAAATTAATCACAGCCCGGCCGTGGCGGTCATAAAGAGGGTTATCTTCGCGCTTATGAATCCAGATAAACAACGGCAGCAGAATATTCATAAAGGGAATAACGAAGCCGACGAAAGGAGCGCTGTGTAACAGCAGCAGCCATTTCTTCTGAATGCTCTCGTTGCGCGGATCATCCAGTTGCAGCAAATCATCAACTTCAACGTCGAGTGCCGCCGCCAGCATTTTCACCGTGCGTAAGTGAGGGGTCACTTCACCTTTTTCCAGGCGCTGAATAGTCCGCACCGTCACCTGGGTTTTCTCAGCAAGCTGCTCCTGCGAAAGCCCTTTTAATTTGCGCTGGTAAACCAGCCGTTCTGATATCGCATTCTTTTCCATTGTTCTTCTCATCTTTGTTGTTTGGTCTCAAAGTGAGCGATAAATTTAACAGCGAAGGTCTGATCTTGTTACGACATTCAGATGTCATGTACCTGTCATTAGC
>CAYWXF010000085.1:0-7590 GCA_964462025.1 uncultured Pseudomonas sp. | reverse complement strand
GTCATCGCCGTCCCGGTCAGCGCGCAATTACATGCTGACAACATCGGAGCCGGCATTGGGCTCGCTCATGGCCAGGGCGCCAACGTGCTCGCCGGAACATAACTTCGGCAGATACTTGCTCTTCTGTTCATGGGTGCCGTTACGGGCGATCTGATTGACGCATAAGTTGGAGTGGGCGCCGTAGCTGAGACCAACAGAAGCCGAAGCCCGGCTGATTTCTTCCATCGCCACCACGTGCTCCAGATAGCCTAAACCTGACCCGCCGTATTCTTCTTCAACGGTCATACCCAGCAGGCCGAGCTCACCAAACTTTTTCCACAGATCAGCCGGAAAGTTATTGCTTTCATCAATTTCAGCAGCGCGCGGCGCAATCTCATCGCGGGCAAACGCATTCACCGTTTCGCGGATCATGTCGGCGGTTTCGCCCAGACCAAAATTAAAGGTAGTGTACTGACTAATCATAACTTCTCCTGAATGGGTACGGCGTTGCTGGCCGGTTGTGCTGATGCCTGATTCATCTCCGCGAGTTCATCGCGACAGCGCTCTTCCAGGTTGCTCAGTTCGACCAGCAATACTTTGATGTCTTCAAGTTGCTGTTGTAACGACATTCTCTTGTCGTCGATAAGTTCTAAAACTGTGTGTAGCTGACGGACGCTGCTATTTTCCATGTCATACAGGTCAAATAGCCGCTTGGTTTCGGCCAGTGAGAAGCCTAGCCGTTTGCCACGCAGTATAAGTTTTAAGCGGACCCGGTCTTTATTGGTATAAAGACGCGTCTGGCCTTGTCTGCCGGGCGTCAGCAGGCCCTGATCTTCGTAAAAGCG
Source organism: uncultured Pseudomonas sp. (assembly GCA_964462025.1). Lineage (GTDB taxonomy): Bacteria > Pseudomonadota > Gammaproteobacteria > Enterobacterales > Alteromonadaceae > Pseudidiomarina. The sequence goes on along the minus strand of CAYWXF010000085.1, from coordinate 6,766 downwards.
AATACTGCGGGTAGTAATGTCAAATTCCCGTGCCAGTTCGCCAATGCTGTAGGTTGTAAGGTCGTTCATTTGTACTTGCATTTTGGCTAATGAGGGCGTTAAGCTTAAATCAAGTTGACGTTAACGTAAAGGTAAGAAGGGTCGTGTGCTAACGGCCCCTCGCAGGAGGATGAATGAAGTCGAATGACGCAGTAGTGATTGTTGCCGCAAAACGTACGCCTATGGGCGGTTTTCAGGGCAACCTGAGCGCCGTTAAAGCAACAGATCTGGGCGCCGAAGCCATTAAGGCAGCACTGCAGGAAAGTGGCTTGCAGGGTGACGACATCAGCGAAGTGATTATGGGTAACGTATTACCAGCCGGTCTGGGCCAGGCGCCCGCGCGCCAGGCCAGCCTGTATGCGGGGCTGCCCCGTAAAGTTGGCGCCACTACCCTGAACAAGGTGTGTGGTTCAGGCCTGAAAACCGTGATGCTGGCGCATGATTTGCTGCATGCCGGATCGGCTGACGCGGTTATCGCTGGCGGTATGGAAAGCATGTCGAATGCGCCATACCTGCTCAAGAAGGCACGTACCGGCATTCGCATGGGCCACGATCAGATCCTTGACCACATGATGCTTGATGGCCTGGAAGACGCCTACGAAGGGAAGGCGATGGGTTGTTATGCACAGAGCACTGCCGACGACTACGGTCTGGGCCGTGAGGCGATGGACGAATTTGCAATGGAATCGCTGAGCCGTGCCAAGCAGGCGATTAAAGAGGGCGGATTTGATAGCGAAATTGTGCCGGTTACCTACAGCACCCGCAAAGGCGACGTGACCGTAGATACCGATGAAAATCCCGGCCGCGCCATGCCGGATAAAATCCCCAGTCTGCGCCCGGCTTTCGCTAAAGAAGGGACGATTACCGCCGCCAACTCTAGCTCGATTTCAGACGGCGCTGCGGCACTGGTACTGATGCGTGAAAGTGATGCCAAAGCCAAAGGCCTGACGCCGCTGGCGCGGGTTGTTGGCCATGCCACCCATTCACAGGCACCGGCGGAGTTTACGGTCGCACCAATAGGTGCCATGCGTAAGCTCTTGGAGCGCACGGGCTGGGAGCAGGATAGTGTCGACCTGTGGGAAATCAACGAAGCTTTTGCCATGGTCACTATGCTGGCGATGAAAGAAATGGGCCTGGATCACAGCAAAGTGAACGTACATGGTGGTGCCTGCGCGTTAGGACACCCGATTGGTGCCAGTGGCGCACGGCTGTTGGTGACCCTGATCCACGCGCTGAAGCGCCATAATAAAAAGCGTGGTATCACCTCGCTTTGCATTGGTGGCGGTGAAGCCGTCGCCCTGGCCGTCGAGCTAGTCTGAACTGCGGTCCCGGGAGGCCAGCCATACTGCCAGCAGCAGTATGGCCGCGCCCAGGGCTAGTCGCAGCCAGTCGACCTGCTGGCCCCAGAAAGCAAAATTGACCAGCAGGCCAGCCGGGATCAGCATATTGTTCATGGTGGCCAGCTGGCCGGTATTGACCCTTTTGCTGGCGATGTTCCAGGCCAGGTAACCGACGCCCGAGGCGCCCAGGCCAAGCCACAATAAAATGGCCCATTCCAGGGTACCCTGTGGTTGCATGGAAAAGTCAGCAAACAAGGCCATGGCGATACCGGTCGTGAGTGCCGCGCCGATAAAGAACAGCGCGAATACATGTAACTGCTGGCGCTCGGTTCCCAGGGGCAGGCGTTTATACATGACCTGACCAGCGGCAAAGCACAAGTTGGCGCCCTGAATGAGCAAAAAACCGGTAAAAAAGTCTTCACTGGGTTGGTTAAAACGGATAACGGCGGCGCCCAGTACTGCCAGTACCGCGGCCAGCCACCAGCGTAGCGGCAGATGACGGCGATGAAAAATCATATCGTCAATCAGCGTAACGTAGAGCGGCGTGAAGATTGTGAACAGCAGTACTTCTGCCACCTGCAGGTACAGAAACGCATGATAAAGCAGTAAGTACATAATACCGATTTGCACGGCGCCAATGCCGGCAAGTTGCAACTGGCGTACCGCGGGCAACCGGCGCGGCCGCCAGAGGGGTAAAAACAGCAGCAGAGCCAACAGCATGCGGATAAATACCGCGATATAACCGTCGACCTGGCCGGCCAGAAACTCTCCGATGAGTGAGAAGCTAGCCGCCCATAGTGCAGTAACAGTCCAGAGTATCCACATGATTAGCGTTCCTGTTGGCGATGGTGGCTGTCGCGGTAAAATTGCGGCGAGACCCCCATGGTTTTTTTGAATAAGCGGGAAAAGTAATAAGGGTCGTCAAAGCCGAGCAACTGGGCAATATGCCGCACCGACTCGGTGCTGGTATCCAGCAGCTGGCAGGCGAGCCGTACTTTCAGCTGGTTAAAATAGCGCATCGGGCTGATCCCGGTCGCGGTTTTGAATTTTTTACTGAAGTGATAGCGGGACAGTCCGGCCACGGCAGCAAAGTCCTGTAGCGCCAGGTTGCGATGGCTGTTGTCCTGCATGTAGCGGTCGAGCGCCGCCAGGTCGAATCCCGCCGCGGGTTGCGCGGTATCGGATAAACGGGGCACTTCGGCGATTATTCGCTGCACTAACGTTGCAGCCAGCACGCCAGCCGATAGACTGTAGCGCTGATGCTGCAGGTTCAGCAACTCAGTAACGAACGGGATTAGCTGGCGCCAGCGTGCTAAAGTAAGTACCGGTTGCTGTGGGGTAAAATTGAGCAGTTGCAGGCAACGCTCTGCAGCGGTGCCATGAAAGTGCACCCAGTAAATGCTCCAGGGGTCGTCGGCCTGAGCCTGGTACTGATGGGCGGTATTCGCCGGTAACAGAAGTAGCTGGCCGGCCTGCAGCACACCTGCGGCGTGGGGCGTATGAAACTGTCCCCGACCGCGGTGGCAAAAAATCAACAGGTAATCGGTGTGTTGTTCGCGTTGCACCTGATGCCCGGCGGCATCCATATAGTGACCGTAGGCCAGCGGATAAAGATGACTGGTCAGCGGATGCTCCGCCAGCTGTTCGGTGAGCGACAGCGGGAACACGACGCGGGAGCTGCCAGCCGGTAACGGCCAGGATGAAGGTTGACTCATAATATAAGGATTTCCAGAGGCCTGGATCGCAATTTTGTCCATTATAGAGGCAAAATCGTCGATGTTAAAGGCTCTGCAGTAATGCTCTAATGCGCAATAATTGAAAGTAACTATTATCGAACTCTATTTACAGAACATTGAGGTACAGACAGATGACCAGGAAAGTTCCAGTATTTATCGACGGCGAATTTAAACAGTCGGCCACCGAGCAGTGGATTGACGTAACCAACCCGGCTACCCAGGAAGTGATCGCCCAGGCCCCGGTGACAACCCTCGCCGAAATGCAGGAAGCGGTAGCCAGCGCTAAGAAAGCTTTTCTTACCTGGAAGGAGACCCCGGTTTCTGAGCGGGCGCGGGTTATGCTGCGTTACCAGGCCTTACTGAAAGAACACCACGACGAAATCGCCGAGATTCTGGCCGGCGAAACCGGCAAGACCTTTGATGATGCCAAGGGTGATGTCTGGCGTGGTATTGAAGTTGTTGAACACGCGGCAAACATTCCGTCACTGCTGATGGGTGAAACCGTAGAAAACGTGGCCCGCGGTATCGACAGCTACAGCTACACCCAGCCACTGGGCGTATGCGCTGGTATCACGCCATTTAACTTCCCGGCGATGATCCCGTTATGGATGTTCCCGCTGGCGATTGCCTGTGGTAATACCTTTATTCTGAAACCATCCGAGCAGGATCCGCTGACGCCAACCCGTCTGGCCGAATTATTTGTTGAAGCAGGCGCACCGAAAGGTGTGTTGCAGGTGATTCACGGTGGCAAAGAGCAGGTCGACTTCCTGCTGGATGAGCCGGCAGTGCGCGCTATCTCCTTTGTTGGTTCAGTACCTGTTGGCCAGTATATTTATCGCCGCGGTACCGAGAACATGAAACGGGTACAGGCGTTTGCCGGTGCGAAAAACCATTGCGTGATCATGCCTGACGCCAATAAGAGCCAGGTTATCAGTAACCTGGTCGGTGCTTCAGTTGGCGCGGCCGGTCAGCGTTGTATGGCCATTTCAGTTGCGGTATTTGTTGGCGCGGCCCGTGAGTGGATCCCTGAAATCGCGGCCGAACTGGCGAAAGTGAAGCCAGGCGGCTGGGATGACAAAGGCGCGGCTTACGGCCCGTTAATCAGCCCGCAGGCCAAGCAACGGGTAGAGCAGTTTATCAGCCAGGGCGAGAAAGAAGGCGCCGAGCTTCTGGTTGACGGCCGTAACTGTGAAGTCGACGGCTTCCCGGATGGCAACTGGGTTGGACCTACTATGTTCGGTAAAGTAACCACCGACATGGAGATTTATAAGAATGAAATCTTTGGTCCTGTGCTTTGTACCACTGAAGTGAAGTCGCTGGAAGAAGCGATCGCGCTGGTTAACGCCAACCCGTACGGTAACGGCACCTCAATCTTCACTGCCAGTGGCGCCGCCGCGCGTAAATACCAGCATGAAGTTGAAGTCGGCCAGGTCGGTATTAACATTCCGATTCCGGTACCACTGCCGTTCTTCTCGTTCACTGGCTGGAAAGGTTCGTTCTTTGGCGATCTGCATGCTTATGGTAAGCAGGGCGTGCGTTTCTACAGCGAAACCAAAACCATTACCGCCCGTTGGTTCGAAAGCGATATCGCTGACGCCAATGGCCCGAATATGACGATTCACTTGCAGTAACAGAAGGTGACCAGCTGATGAATTTTGACCTGACAGACGACCAGCAAGCATTTGTTGATACCGCACGGGCCTTTGCCGATAAAGAACTGGCCCCATATGCAGCCCAGTGGGATGAAGAATCCCACTTTCCGCTGGAGGTGTTCCGTAAGGCCGGTGAAATGGGCTTTATGGGCATGTACACACCAGAGGAAGCCGGTGGATTTGGCATGAGCCGGCTCGACGCCGCGCTGATTTTTGAACAACTGGCGATGGGCTGTACCGCGACCACGGCCATGATGACCATCCATAACATGGTCACCTGGATGATCGGCTCGTTCGGTACCCAGGAAACTATTGAACAGTGGGTTCCGGAACTGGTAACTGGCGAGAAGCTTGGCTCTTACTGTCTGACTGAGCCCGGTGCCGGATCGGATGCCGCAAGTTTACGCACCACAGCTAAAAAAGATGGCGACGAGTACGTTATCAACGGCTCGAAAATGTTTATCTCCGGAGCCGGCGCTACCGATGTACTGGTGGTGATGGCACGAACCGGTGAAGCGGGGCCTAAGGGTATTTCTGCATTTGCGGTACCGGCCGACGCCAAAGGCATCAGCTACGGTAAAAAAGAAGCCAAGATGGGCTGGAACGCGCAGCCAACCCGGCTGGTCACCTTTGAAGATGTACGTATTCCCGCTGCCAGCCTGCTGGGCGAAGAAGGCCAGGGCTTTAAATTTGCCATGATGGGCCTCGACGGCGGCCGTATTAATATCGCCGTGTGTTCTGTGGGTACCGCTCAGGCCGCTCTGAATACCGCCCGCGATTATCTGCTCGAGCGTGAGCAGTTTGGCAAGCAAATTGGCCAGTTCCAGGCGCTGGAATTTAAGTTGGCTGACATGGCCACTGAACTGGTTGCTGCGCGGCAAATGGTTCGTTTAGCGGCCTTTAAAGTGGATTCCAATGATCCGGATAAAACCACTTATTGCGCCATGGCGAAACGCTTCGCTACCGATGTGGGATTCCAGGTCTGTAATGAAGCCCTGCAGATCCATGGTGGCTATGGCTATATCAAAGAATACCCGCTGGAACGTCATGTTCGTGACGTCCGGGTTCACCAGATTCTGGAAGGAACCAACGAAATTATGCGGGTAATCATTGGCCGCCGGCTATTGGCTGATATCGATCGGGCCATTCTCTAACCAGACAAGCATGCAGGGAGCGACAATGGAAAACGTTGTGTTATTTGATGAAGTTTCTGCCGCCGGTGGAAAACGCATCGGCGTTGCCACACTGAATTCAGAAAAATCGCTGAATGCGCTGAGCCTGGATATGATCGGTCTGCTGCAGCCGCAGCTGGATCTGTGGGCCGCGGATGACGATATTGCCTGCGTCTGGCTGCAAGGGGCTGGTGAGAAAGCCTTTTGCGCTGGTGGTGATATCGTTGCCATGTATAAGGCAATGGTCGATCAGCCCGGTGAGCTGGTGGATGAAGTGGCAAACTTCTTTACTCAGGAGTATCGGCTGGACTACACCATTCACCGCTTTCCGAAACCGCTGGTGCTGTGGGGCCATGGTATCGTTATGGGCGGTGGTATGGGTCTGATGAATGGCGCCAGCCATCGCATAGTGACCGAACGGTCACTGCTGGCGATGCCGGAAATTACGATCGGCCTGTACCCGGATGTGGGTGCTACCCACTTCCTGAACCAGATGCCTGCTGGCTGCGGTTTATTTTTAGGCCTCACCGGTGCTCATATGAACGGTGCTGATGCCTTGTTCCTGAACCTGGCAGATTACTTTGTCAGCAGTGACAGCAAAAATGAAGTACTGGACAAGCTAAAAGCGATTGAGTGGGGTGATACCGCAGCCCTCAACCAGCAGAAAGTCAGTGACGCAATTGACAGCATAGCCCGCCGTGACAGCGGTTTGCGACCGGCGGGGCAGGTTGAGGCCCACCGCGCGCACATTGAACAGCTGACTGCGGGTAATGATATTGTCGATGTGGTCGAGGCAATTGTCAGTGATGACACCGACGACAAATGGC
>CAYWXF010000084.1:0-7749 GCA_964462025.1 uncultured Pseudomonas sp. | reverse complement strand
TGAAAACCAGGATTGCGGAAAAATTTAATATCAAGGCAAATCAAATCACCCTGGGCAATGGATCTAATGATGTGCTTGAGCTGATCGCCCGTACCTTCGTCAGCGATAAAAACGAAGTGATTTATTCGCAGCACGCTTTTGTGGTTTATCCGATAGTAACCCAGGCCATAGGGGCGAAAGGGATTGCCGTGCCGGCGAAGAATTATGGCCACGATCTGGATGCCATGCTGGACGCGATCACTGACCGTACCCGGATGATTTTCATCGCTAACCCGAACAATCCGACCGGCACCTTTTTAAGTTCTGATGCGCTTTATGACTTCCTGAAAAAAGTCCCGCAGCAGGTATTGGTGGTACTGGATGAAGCCTATTCCGAGTATGTCGCCGAAGAAGAGCGTGCACCGTCGTTTAAATGGGTTGCTGAATTTCCCAATCTGTTGGTCACCCGTACTTTCTCCAAGGCTTATGGGCTGGCAGGCCTGCGGGCCGGATTCGCGGTAACAGGCGCGGACGTTGCTGACCTGCTGAACCGGGTGCGTCAGCCGTTCAATATGAACAGCCTGAGCCTGCGGGCCGCAGAAGTCGCGCTGGAAGATATTGAATACCTGGATAAATCAGTGATTGTCAACGATACCGGTATGGCCCAGTTAACGCTGTTTTGTGATGAGCACGGGCTGAGTTATATCCCGTCACGCGGAAACTTTCTCACTATCGAAGTAGGGGATGATGCGGCTGGCATGTATCAGAAATTACTGCATGCCGGGGTCATTGTGCGGCCGGTTGCGGGCTATGAACTGCCACGACACCTGCGGGTGAGTATTGGTCTGCCGGAAGAAAACCAGGTATTTATCGAAGCCATGAAGAATATCCTGGCGGAGCAGGCCGGCTAAGTATGACCGCAGCGCTGGAATTGTCCGGTTTGCAGCAGTGCCGGGGGGAGGTTACTCTGCCCGGCTCAAAAAGCATTGCCAACCGTGCGCTGTTAATGGCTGCGTTATGCCAGCCTGGTGAACGCACGTTGCTTACTAATGTGCTGCGCAGCGATGATACCGAACGTATGTTGGAAGCCCTGACTGCCCTGGGTGTCGGCATTGATATTGATGCTGCTGACACCACCCGGATCACGGTTGCCGGCTGTGGCGGGCAGTGGCCACAGCTTCCTGAAGAGTTAGACCTTGGCAATGCCGGCACTGCTATCCGCCCGTTGACAGCGGTGCTGAGTGCTACGTTAACCGATCAACATTGCGTTCTCACCGGTAACCAGCGTATGCAGGAACGCCCGCTCGCGGCGCTGACCGACGCTCTGCGAAGTGGCGGTGCGGATATTTGCTACCTTAATAATCAGGGCTATCCGCCGGTGCGGTTAGCAGGCGGGTTACGCGGCGGCCACCTCACGATCGACGGCAGTGAGTCCAGTCAGTACATCAGTGCCTTACTGATGGCCTTACCTTTGCTACCTAATGACAGCGTGCTGCAGTTACAGGGGCAGGTGGTGTCCTGGCCTTATATTGAACTGACCCTGGCCATGCTGGAGCGATTTGGCGTTCAGATCCACCGCGTTAACGGGCAGGCGTTCATGATTCCCGGCCAGCAGAGCTACCGTTCGCCCGGCACGTACTGGATTGAGGGCGATGCCAGTGCGGCTTCCTACTGGCTTGCCGCTGGTGTACTCGGTGGCGGGCCCCTGCGCGTGCATGGGATTGGTCAGGCAAGTATCCAGGGCGATCTGGCCTTTGCCAGTTACCTGGCGAAGATGGGCGGTAAGCTTGATATTGGTGAGACCTTCATTGACGTGCAAGGCGGGCAACTACAGGCTATTGATGCTGATCTTAATGCCATCCCCGATGCGGCAATGACCTTCGCCACGCTGGCGCTGTTTGCGGAGGGAACCACCCATATTCGCAACATCGGTAACTGGCGCATTAAGGAAACGGATCGCCTGCACGCGATGGCAACTGAACTTCGTAAAACTGGTGCTATTGTGGAGGAGTTTGCTGACAGTATCCGTATCACGCCGCCGTCTGAGATCGCCCACGCCACTATCGCTACCTATGATGACCATCGGATGGCCATGTGCTTTGCGTTACTCGGCTTTGCTGCGGCGGGGGTGCGTATTCTTGACCCCGACTGCTGCCGCAAAACATACCCTGATTTCTTCTCGGAATTTCAGCGCTTGTGTCACTGATCGGCCGCTGTTCATGGCCATCAGGTTTCACCCCGCCCAACCGGCTTGCCGAATAAAGGTGCAATTTCCCGCAAAATCCGTATAATTGCGGCGCTTTTATCTGGTAGAGGATGCCCATGACCCAAAACATTCCCGTTATAACTATCGATGGCCCAAGTGGGGCCGGCAAAGGTACCGTAAGTCGTATTCTCGCTGAGAAACTAGGGTGGCACTTGCTGGATAGCGGGGCAATTTACCGGGTCCTGGCGCTGGCAGCTTTGCATCATGATTTTGATGCCGACGACGAAGAAAGTCTGGTGGCGCTGGCAAGTAATCTTGACGTTAAGTTTGAGATTGAGGAAGAAAAGTCGCTCACTCATATTATCCTTGAAGGTGAAGACGTTACCATGTCGATTCGCGCTGAAGCGGTCGGCAACATGGCATCCAAAATTGCCGCTCTGCCCCGTGTGCGCGAGGCATTGCTGCGCCGGCAGCGGGCGTTTAAAGAACTACCGGGCCTGGTGGCCGATGGCCGCGATATGGGTACTGTGGTATTTAAAGATGCTGCCGCCAAGGTCTATCTGACTGCAAGTGCCGAAGAACGGGCACGCCGGCGCTATGAACAATTGCTAGAGAAAGGTTTTACTGCTAAAATTGACCAATTAATCGCCGAAATCCAGGAACGGGATGAACGCGATACAAACCGCTCGGTTGCCCCTTTGCAGGCTGCTGAGGGTTCGTTGTTTGTAGATTCAACGGATTTATCGATCAACGAAGTGGTCGAACAAATACTCGAGTTTGCCCATGGCAAGCTCTCGAATACTGAGAAGGTAGGCTCTTAGGGTCGCCGGCTTAGCGGTCTGCAGTAAGGATGCGAGCAGATTATTTATAACAACCCCGCCTCACAGGATTGTCTGGTGGACGTACTTAACTGAAGAAAGCCAACTCATATGTCAGATAATTTTGCACTACTGTTTGAAGAAAGCCTTAAAGAGGTAGAAACACGCCCGGGTTCAATCGTTAAAGGTACAATCGTTGCTATTAACCGTGATGTTGTATTAGTTGACGCTGGCCTGAAATCTGAAAGTGCTATTCCTGTTGATCAATTCCGTAACGCTGATGGCGCACTGGAAATCCAGGTGGGCGATCAGGTTGATGTTGCGCTTGATGCTGTGGAAGACGGCTTCGGCGAAACGATTTTGTCGCGTGAAAAAGCTAAGCGCCATGAAGCATGGCTGCAACTCGAGAAAGCTTACGAAGACCAGGAAACTGTTATCGGTGTTATCAGCGGTAAAGTTAAAGGCGGTTTCACCGTAGATTTAGGCGGTGTACGTGCGTTCCTGCCAGGCTCTCTGGTTGATGTGCGTCCGGTTCGCGAAACTGCGCACCTGGAAAACAAAGATTTAGAATTTAAAGTTATCAAGCTGGACCAGAAGCGCAACAACGTGGTGGTTTCACGTCGTGCTGTGATCGAGACTGAAAACAGTGCAGAGCGCGATGCGCTGCTGGAAAACCTGCAAGAAGGCCAGGAAGTTCTTGGTATCGTTAAGAACCTGACCGACTACGGTGCATTCGTAGACTTAGGCGGCGTTGACGGCTTGCTGCACATCACTGACATGGCCTGGAAACGCGTTAAGCATCCAAGCGAAGTCGTGAATGTCGGCGACGAAATCACTGTTAAAGTACTGAAGTTTGATCGTGAGCGCACTCGTGTGTCTCTGGGTCTGAAGCAGTTAGGCGAAGATCCATGGTCAGATATCGCTAATCGCTATCCTGAAGGCCACCGCCTGACTGGTCGGGTAACTAACCTGACTGATTACGGCTGCTTCGTTGAAATCGAAGAAGGCGTTGAAGGTCTGGTACACGTTTCAGAAATGGACTGGACCAACAAAAACGTTCACCCATCTAAAGTCGTGAACCTGGATGACGAAGTTGAAGTGATGGTGCTGGAAATCGACGAAGAACGTCGTCGTATTTCACTTGGCCTGAAACAGTGTAAACCTAACCCTTGGGAAGAGTTTGCTAAGAACTTCAATAAAGGCGACAAAGTTTCCGGTAAAATTAAGTCAATCACTGACTTCGGTATCTTTATTGGCCTGGACGGCGGAATCGACGGTCTGGTTCACTTGTCAGACATCAGCTGGGAAGCTACCGGCGATGAAGCTGTACGTGAATTCAAGAAAGGCGAAGAAGTTACCGCTATCGTCCTGCAGGTCGATGCCGAGCGTGAGCGTATCTCTTTAGGCATTAAGCAGCTGGAAGAAGATCCGTTCAACAATTATCTGGCAGCCCACAAAAAAGGTGCTATCGTTACTGGTAAGGTCACAGAAGTTGACGCCAAAGGTGCGAAAGTAGAACTGGCTGACAGCGTTGAAGGCTATGTTCGCGCTTCAGACATTTCACGTGACCGCGTTGAAGATGCGACCACTGAATTGAAAGTCGGCGACGAAATTGAAGCTCGTTTCATGGGCGTTGATCGTAAAAATCGCGTACTGAGCCTGTCAATTCGTGCGAAAGACGAAGTTCAGGAAAAAGAAGCGATTGAGTCGGTGAACAAGCAGCAAGACGAAGGCGACAAGTTCTCCAGCGCAATGGCTGAAGCTTTCAAAGCAGCTAATAAAGACGATTAATCACTGATTCGTTAGCTGCCTGATAACATGGATCGTGCGTGCGACAGCACGTTAGAGGAGCTTAAGATGACAAAGTCAGAACTGATTCAACAGTTGGCAACGTTGTATCCTGAGCTTTCTCCGCGACAGGTTGAAGATGCGGTGAAAGAGATTATCGAACAGATGGCCCAGCAGTTAGCGGGCGGCGGACGAATTGAAGTCCGTGGGTTTGGAAGTTTTTCACTGCATTATCGGGCGCCACGAATTGGTCGCAACCCGAAAACCGGAGAGCAGGTTGAACTTGAGGGCAAATATGTCCCTCACTTTAAACCGGGTAAAGAGCTACGGGAACGGGTCGACAAGATTTAACGTCGAGTAAACGAAAACGGCATGCTATATTATGGCATGCCGTTTTTTTATGAGTGTCAGACAGGAAACATTATGATCCGATTTGTTTTTGTCAGTCTGCCGTTATTGATTTTATTCCTGATTGCGGTTTTTTTCGGGGCATTGAATAAGCAGCTCGTCAGCATTGATCTTTTTGTTGGCAATTACAGCTTGCCCGTTGCTGCCATTGCAGCCGGATTTTTGCTGTTGGGATTCGTGATCGGTCTGTTGAGTATGGCCGGCCGCCAGGTCTTGTTACGAAGCGAAAACCGTAAGCTGCGCAAACAAGTGATTAAAACGAGCCAGAACTAATGCTTGAACTTTTGTTTCTGCTGCTACCAGTTGCTGCCGCTTATGGCTGGTTTATGGGGCGTAACAGTGTCCGTAATGAAGGGCGCCGTGAGCAGGAACTGTTCTCCCGCCAATATGTGACAGGCCTTAATTTACTGCTGTCTGATCAGCCTGATAAGGCGGTCGATCTTTTCATTGAACTCCTCGATGTTGACTCCGATACCCTCGAAACCCATTGGGCGCTTGGCAAGTTATTCCGACGTCGGGGCGAGGTGGATCGGGCGATAAAAGTGCACCAGAACCTGACTTCGCGGCCGAACATTTCCGAGCAGGAGCGCCGCGAGGCGATGTTTGAACTGGGCCTGGATTACCTCGCAGCGGGTATTTATGACCGGGCCGAAGATATGTTGTTGGCATTGCAGCAAGACAAAGCATTCCGTGAAGCCTGTCAGCGCCACTTGCTCGAGCTTTATGAGGCCACTCATGAATGGGATAAGGCCATTAAGGTTGCGCTGAAGCTGACCCGTACCGATAAAGCGGCGGAGCAGGTGGTTGCACAACTCTATTGCGAACTGGCAGAGAAACAGGAAAGCACTGAACTGGCGGGAAAATATTACATAAAAGCGCGTAAGCACGATCCTGGCTGCGCCAGAGCTGCGCTAGCCCTCGGCCGTTTGTGGTTTAACCAGGGGCATTATCGCAAAGCCCAACAGATTCTAGCCGGCATCCTGCACGAAGATAAGGCCTTTATCGCCGAAGCTTTACCCTTAATTAAGGCCTGTTTTGAAGCCCTTGAAGATGAAGCCGGGCTTATTCATTTCCTACATGACTGCGTGAAGACCAGCCAGTCAACCAGCGCCGCGGTGCTGTTGTCTGAACTAATTGCCCGTGAAAATGGCATCGAAGCCGCCGAGAAGTTTATTCAGACCACCCTAATTAAACACCCCACCATGAAGGGCTTTCACCAGCTTATGGCGTTCCATATCCGCGCCGCCGATGTAGGCAAGGCGCGTGATAGTCTGCGGATGTTACAGAAGCTGGTGCAGCAACAATTGCAGCAACGGCCGAAGTATCGGTGCCGCCACTGTGGCTTTGCTGGGAGCACACTTTACTGGCATTGCCCGTCATGTCGTAGCTGGGGTGAAATCAAGCCCATAATTGGTTTAGATGGAGAGTAAATGAAGCCTGAGTCACAGATTTTTGTCGCCCTGGATTTTCCTGATGAGGCGTCAGCATGGCCGTTAGTGCGTCGGCTTAGCCCTGATATGTGCGGCCTTAAAGTAGGCAAAGAGCTGTTTACCAGCGCTGGCCCGGAGTTCGTAAAACGGCTGGTAGATGAAGGCTTTAGAGTCTTTCTTGATCTGAAATTTCATGATATTCCCAATACGGTCGCAAAAGCAGTTCGCGCTGCGGCTGAACTGGGCGTATGGATGGTCAATGTACATGCCAGCGGCGGCCGGCGCATGATGGAAGCGGCGCGCTCGGCGCTCGCCGATTTCCCTGAGCCGCCGCTACTTATTGGCGTTACCGTACTGACCAGCATGACTGCTGATGATTTGGCGGAAACTGGAATTACTGTGGAACCCGCCGACCAGGTGCAGCGCCTGGCGCGGCTGGCTGCGGTCAGCGGTCTTGATGGTGTGGTTTGTTCGGCGTGGGAAGCTGAACAGCTGCAGGCGGAGTTTGGTCGTGACTTCGTTCTGGTTACCCCCGGCATCCGTCCGGTTGGCAGCGAGCAGGGCGATCAGCGGCGGATCATGACACCAGAGCAGGCGCAGGCGCTCGGCATTCAGGTACTGGTTATTGGTCGTCCGATTACTCAGGCCGAGGACCCTATGGCAGCCTTACAGGCAATTAATCGTAGTCTTACACGCTAGTCCGCTGCTGCAACTGGCGTTGTGCCGGCAACTACAGCTAGACTCCTGATTGCTGCATTTGGCAGCTTCTATCAGGAGAGACGCTATGTTACGGAAGACACTTATTTTTGCCTCTATGCTATCGCCGCTGGTGTTGCTGCAGCCGGCTACAGCAGAACCCATGCCAATCTGGGAACCGGGGCTGCAGCAGGTTGCGCAGGTTAATCTGAATACTGCTTCAGCTGAACAGTTGGCGATGAACCTCACCGGGGTAGGCCTGAAACGTGCTGAAGCCATCATTGATTTACGCACGAAACTGGGCAGCTTCAGCGATCTGAATCAGTTATTACAGATTAAAGGTATAGGTCCGCGGGTGCTTGAGTTAAACAAAGAACGAATTACCTTCTGACCTGAATCGGGCGCGGCTGCCTGGCCGCGCCTG
>CAYWXF010000083.1:0-7823 GCA_964462025.1 uncultured Pseudomonas sp. | reverse complement strand
CACCAACGCCAACCCCAAGGGCCAGGTTGTGGGTGGCAACCACCACCACCACGGTCGTTACCATCACGATGTTGGTCGAAAGCGGATGCTTCTTCATTTTGCGGATAGAATCCCAGCTAAAGGTACCGATAGCAACCATGATCATCACGGCGACTAAAGCGGCCATCGGGATCTGAACTAACCACTCATCAAGTAGCAGTATGAGTACCATCAGGAAGATACCGGCGACCAGGGTTGAAAGCCGCGTCCGTCCGCCGGATTTCACGTTAATAATCGACTGACCGATCATGGCACAACCAGCCATACCACCGAGTAAGCCGGCGCCTATATTAGCCACCCCCTGGCCTTTACACTCACGGTTCTTATCACTACTGGTATCGGTCAAATCGTCAACGATAGTGGCCGTCATCATGGATTCCAGCAAGCCCACCGCAGCCAGCGCGACTGAGTAAGGCAAAATGATCATTAGCGTATCCAGGTTGAGCGGTACATCCGGCCATAAGAAAATCGGCAGGGTATCAGGCAACTGGCCCATGTCGCCCACAGTGCGGATATCCATATTCAGCAGAATAGCGACTATAGTTAGCGCCACAATACAGACCAGCGGTGACGGGAGTGATTTCCCGATAACGGGTACGTAGGGGAATAAATAGATAATGCCCAGGCCCGCTGCGGTCATGGCATAAACATGCCAGGTTACGTTAGTGAGCTCCGGTAGCTGCGCCATGAAAATCAGGATAGCCAGGGCGTTGACGAAGCCGGTGACCACCGAGCGCGATACAAAGCGCATCAGTGAGCCCATTTTCAGGTAACCGGCACCAATCTGCAGTACGCCGGTGAGCAAGGTGGCTGCCAGCAGGTATTCGAGGCCATGCTCTTTCACCAAGGTCACCATCAGCAGGGCCATGGCGCCGGTGGCGGCACTGATCATTCCAGGCCTCCCTCCCGTAAACGCAATGACAACGGCAATACAGAAGGAAGCGTACAAACCGACTTTTGGGTCAACGCCCGCGATAATTGAGAATGCGATTGCTTCGGGAATAAGCGCGAGGGCAACCACAATACCGGCCAATACATCGCCACGGATGTTAGAAAACCAGCTTTGTTGAATGGTCTTGAACATGAATTGGATTCACTTTTTTTGTCAAAAGAACAGAATAAACAGACACAGAAAAACCTGAGTCGCGGGTGACTCAGTCAGCAATAGAGGGCGGAACGCTAGGGTGGCGTTATCTGCATGCTGTGTTGTATCTCTTGAGGGTTATGATAAAGGTTATCGTCATTGCGACGGCGCGCGCATACTATCGCAACAGCATAGTACATGCAAACCGGGGACCACCACTAAAGCTTGTCAGATGCCGGATTATCGACTACAAACAATAGGTTATAAAGCGACGAAAACGAGCCTAATCATTCACTATATTTAATCGGGTGGCACTATATGTCCTATATCCATGAAACGATCGAGAAGCTCAAGAAATCCAGTCCGGCGCAATGTGAATTTTACCAGGCGGTGGAAGAAGTTCTCGATTCGCTGGCTCCACTGCTCGAGAGTAATCCAAAATATCGGGAACACTCGATTATTGAACGTCTGGTTGAGCCCGAGCGGCAGATCATGTTCCGCGTACCCTGGGTAGATGATAACGGTAAGATCCAGGTGAATAAGGGCTACCGGGTTGAATTCAATTCAGCACTGGGGCCTTACAAGGGCGGGCTGCGTTTCCATCCGAGTGTTAACGGCAGCATTATCAAATTCCTCGGCTTTGAACAAATTTTCAAGAACGCCCTGACCGGGTTGCCTATTGGGGGCGGCAAAGGTGGTGCAAACTTTGATCCTAAGGGCAAGTCGAACGGCGAAATCATGCGCTTTTGTCAGTCATTTATGAGCGAACTTTATCGTCATATCGGGCCAACGACCGATGTGCCGGCGGGCGATATTGGTGTGGGTGCCCGCGAAATTGGCTACATGTTCGGCCAGTACAAACGCCTGGCTAACAGCTTTGACGGGGTGCTCACCGGTAAAAGCACGCTCTGGGGCGGTTCACTGGTGCGTAAGCAGGCCACAGGCTATGGCGTTGCCTATTTTGCTCGTTGCATGCTTGAGGCGCGAAGTGAGAACCTGAAAAATAAAATTTGTTTAGTTTCCGGATCGGGGAACGTTGCCATCTACACCATTGAAAAGTTATTCGCCTTAGGAGCCAAACCGGTCACCTGCTCAGACTCGGGCGGCACTATTTATCATGAGCACGGTATCAATGTTGATACACTGAAAGAAATAAAAGAAGTTCGCTCCGGGCGCCTGACTGAATATCTTGACTGCCACCCAGATGCGAAATACACGCCAAGAGAGGACTACCCCGAAAACGGTCATTCGGTGTGGCGCTACGAAGGCCAGGCTGCCTTCCCTTGTGCTACTCAGAATGAGCTTACCGCAGACGATGCTGAGGTCTTGCTGAGTAATGGTTGTATTGCCGTTGCTGAGGGCGCCAACATGCCGTCTACGGAAGGTGCTATCGATAAATTTATCGATGCCAAAATAGCTTATGGTCCCGGTAAAGCAGCCAACGCCGGTGGCGTAGCGACCAGTCAGCTCGAAATGGCTCAGAATGCCGGGATGGTACGCTGGAGCTTTGCTGAAGTGGATGAAAAGCTGCAGGACATTATGCGTAACGTGTTCCGCGACGCTAAGAATACTGCAGAAGAGTTCGGCTCACCCCACAATCTGGCGCTGGGTGCCAATATTGCTGGCTTCCGCCGCGTGGCCGATGCCATGATTGATCAGGGCGTGGTCTGATCGCCGCTAGCGAAGTGGCGATCTTTTTACTAGGCTTAACCTGTGTAGATAGTTATCTGTAGATAGTGAAAGGAGGTACTTATGGCACATCCTAACGACCCGATACCAAGACCGGACACCAAGAAAAAACGCGAAGAGTTGGCAAAAGCCAAAGATGAAGAAGCGCGTCGCGCTGAAGAGCGTGAGAAAGAAAAAGAGCATGACCGGGGCGATCGCGCGAACCGCTGATTCGCCGTCCTGGATGATAAAAGAGAGCCGCGTTGGTGCGGCTCTTTTTTGTTTCTGTCGCAGTTATTTACATTTCCCTGATTGACAAAAGATCCGCTTCTGCCAATGATGCTTGCCAGCCCTTTTTCTCGCGCACCTTTTTGCGCCTTACCCTATTAAGAGCATTTATGAAAAAATCATTATTACTTCTGGCGTTATTCCCGGCTCTGGCCAGCACCTACGCGGCGGCCGATGAAGGCATGTGGATGCCACAACAATTGCCCGCTATTGCCGCTGAACTGAAAGCTGCGGGTTTAGAGCTGGATCCAAATGACTTGACTGAACTGACTGAATTCCCGATGGGCGCGGTGGTGAGCCTGGGCGGGTGTTCCGCCTCGTTTGTATCGCCACAAGGCCTGGTAGCCACCAACCACCATTGTGTTTATAACAGCATTGCCTACAACTCCACGCCGGAAAACGACTTGCTGGCCAATGGTTTTTTAGCTGCCACCATGGCCGATGAAGTGTCCGCTTCGCCTGGCAGTCGCATTTATGTCACCAAAGCCGTTGATAATGTTACTGCTAAAATCATCGATGAGAAAACCAATGCCCTAAGTGGCAAGGCCCGGGTTGACGCTATTGAAAACAATCAGAAGGCGCTGGTTGCTGAGTGCGAGCAGGATGAAGGTCACCGCTGCAGCGTGGCTGCCTACTACGGCAGCCTTGAGTACTACCTGATTAAGCAGCTGGAAATCAAAGATGTCCGTCTGGTGCATGCCCCGGCTGAAGGCGTCGGCAAATTTGGTGGTGATACCGACAACTGGATGTGGCCGCGCCATACCGGTGACTATTCGTTCTACCGCGCTTATGTGAGTCCGGAAGGAAAGTCGGCCGACTTCGCGAAGGACAACGTTCCCTATACACCAGACTTCCATCTGACCCTGGCCAGCGAGCCGCTGGAAGAGGGCGATTTTGTTATGGCGCTGGGCTATCCGGGCCGTACCAACCGCCACCGCCTGCCATCAGAAGTCAGCAATACCTTTGAGTGGAGTTACCCCAACACGGTCAGTCATTATACGGATACGCTGGCCGTTATCGCTGGCGCGACCAAAGGGAACAAAGACGCGCAGTTGAAGTATGCCAGCCGCGTCGCAGGCCTCAATAACTATCTGAAGAACCGCCAGGGCATGCTCGACAGCTATGCACAAAGCGATCTGCTAGAGCGTAAAAAAGCTGAACACGCCGCGCTGAAAGCCTGGGCAACAAGCACTGAAGCGAACCGCGATGCCTATGCTGCCGATCTGGAAGCGATTGAAGCGCTGCTGCGGCAGCAACAGGCACAGGCTCGTGCGGATTATCTGCTGGATAATGCACGGCCACGCCTGCTGGGTACCGCCCGGGCTATTTATCGTTTAGCTCAGGAACAGACGAAGCCCGATGCTGAGCGTAAAGCCGGCTATCAGGAACGTGATCTGCCGCGCTTTAAAGCCTACGTAACCGGCCTTGATCGCACCCTTGATGTCGCTGTCGAGAAGGCGCTGGATTTACATAATCTGAGTGAATATATGGCGCAGCCAAAAGCTCAGCGTGACGCCAGTTTTGATCAGGCCATGGGGCTGACTGATGGCATGACCCGGGTTGAACTCATCGCGCTGATCGACAGCTGGTATGACAGCACCAGCCTGACAGATCTGGCGACCCGCACAGCGTTACTGGGAAGTACGCCGGGCGAATTCGCTGACAGTAAGGATGCGTTCCTGCGCGCTGCGGTGGCGCTGTATCCGGAAGACCGGGCAGCGGAAGCTGCAGAAGAAGAGCTGGCCGGTAAAATTCAGCAGGCCTATGCCAGCTACATGCGGGCAAAAATCGCGTTCATGCAGTCCAAAGGTCAGGCGGTTTATCCGGATGCCAACAGCACCCTGCGGGTCACCTACGGTAATGTGACCGGCCGTGATCATGGTACTTATGACGGTACCGCCTGGACCGCATTTACTACGCTGCGGGGCATCACCCAGAAAGCGACTGGCGAAGGCGAGTTCAATGCGCCGCAGGCGCAGCTGGATGCCATCGCCGCGAAAAACTATGGCCCTTATGGGGTCGCCGCCCTGAATTCAGTGCCGGTTAACTTTTTGGCGACACTGGACATCACCGGCGGTAACTCAGGTTCGGCGGTGCTGAACGGCAAAGGTGAGCTGGTCGGCCTGGCCTTTGACGGCACCCTGGATTCGATCATTTCGGACTGGGACTTCAACCTCGACAATACCCGCTCGATTCAGGTCGATTCCCGCTTTATGCTGTGGCAGATGCAGATGGTTGACGATGCCCACAACCTGCTTGAAGAGATGGGTGTAAAGCAAGCCAACTAAGTTTTAGTTTCTGAGTGGCAGCGGACCCCGGTTAAGAGGTCTGCTGCTGACTCAGTAGCCGTAACTCCATACGTTTCAGTTCAAGCAACATGGATTTGCGATTTGATTCCATCCAAATCCAGAGTTTTGTCGTCACCTGCATAATCAGGGCTGTCAGAAAAAGCACACCCCAAAACACGCGTTCATCTGCTGTTGTTGTCAGGAAATGATAGCCGGTGTAGATCATGGCGGCGGTTAACAGGATAGCCAGAAGATAACCGACCACCATCACCCAGCGCATACCAGGCCTGAAGCCTGCGGCAAGATGCTCAAATAATCCCCGGTTTGCTGCCATCATGCGATCGAGCTCCTGCGCTTGGTCAGACAAATCCTGCTTAATTTTATCGTCGATACTCATAGCCTAATCCTCTTCACTATAAAACATCTGTAATTGTTGGCGCGCCCTATGCAGCCGCGATTTTACTGTGCCCACTGGCAGTTCAAGTGCCAGCGCAATAACCTGCAGGCTGAATTCATGCAGATAAAAAAGCTCAACAACTTCCCGCTCTTCAGGCCTGAGTGCTTGCAGTAGCTCAGGGATCCGTTCCGGTTCCGCCTGCCCGCCGACGGCAATCTCCGCCAGAACTTCCTCGCCGGCATGACGCTGGTTAGCGGCAGATTTGCGCCAGTCACTTATTTCCCAGCGTAAAGCACGATAAAGCCAGCTCGGAAAAACCCGCACATCGTTTAATCTGTGCACCCGCTGGGCTACCTTCAGCCACACGTTCTGAACCAGATCATCAGCGACTTCCTGACTGCTCACCCGATAGCCAGCAAAGCGCCTTAATCCGGGCGTGAAATACTGATACAGCAAGCCATAGGCGCGTTTTTCGCCCTGCTGAAATGCCAGTACCAGTAAATCAATCTGTGCCTGCTGCATGAAGGTCCTTAGCCTACTTTACGGATGCGTCCTGCCAACAAGACGATTCATCTTAGCGAAAGGTTCGCACAATAATAAAAAATTACCTATTGATGTTGGGCGGCGGCGCGGAATAACCTGCTTACAATTTGAGCAGCCAAAAGCGCCGGCATATGCTTCCTGAACGGCGTTAAGCAGTTATAATACCGCTGAATTATTGACGAGAAGACGAACGTTTATGCCGGTAAAAATTCCCAATTCCGCACGACTGTGTTTTCGCCTGATGGACGAAAACGACGGCGATATCATGTATGAACTGGATCAGAACCCTGAAGTTATGCGCTATATAACGCCCGGTCGGGTGCCCAGCCGTGAAGACATCAGCGCCATCTTTATTCCACGCATGCAAAAATACCGTAATCCGGAAAAAGGGTGGGGCCTGTGGCAGGTCAATACGATTGCTGATAACGCTTTTATTGGTTTTATTCTGGTGCGGCCTATGTTCTTCTTCTCTGATGAGCGCGACGACACCAATATTGAATTGGGCTGGCGCTTCAAACAACATACCTGGGGGCAGGGCTATGCGAGTGAAGCCGCGCGCCATGTAGCGGGTTTTCTGGCTGCCGGTGACCAGTCGATAACGCGTTTTTCGGCGGTGGCGCACCCCGAAAACAACGGGTCTATTAATATTATGAAAAAGCTTGGCATGAGCTTCGTGCGCCAATTTCAGCATAAAGATCCGCTCGGCGAGTTTGATGTGGTCCATTACGAACAGCAAGTAAAGGCGAATTCCTGATGAAGTTTGCTTATTTCTATGAGCGTGCGGTTACCCGCAGTGGCGGCGAAGACGCGCTGCGCAAGCGACTCCCGGTGATAGCCACCAAGGCTGAACTCGAAGCTCGTGACGACAGCTTTTATCTGTCAGAGCTGACGCGCTGCGTATTCCGGGCGGGTTTTGTATGGCGCATTATCGACCATAAATGGCCAGGCTTTGAAGCGGCCTTCAGCGGTTTTGTACCGGTTTACTGGCAGCAGGTTCCGCCGGAGCGACTGGACGCCCTGAGCGGTGATGAGCGCATCGTACGCAATATGCAAAAAATCGACACGGTACCGCTAAACGCCCGCATGGTTGTTGAAGCAAGCGAAGAATATGGCAGCTTCGGTCGCTTTCTGAGCCAGTGGCCGTCCAGCGATCAGGCCGGTTTGCTGCTGTGGCTCAAAGCCAATGGCGCGCGGCTTGGCGGCGTGACCGCCCAGTACTTTCTTCGCCGCGTTGGCTATGACGGTTTCATTCTGTCCGCCGATGTAGTCACCGCCCTTGAAAACCATAATCTGATGGACGCCTCACCGACCAGCAAGAAAGGCCTGCTGCAAGCCCAGAAGGCTTTTAATCAGTGGCATGCCGAAACGGGTCTACCCTATAGCCACCTCTCGCGGATCCTCTCCTGCACCCTCGACGCGAACCCCTAGTATCAACAGTTATTGATTTTTTGCATAAATGTAACTTTAATGTAATTTGATCCTTACCTTTATGTAATGCGTATCAATAGTGGTGACG